>CAZGZR010000006.1:0-63181 GCA_964529745.1 uncultured Candidatus Bathyarchaeia archaeon
CCCTGCGTCCTGGGCTAGCCTCTCCAATAGAGTAGTTGCCCTGCCCGTGATAACGGCTTTATCCTTTAACCTGAGCTTGAGCTCGGTCACGGAGCCGATGAACCACCACCTACCTTTCCTACGAGCCCAATCCAGCTGCTCAAGATCCAGCTCTCCACGGCCCCTCCCGCAGGGCATTATAGACCTTCTATCCTCCCTCAGTAGCTCCAACATGCTCGGGTCTTCATCCAAGGCCTTCTTGTCGACTAGGAACCGTACTATGTTGTATACAGCCCTGGTCTGTTCAGGGTACTCAAACTCCTCAGACATTTCATCTCAACTATGGGATAATGGGGTCCTTACTTTCACCCTTAAAAAACTATAAAAAACATGCACTCTCCAACCATTGGGCGCCCAAGGCCCCCGAGGACGGCGACAACAGGACTTTATCACAAAAGGGCAGTGTTTTATAATTCCGAGATACTGCGTTATTACGGGAATACAATTAGATATGAAGCCGAGTTTCAGAGGCCAGTGCCACCACTGCGGTGAAAAGATGTGGATAAAGGGTGAGACCCTAAAGGAGATGAAAGCCATAAGAAGTGTAGACGTCGAAGACCAAATACAGTGGGATTGTCCGAGTTGCAACGAAATAACCATGTTTGATGTAGAGGAAATAAAAAAAGCAGGTTAAAGGCCACTCGAGGTCCAGAAGAAGGAGCCAACTCTACGATATGTTCCTTAGTAATTGTATCTTCTATCCATAGGCTCTTTCTACGCATTTTATGTTTCGTTAGGAAGTAGTGTTACTAATGATCTACGTAGGTATTCCTCAACCGCATCATAGGGAAATTCATTGAATTTATTTTCAATATCTTTATCCATGGGGTCACCATGAACAACATTATTTCTTATCTTGAATAAATCTTGTATAGTTTCAAGAATCAAGTCTTTCTCTTGTTTTAACCCAGCCAATAAATTCCCACAAGCCATTCCAATATGATTTCCACGGCCTCTGATTCTTTGATTGCCGAATAATGCATCAAAGCTAATACAATAATCAATAATTCGGTCATCAACTAGTTTACTTCTATACGTACTTTCGAAACGGTTAATAGCAATTCTGTAAGCAGGATTCTTCTCATAGTCGATGTATTTCACAACATTGAATAATTCTACAAAATCGTCGATCTCTGATATGTGTAGATGGTAAGTTGGGAACCATTGTACAGGAAATCCTGTGATATAGCTCCCAGCCCATTCAGGGTTTGGGTGATAAACAATGATGCCGTCAATATTTACTCTTCCCGCCTTAAACAATCTTAGAGCCGTTATTGCCCTATGAATCTGATTGTCATCATTCCGAAGTATTTTTGTTGATACATTGGATAACTCAAGAACTAGTGTGAGTCCTTGATGATGGCTGGGTTGTGATAGCCTCCATTTTTCACGATATTCAAGATCAGTCTTTTCAAATCCTCTTAGAATGAGTTTGTTGGGTATCAGTTCTATTCCTTTTGATAGAAGCTCATCACGTTCAGCTGTTTGTGGCTCAATTATTAAATTCTCTACATAAGCTAATCCTACAAATTGGTCAAGCTCACTCAATGTCTTCTATTAAATTACGATAGTTTTAGTTTATAATCCATCGGAAATCACCATTCAAATTAAGTAACGAATTTATCCTTACTTGGCTCATGAGATTTAAGAATGCTGCCTTTCTTGAGGGACACCCTTCGGTCACTAAATAGGCATGTAAAAAGTATTCGACAGAAGGGTATTTAAAAAATTTTAACGAAGGGATTAAAGCGAGATCAACCGAGTAAAGAATGAACACATGGCTGAAATGATTTACTCTACAATTAGAACGACTAGGTCGTTCTTTGAAGAAGCTATGAAAGCTCGCATAGATGGAGAGTCAATTCGATTCTGGGAAGAGAGATCAGGAGGATGGTGGAGTTCCGAATCACACTCTTTATGGCGAGTATACGCAGCAACTTTCCCTGGTTCTAAAGCAACTGCCAAGCTTTCGAAAAGCTCGAAATATTGTCGAATCTCAAGAGAAGAACTTGAGAACACTGTTGGACTTCCAACTGCCAAGTATTTATGGATGAAGATGGGCATTACTGGTTCTGCCATTGCCCCCACATTGATCATAATGGCAGGTTCTCCTTTGTCTGGGAAGACCACGTTTGCCAAGGAGATCGTTCGTAGAGCGTCAGAACCTACAGTGTTAATTGAGAATGATGCCGTACGTGAACACATAGTTTCTGAAATGAAGTTAGCTGCCCCAAAGTATACTGCTGCTGAACATAGAAAGGTATTCAACGTTTCTTGGGAACTGATCCGTTTAGCACTTTCTCAGCATTGTCATGTGATCTTTGATGCTACAAATCGAACTGAGGGCGGAAGAGCTGGAGCATATGCTGCAGCTCGGGAATACAACGCTCAAATTTTAGTAATATTCATGAAGGCTAGCCCGGAGATCCTCTCCGCACGATACTTGGCGAATACAGAGAAGCAAAAAGCATATGATAAACTTGGTACCAAAACATACAATCCTAAGAAATGCTCGGTGCCTTACATATTGGTTGAGTCTGACAAACCAGCAGATAAGCTTTTAAATGGAATAGCTGGGTGCATAAGAATTCCTCTCAGACTTGTCTAGTTCTTAATGTAGATTTGAAGATGCGGAATTCTTATCTTAGTTCTACCAACACATAAAGATTAGGCGGAGAAAATATTCTGCCTAAGATTTAGTTCATATATGCAAGGTTCTCTATATTTCTTTCTTCTTGATCGAATAGTATTTTTCAATCGATCTACGTGTACTCCGAGAAATACGAATATCAGAATCAGGATTCCAGTAATCAATATATCTTATTTCGCTTCTAGCTCTGGGTGTTCCTTCAACCTCAACCTTAAACACTTTTGTGTGATTTTGAGTCTCTCTACCTCTATGATCGTGCCAAACCTTACCAACGTAGCTGAATAAAAACTCAGAACTCTTTGCCTTCAAACCCGTTTCTTCATACAACTCCCTCACTGTGGCTTTTTCCCTACTCTCCCATTTCTCAGCACATCCACCGGGTAAATAGAAGACCTTGCTTCTCCCGGATACAACAAGAATACCTTGGAGAGTTTCCACAATAGCTAAGCCCCTTCTCCTTCTTCTCACCATCTCTAATACACAAGCTATCTACTTGAATAAACGATTTCGATAGTTATTCACCTTAGTAAACGATTGCTTAGCTCTCATCGTTTCAAAATATCTTTGTATTCTTGTCCAGCCATCCTCCAGTTGTAACGGATTATCTCGTTTCTGATTATTTCTAACATGTCGCCTCCAAATCCATACTCTTCTTTGAAAAAGGCCATAATGGAATCGGTTGAATAGTGAAGCGGTATGTCATTCCCCATGATAAACATCAGGTCTTCTTGAATATCCTGTCTTAATCCAAAAAGAAGCCTCACGCCACACATATTCATATAATCGACTTCACTAATGCCACGAAGGTCTTCAAAAAAATATTTCCTAGGAATGGTTACGTGCCTTTTCTTACGATAAGAAGTGACTCCATGGTGTAATCTGGTGTTAAATCTACTTATTCGGCTAGGAAACTTGAAGGACAAGTATTGAATCCTATTATCAAGGACGTTATCTATAGAAGGTGCACCGATTTCCCGTTGCTCTATAATTTTAGTTGATTTCCCTTTTTTAAGAAAAAGATTGAACAATAATACAAAGATAAATAAAGTTGCAAAAAGCGTTGCACCTAATAAACTTTCATCAAGTGTCAGCAATTTAATCTACTATAATGAAAAGATGCATTAATGTTTTATTACAACTACACATAAATCGTTTACTGTGATCTCATGGTTCATACCATATCGAATACGTTGTGTAGTATCTATCAGAGTCCCAAATCAACAGACTGTACACACCTTCACCATGTCGAGTAAAAGCCGTATTCAAATCAAATCGGGTATGAAAAGTATTCCCAGATAAGGTCCATTTTTCCGCTCGTATCGTTACGCCTTCGTCAAACCTTCCTCTTCCAGCTATTATTCCACCAACCCATTCACCAGCATCATACCCATGATCATAAGGCGGATTCGATAGTTGATCGACCGACAATGTAACTGGTAAAGGGTCATAGAAGATAGCGATTTGTTCAGGAGACCAGTCACCAGATAGAGTGTACCTCATTTCATACACTGTTCCATCGCTTATGATTTCAGCTGATTCAAAGTAGTAATCCTCAAAATCCTGAACGAGAAACAGATTCGAGTAGTCATAAGCGACGCCAATGCTGACACGGTTATGATCCGGGTCTAACAAATTGTCTCGGTGTCCCCAGTTCGATTCCGCGTCGTCATAGATCATGCCCCACGTCAACTTTTCGATGGCTTCAAAAGGCTCAACGTACCCAGTGCTTTGCATCCAAGCACAATTCTCTCCAACTACACCTTTTCCTCCTGCAAGGGTATAACGCATGTATGGCTTCATGCCTTCCGCGTCCCAATGACTCAGACACTCTAACTCGAGCAGGTTTTCAGCGTGGGTCTGACCACATTGAATGGGACTTAATGTGACGTTTGCTACGCCGTGTTTAGTTCTTTCCCGGTTAATCTCATCAAGCGCATATTGTAGAATAGTTTCTTGTGTTGGCGGTTCAGGAAGAATATCTTCAATCGTTTCCTGTGCTTGTTCTTTCGTCTCGTTTAATCCCGTTTTGAGTGACTGTATGCTTTCATTTACTGACGATGATAGATTGGTTGCTAGGTCTTGGATGTCTGATGTGGATGGTTTGTATTGTAAGTAGATGAATCCTGCGATTCCGACTAAGATTAGTAAGGCTATGATTCTAGATGACGTACCTTTTTTGTGTAAATATTGGCTTCTAATATAATACTCTGAAGATTTTTGATAGCTTTTTGAAGATGGTCTGAAGAATTGGCGATCAGCTTTTTTATTACATCCATGTGTTTCAGGAACCCTATGTTTTGCGCAATAATATTGACCACAAACAGAACACTTGAACAATAAATAGTCCTCTTCCCCACAATAAGCACATCTTCCCAAAACTAACTCACTTCAGGGTTACTTTTTTCCAGTTTATATTTAATCAAGTAGGGTTTTAATTACTATGTATCTAGAAAGCTAGGATGAAAGCCCCTTAGACTTTATGCACCCTTGCTCTCTTAATATCTACTCTTGCCATATTCACAGAACATAGAGTCAATCCAATGGAGTACAATCAACTCTTTGCAGGTGCATAAGCGCATTCAAAAGGCAAGCATAAACATTATTTCACTTCGGGGTTGTCTAGGTCTCGGCATCTGAGTGGGAATACCTACGGTTCATTCTTTTATGCTCACCTTTAGATCTGAATAGGGTCATTAAGGGGTCCACTAACCTTTGGGAAAATATAATCTTCATCAATATTATCATCTGAAAATCCAATATAATGAAAAATGTTTGCTGTTAATTCGTCTAGATAATATGAGGAACGGGCTAAAATTGCTAAATATAGGAGAGTTAAAGCCCCGAATCCGTAGATAACATTTGACAAAGAACCTTCGTGCAAACAATCAATATCGCTGTGTTTTAGATGGTTATATGCAGTCCACCATTGAAGAGAATGTTGAGAGCCTGATAATCCCATTAATGGGAAAAGTAAAATTCCATTAAAGTTACCATTCAACTGTAATTGAATGTTTTCTATGTCTTCAATTTCTTTTGTTAGGAAATCTCTAAAGTCATTGATGTCATACTTTTTTTTCTTATCATTGTGATAGGTCAAGAGCTTGTCAAGTGTAGAACTGAATATACTCCCAATATCTCGGAGAATACTAGCGTATTCGTATGAAAAAGTGTCTTTATTTTTAGGATGAATATCGATATACCGTCGAGTAAGGGCTAATCTATTTACTATTGAGGGATATCGGAGTTCCAAGTATTCTTGAATTTCTCGATACCATATCTCGCTTCGGTATTTTGAAGCGATTGGGTTCATGTGAAAAACTTTGTGACTCAACTTACTCTATTATCTAATAGTTAGTTTTTATTTTATTCTTTTCTGAAAAAAGGTTAGTTCGGTTTTTAGTCAAATACGCGCACATGGTCGTATAACTTAAAAGATAAAGTAACAAAGATGTGTATTAATTAAAATACGCGAAAACAAAGGCGGAAAAATGAACAAAATTGTTGAAGCTTTAAAAACTGTAAACTATCGACTGTATTTTGCCCTATTATTTACTGGACTATTACCTACGCTCTATACAACCGTGAGAATATTCTATCTAGGAGATTTACCGGGGGACTGGGGATTTAACATTGCCAGCCAGATGGCATGGGTTGGACTAATATACGAAGTTGTCCAAGAAGGACTAATCCTCCCCTTATTCTATTTGCTAGGAAAATCCCTCTTTAATACAGAAGAATTTGAAAACAAAGTTAGAACAGGTCTATTCGTAACATTCGGTGTATATTCCATAATCTCACTAATCTTGATCATCTTCACCAGACCACTCGTTGTATTAATGGCCCAAAACACCGACCTGATAGACGCAACAGTATCGTACGTCAGAATCGAGAGCGTAGCTGCCCTCTTTTCAACATTAACCAGATTCATTGTATTGGTCCTAGTGACCATGAAAAAGTCAGATTATATGTACTATCTGCTGGGGGTCCAGATGTTCATGTCTATCCTACTCGACACTTTCCTAGTAAGTAGCCTGAGTTTCTCACTAAATATTGGAGTCAACGGGATCGCAGTGACCAACATAGTAGTAAATGCCACAATGTTATCTCTCGCCATATTATTACTTAAAAGAGAAAACGTACAAGTCATTTTCAACAAAAACAAACCATCATTCGATTGGTTAAGAGAATGGTTCCAAGTCGGGAAATTCTCTGGACTGGAATCGTTTTTCCGCAACCTCGCCTTCATGGTGATGATCATTCGAATCGTAAACGAAGTATCAGAACAAGGAGCATACTGGGTAGCAAACAACTTCATCTGGTTCTGGTTACTTCTCCCAGTTTTATCCCTAGGGGACTTGGTCAAAAAAGAAGTCGGAGAAGACATCGACAACATAAGAACAAAAACATTCGGCTACTTCATTCTTGTTACGATAATCGTCATCGCCTGGTTGGTATCAATACCAGTCTGGAAACCATTCCTACAATACGTGATGAACGTAAGCGAATACGAAAAAGTATACGGCATTGTCACACTTCAACTCGCATTCTACATAACCTTCGCCTACAACAGCATAATGGATAGCACGTTTTACGGAGTAGGAAAAACTAACTACATGCTATACCAATCCTTGATAATAGACGTATGCTACTATGGAATTGCATTCATACTCTACATTACTAAAGCATTTACCCCAACTCTGACAACCATCTCGCTAATGTTTGGAATCGGAATGACAATGGATTTCATCCCAACCACACTTCTCTATCGAAAACTATTACGCGAAAAAGATATTCACATCCAAATTTGAGTTAAAAAAGGAATACAAACAGGAGCGACATAATTTGAGTGACTCTGAACCTAAGGATATCGAAAAACGATTAGATGGCGGAAGAATTACACCAGGAGTCACAAGGATTGGAAACACAGTTCGTAGACCAGAGAAGAAGAACTCAGAGTATATCTCTCAAGTACTCAAGTTTCTTGAACAAAAGCAGTTCAAACATTCTCAGAGATACCTTGGAACGGATAAACAGAACCGTGACATATTCGCCTATGTCGAGGGTTCTGTACCACCAGATTTAGGGTACACGACAGACCTCCAATTACATTCTTTTATGAAAATAGTTCAAGAATTCCATGACATCTCGATGGATTTCGTAAAATCAGATGAACTGGTCCTTTGTCATGACGACTTGTCGCCCTGTAACGTCGTTTTTCGAGATGATCGTCCATGGGTGATTATTGATTGGGACGGGGTGCACCCCGATGAACGTTGGCAGGACTTGACATACATTCTTTGGCTTTGGATTAATATTGGGGACCATCGCAGGAAAAGAAACATCGTTTCGCGAATGAACAAAGCTTTGAATGTATATGGTGCTGACGAAAAGACAAAACAGGATTTTTCAGATAAACTAGTTCAACGAATGATGCGCGTGCTCGATGAGACTGATGTGTCTAGAACTGATTATGAAAGAGTGAGAGAATGGGTTAAAGATTCGATTCGATGGGTCGAGAAAAATAAGAATGCCATAAAAAACGAAATCGGATGAGCTTGTAGTAACGTATTAAATGCGCCTGAGATCATCATTATGTTCTAAACGTTAAAAACTACCTTTTAACAGAAAAATAAACTAATTATATGGGGAGAGGGGGGCGGTAAAATTTAAGTGTATATTATTCATATCATAATACTTTTTTTGATTTAAAAAAATCTTCTAATAAATCTGTTGATTCTTTTAGAGTTAAATTGTCTGTATTTATGATAAGATCAGCATTTAATGGAGGTTCATATACATCAAAAAAGGGAAAATTTGCTCTCACAAAAACGTCATTAACGCCTTCGATTAGAAGAGGAAGTGTTGATATTTCACCATTTTTAGCCTTTTTGTAAAATCCTTTAGGGTCTCGTTGCATACAAGTTTCAACACTGCATTTAATATAGATTTCAATAAAATTCTCAATATTCTTTCTAGCATGTTCACTAAAACGTCTGTAGTTTCCTGTGGCGGCTATTAATACATTTATACCACAATTGTTTAAACAGGATGCAGAATAAATCATACCATTGTAAACGCACAATCTTTCTTTTTGTGAAAACGATGATGAAGGTGTAATTATTTTACTAGCTTCTTCTGAATCAATTAAAAATACTTGTGAATATGCATCAGTAATGTTCTTGGCTAAGGTTGTTTTACCAGAAGCAGGTATTCCAGTCAACCATATTGTATAATTTTTACTAGACCTCATCTTCGATACATAAAATCATAGTAATTAACAAATATTAAAAATGATGTAAAAGATAAGATCAGAAAAAAAGCATTTTCTAATTAAAAAGTGTGGGCACCTCACTCCGCGTGTGCAGCCTCGGAAAATCATCAGAAAAAACCGTATATGCTTACATGTTACGATTTTAAATGCGCTATACTTTTTCTAGATAGACTTCTCCATTCACGGTTGACACTTTCACACTATCATATCCCTTTGATTTACAGATTCGCTTAAGTTGCGCAGCAAGATAATTGGCCTCCTTATCCAAACCATCAACCCAAACAAGATCATGACCAGATCCCAGAAACTCAGTGATAATAGGTTCATACTTAGAGACTCCTTTTCTTGGGCGATTAGTTACAGGCTTCTTATCCATAGGTGAAAAATTATATTCAATTGACACATACAAAAATCATCAGATACATATTAAACATTTTTTAGAAAATACTGCACGCGCACATAATCGATAAAAAATGAAATTGGAATCGAAGAATGCCCCGCACTATCTCCACTTCTAGGTGGATTCGAACCCCACCCACCTCATTGCCTTATCTGCTCTCTGAAAAATTCACTTATCCACATAATAATGAATATTTATAGGGTTCTGTCAAGTCTTCGTCGGTCTGAGGGGTCTGTAAACTTTCGTCGGGTGTGTTCTTTAAGAGGATTAATTAATGTATTCAAAATAGTGACGTTCAACGATCATCCTTTCTAACTATTATGTCGCCGTTATTTGTCACGAATATTGTCTTTTCTACAAATATCATGTTATACACGATTATGAACTTAGCCCACCACATCAAGCCGCTATCGTTAAGAAATTTATCTAGTTGATCCATGTTTTTGATTTTCAGGTCGATAATGTCTTCGTAGACTCCCTTTACCATTGACTCCCCGACTATTGATCTCCGTTCGAGTTGAGATTCAATTATTTTTTGGATGGTGTCTAAATCCCAATTAAACTTGATACTATTTTTCGTCAGCTTGCTTAGCTTCTCGACAACTTCATCCGAGGTTCTCGGTGTTTTTTTCGGCAATCGTTTTATCCTCTTTAGAGAATGGCGTTTGAGGATAAAAATTACCTGCTCTCTATGTTCCATCCGACGAAAATTTACAGGGACACAAACATGACGAAGACTTGACAGAATCATTTATAGAATAAAATTTTAGGCTCATACCACTCTATCACTTGATTGTAATAACGTGCGGAGTTCTTTATGCTATTTGTTTATGCTACTCTAGCCCAATAATACTCAAAGACGTCCCTGCACCATTCGACTGCTTTTTTATCAGTTGAGGTGAAACCAAAGTATTCAAACTCGCCTGTTGGGTTTAAGAAATTTAAGGTGGCTACTTCTTTTTCATTCATTAGGAAAGTGATATCGAATTTACTTTGGTATTTTTGCTGCAGTGAACCTTCTACTTGATGTTTTCTGAGCTGTAGCCAAGTTTCCTCTGGCACACTCTCCCGTATCTCAGCTGGCCATTCATATCCTAATGGCTCTATACCTCTGGCCTTCACCCCTCTATCCAGAGCCTCACGTACCAATAATAGGGTAGAAGAAAGCCCAAGGGGTTCACCAATATACAAGTAATATTCTTCAGCTTCTTTGAATACTCTCTCAATATTCCCAAATACATCGAGTAGCTGCGTTATTGGTTTACATTCAATCAATTCACCGATTCTGGAGACATATTTATCTGGCAGGTTTTCGAGGGTGTGTTCATAGAAATAATCAGCGTTTTGTGAGAGAAACTGGTATGCTGGAATTAACCTCATTGCTTGGATACCATATGGAGAGATCTCGTATGACCCATCAGTAGTTCTAGTAACTAGCTTTACTTCAACAAGCCGTGCAATATTTCTGGATGTTTCCTGTGCCGTAAAGTTGAGTCGTTGGGATATGTGACTGAGTTTTAAGTTCTCTTTTCTGAGCTCATCTAAAATCTTTAATCTATCTTCATTCGAGAGCTCAAATAACAGATCAAATAATCTCTCCATCTCAACTCATAGTCCATCATTTTTCCTCAAGATATAAAAAAACACCGAGCACATCACCAGGAGCACATCTAATAAAACGATATTGTTAGAGTATGATTTTTCATAGTTCTCCGTGCGGGTGTTTGATATTATTTCACAGGGTATCCTCGGTCGGTAAGTATGATGAGTAAAGAACTCAAAGAAACCCGAGTACTCGTAACATACCAGTCTCAGACTGGAAACACAAAGAAAGTTGCCGAGGCGATCTATGAGGCAATCCCTGAGCCTAAAGAGATAAGGCCAATCCAAGAGGCACAATCCCTCGAAGAATATGACCTAATCTTCATGGGCTTCCCAATACATGGGTCTGGACCCAATCCAAAAGCCAAATCCTATCTGGAAAGTAATACAAAGGATAAACGGATAGCCCTCTTCATCACCCACGCGGCACCAGAGGATGCCCCTGAAATGCCTGAGAGCGTCCAGAAGTTTTGCGATGCAGCGGGAGAAGCTGACATACTTGATGTCTTCCACTGTCAAGGGCAGCTCAGCAGCATCGTTAAAACTGTAATGAGGTTTGCACCTGATCCTCAGATCCGTGAATGGGCGAGAATGGATAATAGTAAAGGACAACCTAATGCGTCAAGGCTGGAAAAAGCAGCATATTTCGCCAAGAGAGTATTGGAGAAACAGAATACAAGTATCTTGAGCAGAGGAGAATAAGAGGCTTCAAACAATGATATCCAGAAGTTTCATTAAAAAATATGCAGTAGCCATCTACTTTCTCTTAACCTTCGCGCTATCATGGGGGGTTATGAGCATGATGATCAGCCCCTACAGCTTCCCACTGACCTCAGAGCAGTCTAACGAAGTAGGGCCTCTGCTGTACGTAGGGATGCTTGTCGGACCCAGCGTCTCAGGTCTCCTCATGATTGGTCTCGTAGATGGAAAAGCAGGTTACAGGGAGTTATTAGGTAGATTAACCAAGTGGCGAGTAGGCATTCAATGGTACGCTGCTGCATTACTAGGCGCACCCCTTCTAGCAACAATAGTTCTACTCGCACTCTCGCTGATTTCCACAAAATTCACTCCAGCCCTACTCGCATCAGAGGATAAGGCAAGCCTTATCATGATGGGGATCGGCGTCGGGCTAATGGTCGGACTCTTCGAAGAGATTGGATGGACAGGTTTCTCGGTTCCACAGCTAAGACACAGATATAATATCCAGACAACCGGGTTAATTGTAGGGATATTATGGGGTGCATGGCATTTTCCACCCTTCTGGGGGATAAACAGCTTCTCGGGAACCCTCCCCCTAGCGATCTTGATTGGGCAGTTATTTGCATGGCTACCCGCTTTCAGGACAGCGTTGGTACTTGTGCATGATCAAACAAAGAGTCTACTTGTGACGATACTAATGCATTCTAGTCTAGTATTCACTACGCTAACTCTTCCCTCAATGGAGCTATCAGGTGCAGACCTGTTGATATGGCTAGTTACTTGGGGAACGGTACTCTGGGGTTTGATTACAGTTATCAATAGGAGATACCAAAGACAAGCACTATAACCGGGTTCCTCTATCCCAGTAATAGTTGAAGAGGTCTCTTACCCAGTTCATATACACGGGATCATCACCATAAAAACCAGCGTAATCTTGGCGTCCTCCCTTGAACTTGAAGAACACCATGGCCTCTTTCTCGTTGAGCACGATTACTGCTGGACTCTCTTTGAAGCCCCGTATCTCGATGTCCTTACTCGGGTTCTCTGATAACGCTTCAGGTAGCACCGTCTCGGGTACGAGAAGTCTGAAGGGCAAACCTTCCTCGATCTTCTTATCCACCAAGGGATCAAGGTGGTCTTGTTCTCCCCCACGCTCTGACATACCCCAAGCGTATTCCTCAGCCTCTAAGAATATCTTGACGCTTTTGTTTACGTTCTCTATGGTGTCCATGGTTAGGATCGTTTCGCCGAGTTCACCCAGTCTGTTGATGAATTGTTCTGGTATTGTCCAGATGTCGTGGTCTAGGAAGTATTCTCTGTGTCTTGAAACGAAGTCGTAGCTTGTTGATAGGTGGAGAACGAGTCGTCCATACATGGTGATGGTGAATGAGCCGTCTGGGAGGCGCTCGACTAGTGAGACCTCGGTGAGTCTCTGGAGTTGTCTGAATACCTCTGTGGCTGTTACATCGAGTCGGTTGGCGATCTCCTGCATCTTGAGGCTTTCAGTGTTGAGTATGTGGAGTATTGTCAGCCTGTTTTCGCTTGCTAGCTCGAAGAATAGCTTCTCAAGGTTCTCCATGTTATCCAAGGTGTTTATCACTGTTAGTAAATTCTTAGCACAGTTGCTATGAGTCAAATACTTTAGTCAAATAAAGGTTATCACCTGTCTCTGGGGTACCTTGCCTCATGACAAAAGAAGAGGAAAGAGTCTTCTCGATTGAGCTAAACAATAGGGAAGACCTCAAGAACATCACCATCGTCAACGGTAGAAACGACAACGTGGTCATAGAGGGCATCATCGGCGAGTTAGTTAAGGCACGGTTTGAGGAAGGAGTGATTCTACAAATCGTGGGCAGTAAAGGTGTTCTCAGGATTGATCTCTGTGATGATGAGATAAAGGAGGAAGGAGTATGAATCATAGCAACCCATCTGTGACAAAGATTGCTCGAGTATTCAGTGTCTTAGCCGGGATAGGGGGAATTGTACATGGAATCGGCGAATCCCTTCAGGGAAACGTAGCACCTGAAGGCATAGTGATAAACTCATGGGCTGATGGTCCAATCGCCTTATACATGGGTGGTGAGCCTGCTATGACCATCATCCCTAACTTTCTTTTTACTGGGGTATTGACGATTCTAGTCTCCACGGCGTTGATCATCTGGGCTACTTGGTTTAGTCAGAGAAAGCACAGTGGAAAAGTGATGATATTACTGTCTGTTTTGATGCTATTAGTTGGTGGTGGGTTTGGTCCACCAGTAGTGGGGCTTATTGCCGGTGTCGCTGGCACTAGGATGAGTTCCAAGTTACTGTGGTGGGATAGGCGTCTCAGTGATGGTGTCAAGGAGTTTCTCACAGGTGCATGGGTAATTGTCTGGTTGATGTGTCTTGGGAATGGGTTATTCCTGTTTATAGGGGCAAACGTGTTCCCGTATCTAGGAGTGGACAAGGCTGACTGGTTTACTAACAGCTTCTTCCTCTCGGTGCCTTTGTTGCTGATTACTGTGGTTACTGGTATCGCAGCCGATCTGAATATGAGGAGGGGTAGTCTGTGAGAGAATGGATTACCAGTTTATTCTTGGTGGCTCATGGTTGGGCACACATCTGGTATGTCATATTAAGTCGTAAACTCGTTGATTTCGAGGAGTGGATGGTTTGGACAGGCGAGTCATGGATATTCTCAGGGGTAATTGGCGTACAAACCAGTCTAAGTATAGCTACTCTAGGATACGGTGGCTCACTGATGGGGTTCATCGTAGGTGGGATACTTCTTTACCTTAACAAGCCGTCATGGAGAACCGTTGCATTAGCCTCGGCGTTGATTAGCTCAGCCACGGTGCTCCTGTTTTGGGATGGTGAGCTATCTATGCTCAAAGAGAAGGGAATATTCGGGCTGTTGATCAACCTAGCCATAATAGTCTACATAACAAGAATAATGTAGAAAAGGAGATATTTACTAGTAAATCTGTGCGGAAACCCCACTCCCAGCTAAAACCGCGGTACACCCGCAAAACACATGATAAACCGACTTAGATAACTAGATAGAGTTCTAATAATATTGACACGAAATCAGCGTTTCCTAGATATGATAATGCCTTTACAGCGGTCAGCATACTCACAGTATTCAAGGCAACTCGGTAACTCTTCTTTTTTAACGTACTTGGCTCCACAGTCGAGGCACTCCCCATCATCCTCGTCGCTCCAGATCTCAACCCTGCCTCCACATTCTTCACAGACCATATATTCCACACTGGAGCGTACAAAGTCCTCTATTCCAGGGCAGTAATTCTCACTTGGCCGTTTCAGGAAGCTCATCTATGTCACCCTAGAGCAGCACTGTCTGGTCTGTGGGACGAGGAGTCTTAATAACCAACACTCTCAGAGGTTTACCCGAATCGTTGTACCAGCAATACACTATCTTCGCCGGGCTATGGACGGCAGTATCCTTTCCGACTGTCTGTTTCTCCTCACCAACCTCAACGACGCCCTCGCCTTCAAGCACATAGAACATCACATCCACCGGGGTAATGTGCCGCCTCAGCCTTTCCCCTGGATTCAACAATATGTGGACTCCCAATGCGTTCTCATGATCGTATATCTTCCTGGTCTCTACCCCGTGAGGGTTCTTACCAGGCTCTGTTTCCGCTACCCTTGTGATCTCCATGACACCACCTTAGCCAAGTATGGCTTCCAGGTCCTCCTCAGGCGTGGTTATGGGCATGATGTTAAAGTTCTCTACCAGAACATCCAGCACGTTTGGGGTCACGAATGCGGGTAGACTCGGGCCAAGCCTGATGTCTTTGACGCCGAGATGTAGCAGCGTCAACAAGATAGCGACGGCTTTCTGCTCATACCAGCTCAGTACCATGCTGAGAGGCAGCTCGTTTACGCCCACCTCGAAGGCGTCTGAGAGCGCCAAGGCTATCTGTATCGCACTGTAGGCGTCGTTACATTGGCCTACGTCCATTAACCGCGGGATTCTGTCTATGTCCCCCAGCTTTTTATCGAAGAACCTGAACTTTCCACACGCCAGGGTCAGTATCACCGTGTCCTCGGGCGCCTCCTCGACGAACCTTGTGTAGTAGTTTCGTCCTGCCTTGGCTCCGTCACATCCGCCTACAAGGAAGAAGTGTCTGATGTCTCCAGCTTTCACGGCCTCAATCACCTTGTCGGCGACGCCTAAAACGGCGTTCCTCGCGAACCCCACAGTCACCGAACCTTTATCCACGTCCTCCTCGAAGCCAGGCAGCTCCAACGCTCTCACTATTACAGGAGTAAAGTCGTTGCCCATGATGTGGGCGACGCCGGGCCAGCCAACCAGCCCCGTCGTGAAGATGTTCTCCTTATAGCTTGGCGCCGGTCTCTGAATGCAGTTAGTGGTCATGAGTATGGCGCCCGGGAACCTCTGAAACTCTCTAGTCTGGTTCTGCCAGGCCGTTCCGAAGTGTCCGTAGAAGTGTGGGTGTCTCTTCAGTTTGGGGTAGCCGTGAGTTGGCAGCATCTCGCCGTGAGTATAGACGTAGATTCCCTTGCCTTCCGTCTGTTCCAGTAGCCGGTCTAGGTCCTTTAGGTCGTGGCCTGATACCAGTATGGCTTTGCCCTTCTTGTGGCCTAGCGGTACCTCTGTGGGCTCCGGGTGACCGTAGCGCCCCGTGTTACTCGCGTCAAGCAGCTCCATCGCACGCAGGTTTATCTCGCCGCACTTGAGAACCAGTTCCAGCATCTCCTCAACCGACTTCGTTGGGTCCAGAGTGGCTGCGAGGCCCTCATAGATGAAATCGTAGACTGAGTCGTCTTCCTGGCCTAGTATTGCGGCGTGGTCGGTGTATGCGGCTACTCCCTTTAATCCGTATATCAGCAGCCATTGCAAGGCGTTGACGTCTGGGTCGATGTCTGGGTTTGACTTTATGCCGTGTTCCTCGCCCTGTTTCACCAATTCATCGATGGTTTCCCCGGGGACGAGGTTGGCAGCCTCGGAGTCTATGCCATCGGGTCCACCTGATTCTTTTATCCTTTTCTTGAGTTCCTCTCTGATCTCTACGGTTTTGTTGATTAGCGGTGGGAACCTTTCTGGGTCGAAGTTGACGTTGGTGATGGTGCTGAACAGTGCTTCGGCGATAAACCTGTTAGAGCCTGGATCATCCACTCCATGTTTTTTTCCCTCCACGACGACGTGTGATAGGCCTTTTAACGCGTAGATCAGGAGGTCCTGCAGGGCGGCGACTTCTGGGCTCTTCCCACATACTCCGTGTATGGTGCAGCCGGTTCCTCTTGCTGTCTGTTCACATTGGTAACAAAACATATCTTTTCATCTCACTTTGCTTCTTTTTTGAGGGGGCAGTTTTCTCCACCTGCACAGTATTTCTCCGCGTGTTTCTCGACCGCCGTTATGATGGGGTTTATCGTCTCATGGTTTAACTGGTAGACGTTGTGTTTTCCTTCTCGTCTGCGTTTCACTAGTTTGCATCTTGTCAGTGGCCGTAGGTTGTGGCTTATCATGCTCTGTTCCTGGTCTAGGGCTTCGACCATTTCGCCTACGCTCAAGGGTTTCTCTGTTAGTAACTCTATTATTGCTAGTCTTGTCGGGTTTGCTAAGGTAGAGAAAAAACCGTAGCAAAGATCAGTTAATCCTCTCTTCACTCTCAATCCCTCATGAATCTTTCTTCATATGAAGAATATATCATGATGATATAAGGGTTCCGCATAGGTTAGCTAACAAAACTTAAAGAAATTACACATGCAACATCCTTAAACTCATGTGATAAGAATATTGAAATTCAGTTTTTCCATGTGACAAGCATATTGAATTTCTCGCATTATAACAAATACTGATTAAATACTTTAAATCAATAGTAATACACGCACGTGTTCTAAACAATGGGATTAAATTCAGAACCATTCCCTAAACACACGTGAAAAACCCGAAACCCCTCCTATTATTCCTCAGTATAATAATCATCCTAGTCGCAATAAAGCTAGGATACGCGTACATTGTTCTAGCCCAGTTTCAAGACAGAGTAATCATCCAGAATAACATTGAGCCATCTAATGATTACATTAATCCCTATGATGCAGTTAGGACAGCTCTGATCGTCAGCTTCTCTTTCAATGTTGAGGAAATCATGGTTAAATTAGACACGTACCCTGAGATGGGAATATTGGGACCAACTTATAGCGTAGAAATCATGTCGAAAATGAACACTGATAGCTTCGAGGGTGGGGTTGTTAGCGTTAAGATTGACGCCTCGACAGGCGCTATTAAGGACATCTCATACGGTAGATACATCGTTAATACGATAAACTGAACAAGAAAAAAGGAAACGTATTATGATTATTAATAAGTAAACCTATTACTACAATTATGTCATATCCATTTTGGCAATATCCTGTAGAGAGTGTTCCTACTTTGATAATCGTGTTAGCAGCATTAATTTTAATTGGATTTTTTATAGATTGGCTAAGAAAAAAGAATGGAAAATATCCCAGGTAACAAACATATTCATAGAATATTTTAGAAAAAACTATGGGCCTACGTTATTCTTGGTTTCTCCTAAACTGTACAATCGAGAGATAAGGTAGAACGAAGCTGAACCCGAGAAGCACAAGAAAATCAAAAAATACTCCATTAGATCTAACCATCAATCCACGGAAAGCCTCCACCGAATACGTCAACGGCAATAATCGACCAAGAACACCCAAGATAAACGGCATCTCATCCAATGGAAGGAATACGCCGCAGAGAAATATCATGGGAAACCTGAAATAATTACTCAAGGTCTGAGCCTCAAAAACCTCCTTCACAGAAACAGCAACCAGTGCACCCAACGCTGAATGCACTACATTGGTCAGAAGAAGCACAACTATGAACAAGAGTGGACTCGAAATACCCGCACCTAAAAATAAAATCGTGATTAGAGTCATCACTGATGAGATGATCAAACCGAAAACCGTTCCTCCAAGGAGTTTGCCTATTATTATCGAGGCTGAGTTTAGTGGCGCTAGTTGAAGCCTCTCAAGAGCCCCAACCCGTTTCTCAAAAGTGATCACAATCGCCTCCATGCTGGTAGTACCAAAAAGGGCAGCCATCGCGATCAAACCAGGCGCGAGGTCAACGAGCCCCTCAGGGTTTCTAAGAGTGAAACTAAGAGCTAAGACAACGGGGAATAATATCCCCCAGCTGATGTTCGGAGGCTTGAAGTAGTACGCCATGAGGTCTTTCTCCAGTATCGCCACAATGCCCTCTAGCTCTTCTGATAGATTCATCGTTTTCCCTCCTTCTCGACAAGCATAGAATCAAGAGATATGCCTGTTAACTGTATGAACGCATCCTCAAGTCTAGGTTTCATGGTCTCAATACTCTGTATGGTTAAGCCTTGTTCATCTACTACCCTTTGAAGCGATTTTAATGATACAGTCAGGTCTTTTGTAAGGATAGATAACTCTCCATCAATAGCGTAGACGTTCTCATCCTGTATTTCACCTAGAATGGCTTCATCCAAGTTACCCTGATAACTTACCTTGAGGATTGGTGTATCCTGTACCATTTTTTTCAAACCCTCAGGTGTATCAATCTTGACTATCTTACTTTTGACAAGCAGAGCAATACGGTCACAGAGAAACCCCGCCTCCTCAATATAGTGAGTCGTAAGGAATATTGTTACACCCTGTTTACTTAGGTCAGATATAATCTCCCTCAACCTTCTCGCGCTCATGATATCGAGCCCGGAGGTTGGCTCGTCAAGGAAAACTATCTCAGGGCTATGAACGAGGGCGGCTGCTAGAACGGCTCGCCTCTTCAGTCCCTTGGAGAGCTTGGCGAAACCCCTGTCTCTATATTCTGTAAGCTGAAACAGGTCTACAAGTTCCTCTATTCTCGCTTCTCTACTCTGAGTTGGCACATGGTATAGCCTGGATACGAATCGGAGGTTCTGAGTTATAGTGAGTTCATCATATAGATTGGAGAGCTCAGGAACGACACCTATACGCTGTTTAACCAGCCTGATGTCATCCATCACATCGTAGCCTGCTACCTGTGCGCTGCCTCCAGTTGGTTTGGTTAAACCCACCAACATCTTGATGGTTGTCGTTTTCCCTGCCCCATTTGGCCCCAGAAAACCAAAGACTTCGCCGTTCTCAACATCAAAGCTGATACCATCAACGGCTCTGATCTTACCCCAGACCTTAGTTAACTCATCAACATGTATCGCAGTCATCCAAATCACCTAGAGATATTATCTTTCTCTCGATAGCGTAATGGAGTACCAACCCCGCCGCGAATCCGATGGCGATGTTGAAGACGGCTGAGACGAGAGCGGTAAACAACACAATGCTGGTATTCATTCCCTCAACCTTGAAGGCTATCTTCCCGAGTTCAACTGAGGCCATCAGAAGCATTACCCCGGTGATAAACTCAGGGAAAGCAGTAAACAAAGCCTGAATACTGGAGCTGAAGAACAGACCTAAACCTACTTCAAGAAAGCCCTCCATGAGAATGGCGCCTCCTGTTCTTGCTCCAAACATATATTGAGCCGCCAAGCCTCCCGCGCCATGACAGAGAGGCATTCCGCCTATGAACGGTGTCGTGACGTTCATGATTCCCATGTTCATTATGAGATTTTTCGGAGTTACATCTCTCCGCTCTGGGAACAACTCATGTACCAGGGAGACCGTGGCTATTACCGCATTCGTCAATGTTAGAAACATCTGTGCGAACCCAGCGTAAATGAACCCGTACAGGATGTCTTCTAGGCTGAAGAAGTGGAGCGATGGAAGACTAATTCCAAGCTTTATGTTGTCTAATTCTAGGCTTCCTGTGTATATTGAGTAAAGGAATCCGAAGAGAACCAGGAAGATGCTTCCAGGCATGTACCTGTTCCTTAGCATGAGTAACCCGAGACCTAGAAAGATGAGTGACAAAGTTAGCTGTGGCTTCATCAACTCTGCGCCTGTTAACGCGAGGGATATTGCTAACCCTAACTGTATCCCTCTTACCACTGGTTTAGGCACCTTCATGAGAAGGTCACTAAGCCTCTGAGACAATGATAGAACAACCCAGATTACACCTAACCCGAAGCCTGCGCCCAATACCTGCGTGACAGACCAGGCCTGAGATAATGCTACCGAGCCTACGACTTTCTTTGGCTGAACCGGCAAAGGTATTCTGTAGATAAGGGCAAGGAAGATGTTGGTTAATCCTATACCAAACAGTAAACCTGCTGGCTCGAATCCACAGATAACGATGTAACCGACAGTGAAAGGAAGAAGAGTCCCAAAGTCTCCTAGACTTCCCCCGAATTCTCTCAGGCTGAACTCAAATCCCTTGATCCTCATAAACGTTCAACAATAAATAGTTGGAATGAATAGAAAAATAGCTACTCCTTGAGGTGATCCTGTATCCCCTTAAGGCTCTCGTCGGCTTCCGCTATTTTTCCCTCTGCTATGAGGGTTCTAGCAGTCTCAACGTGGTATGTTGCGCATCCTTTTAGGTCGTGGGCGTGTTGACATCCCTTGCATGTGTGTTCATCACTCATTTTAATCATATTACAGACCATGAGATAAATTTATAAATTTTTTGATAATATTATAAACAAACATGTGCTGTAATGGTGGTCACTGCAACTCAGGTAAAGACAAGATAAGCCTTCTTCAGAGCTACTTCAGAACCCTTCACTGTCCCGTAAGATGGGAAATAATTGGTATCATCGGTCATGAATCCAAGGGAACAAACGAGATCTACGATGAATTACTAAAACGAGGAGAGACCCTAGCGAGATCCAGCCTATACTACCATCTCAGTGAGCTACGGAACGGAGGCATTATCGAGTTATCTGGTTACCGTGAAGAAGGCGGAGGAGCCCCCGAGAAACTCTGGAAACTGAAAACACATGAAATAAAAATCAACCTAATCGAGGACATAAAATAAACAGGGATCAAATATGAGCAGTCTAAAGCGTTCATTCCAGTACCTTAAACCATATACGAAGGAAGCCGCAGGAGCAATAATCCTTCTCGCTCTCGTTGTTGCGGCCAACCTATCAATACCCCGCTTAGTGCAGGTCATAATCGATGAAGGAATAGCCGCACAAGACCTAAAAATCATAACTAGAACCAGCTTGCTCATGATAGCGGCAAGCATTCTCAGCGCATTGTTCATGACAGGAAACACGATTTTAGCGATAAAAGCCTCAAGAGGGTTTGAGGCAGATTTCAGGGACGCTATCTTCACAAAGATCCAGTCCTATAGCTTTGGAAACCTTGACAATTTCACTACAGGACAGTTACTGACTAGGCTCACCAGCGACCTGAACCAGGTGAGACTGATAATAACAATGACCCTGCGGATGTTCACAAGAATGCCGCTCACATTCATTCTAAGTATAACCCTCATGTGGATAACAAACCCCCGACTATCAACCATAATGGCTGTGCTTCTACCGATAACACTGACACTAGTTTATTTCTTCATAAGAGTATCCCAGCCACTCTTCAGAAAAGTACAGGAGAGATTAGATTACCTTAACCAAGTCCTGCAGGAAAACTTGACCGGGATACGAGTTGTAAAAGCTTTCGTAAGAAGAGAACATGAAAACGACCGCTTCGAAAAAGCCAACGATGAACTATATTTGGCAGCCGTGAGGATAAATAGAAACCTGGGCATATTCATGCCCTTCATAACCCTATTTATGAACCTAGGCACTGTCGCGGTCATCTACTATGGTGGAATACAGGTCTTCAGGGGCTCTAGCAGCGTAGGGCAGATTATCGCATTCATAAACTATCTCTCAAGCGCCATGTTTAGCGTAATAATACTCAGTTCTATGGCGGGTCAAATATCAGCAGCAGAAGCCTCGGCAAAAAGAATATTCCTAGCAATTGATGGAGAACCCAAGATCAAGGAATTACCAGAAGCAGTGAAACCAGATACCATAGATGGACGCATCATTTTTGAGGATGTCAGTTTCTCATATGGCGAAGATGGAGGCTTACCTGTTCTAATTAATGTGAACTTTGTCGCGGAACCCGGTGAGACAGTCGCGATTCTCGGCGCCACCGGTTCAGGTAAAAGCACACTTGTGCACCTCATACCAAGATTCTATGATGTCACCGCTGGAAGAGTAACCATTGATGGGTGGGATGTTAGAGACCTACAGTTGGAGACTCTCAGAAAAGCTGTGGGCATCAGCCTTCAGGATACAATGTTATTCAGTGGCACTATCCGGGATAACATACGGTATGGTCGCCCTGATGCAACAGAAGAAGAGGTTATCGCTGCCGCAAAAGCTACTCAGGCGCATGACTTCATAATGGGTTTCCGTGATGGATACGATACCATGGTGGGTCAAAGGGGTGTGAATCTTAGCGGTGGTCAGAAGCAGAGAATCGCAATAGCCAGAGTACTGTTGATCAAACCGAAGATAATGATACTAGATGATAGCACCAGCGCGGTGGATGTTGAGACCGAGATCAAGATCGAGGAAGCATTGGATAACATCATGAAAGATAGCACCAATATAATCATAGCCCAGCGAATCAGCACGGTTCTAAAAGCCGACAAAATACTGGTCTTAGACAAAGGAAGCATAGCAGACATCGGCAGCCATAATGAGCTTCTTGAGTCCAGCTCCATTTATCGTGAGATTTATGATAGCCAGCTCCGCGGAGGTGTTCAGCTATGAGCAACAAAGATCAGCCAACAGCGCCTAGAGAGCGGCCTCGGATGATGAGGCATGGCCCAGGACAAAGAGGCACCGTGGAGAAGGCTAAAGACCCAAGAGAAGCCCTGAATCGATTAGTCGGATATCTCAAGGATTATAGAGGCACTATTACGTTAGCGGTAATATTCACAATAGTGAGTACTCTGCTTAGTCTTGCGGCGCCTTATCTGATTGGAATAGCGATAGACCAGTACATTATCCCTGGAAACTGGGGTGGGCTCCTCAATATCGTTGCGCTTATAGCTGGTGTATATCTGTTTGCAGCCTTCATCGACATGTCTGTCGGATGGATAATGGCTGATGTCAGTCAAAAAATGCTGAAACGTCTCAGAGGAAACCTGTTTGAACATCTGCAAACCCTTGGCCTAGGGTATTTCGATAAAACCTCATCTGGTGACCTGATGAGCCGTCTAACTAATGACATTGATGCAATCGGAGCTGTACTGAGCCAGAATCTAACAGCGTTGACCAGCAGCACGTTAACAATCCTGGGTATAATCGTTGCAATGTTCTTGCTGAATGTGGGGTTAGCCCTTGCGAGTCTCATAGTATTCCCCATAATGCTTGTCTTCACCGCCCAGATCGGTAAGAGAGCAAGAGACCGTTTCAGGGATCTGCAGCAGAATATGGGTCGTTTGAACGGCGTTATGCAGGAATCCATTACGGGTCAGAAGGCAGTCATCTCTTTCTGGCAACAAGAGACAGTCACAAGGAAATTCAGGAAAAGTAACTCTGATGTGAGAGAGGCTGGTACAAAGGCTGAGACCTACGCAATGCTGGTTCCTCCACTAGTATGGATACTTAGTAACGCGAATATAGCTGTCGTTGCAGGAGTCGGCAGCTGGATGGCTTTGAAGGGATTAGTGACCATAGGCATCATCAGCGTCTTCATCTCCTATAGCAGAAAATTCTCTGATCCTCTAAGACAGTTCTCAAACCTCTACAATAGTCTACAGTCTGCTTTAGCTGGGGCAGAACGCGTTTTCGAGGTACTGGATATAGTACCCGAGATCGAGGATATACCCGGCGCATTATCAGTGGATGACTTTGAGGGAAAGGTTGAGTTCAGAAACGTAGAGTTCAGCTATGTACCAAATGAGAAAGTGATCAAAGAGATGAGTTTCGAGGCTGAACCCGGGAATAGGATAGCAATCGTAGGGCCTACGGGCGCCGGTAAGACTACTATGGTGAACATACTCTCTAGATTCTACGATATACAGGACGGCTCCATCTATATAGATGACAAGAACATCATCGAGTACAAGAAGGATGACTTACGTCGTCAACTAGGGGTAGTCCTTCAAGATGTCTTCCTCTTCAGCGGAACCGTGATGGAGAACATAAGATATGGTAACCTTGAGGCAACAGATGAAGACTGTGTAGCAGCGGCGAAACTAGCAAACGCGGATGGTTTCATCAATCGCCTCCCCTATGGATATGCTACGTTGCTTAGTGAACGTGCTGGCAATCTTAGTCAGGGACAGAGACAGTTGATCAGTATCGCTAGGACTATTCTGGCTAATCCTAGTATATTGATTCTTGATGAGGCTACGAGCAGTGTTGATACTAGGACTGAGATCCAGATACAGGAAGCTTTACAGAGGCTTATGGAGGACCGCACAAGCTTCGTTATCGCCCACAGGTTAAGCACAATTAGGAAAGCTGACACAGTTCTGGTTGTTAACCACGGTGAAATCGTTGAGAGGGGAAGCCATGAAGAGCTTATGGCGAAGAAAGGCTTCTACTATAACCTCTATATGAGCCAGTTCAAAGGCACCATAGATGACGCGGACTTTGAATACATCAAACCAGTTGAGGTCTATGATAAACAAACCTCGGTGCCCCGAACGGGTATGGGAGGAGGCCCAGGAATGGGGGGCGGCGACGGACCATCACCTGAGATGATGCGCCAACGAGCCATAGAGGTGATTAAAGTCTTCAAAGAGAAAGGAGCCACGTCACCAGAGTCAGCAAAAAGGTTGGGAGAACTGAATCTACCTTCTTATTTTTCTAGGATTATGGAGAACCGTCTAGGTCCTCTTGGTATAATAGTTGAAAAAGAGGGACTCTTCTATCTGGTTGAAGAAAATATTGGGAAAATATAGAGCGTTTACTCCATAATTTTCTAAAAAAAATGTGTATTTTCGTAGTGTAACTAAAAGCTGATTACTTTATCGCTAGTACTAATCCAATCCACGAGAATCTTCATTGAGCCAAGCTCTGCTCCTTAGACTAGCTGAGGAATAGTCAAAACACGTGCATTTATGCATGCATCACATACCTTAACTTGGACTCCTTTCTTGATGAGAGCATCCAGCATCTTCTCCATATTGTAGTAACCATCAGGAGTCTTCTGTCCCGTTTTTGCCGAGACCACAGAGGCCTCTATCAGGAAGAGCCTGGTCTCTATGCCCTCTGAGGCTGCAGTTGAGTAGAGTCTAAAAGCGTTCCATGGTTTCTCTATCCTATACGCACGCGTACTCGCCCGCTCAACTCACCTCTCGGTATCATTAGGTTCCAGGGAAAAGCCTAGTGTGACACTGTTAATATAGACCCGTTTTACTCGGGTTGTTGAGGTCATTTTAGTTGGGTAAGCAGAGCGTTCTATTCCTGTGTACTCACAATTCTGCTCGCTCCCAGATGGCTGAGGGTCTCCTGAGAAGCATATACGGCGACAAGTATGATGTCTACAGCGCCGGCGCGACCCCAACAAGAGTTCATCCACTAGCAGTAAAGGCCATGGCTGAGATAGGGATAGACATCTCTGGACAGAGCTCCAAGAGCATAGAAACGTACAGGGGTAGATCCTTCGACCTTGTCGTGACCGTCTGTAAGAGCACCCCAAAGCTGTCCTGCCCGTTCTGCTCGCCTCCGGGGCGATCCGGGGCTCCGAGGATCATCACGGAGACGCTTCCAGACGCCCGACGCTTTGTCGAGCATGGGTTCCTTGACCCTTCGGAAGCTGAGGGAGGCGAGGAGGAGAGGCTGGCAGCGTTTAAGCGGGTCAGGGACGAGATGAGAGAATGGATAACGGATTCTTTTATCAACCTAGAAGGTGTAAGGTAGGTTACCCTCTACATGGGTTATCTGCTTCACTTTATCAAAACAGAAAAAAAGATAGCGTATATACAATATCAACGTTTTTCTGTAACAAGATCCATCCAATCTTTGAGTCACGATGTCAGACTTGAATGAGGACCAGATCTCTATCCTGAAAGCCTTAAGCACCATGACTGAACCAGCAGGATGCAAAGCAATCGGTGAGGCCGCCAACATGCCATGGCGTAGTGTTATGGCTAAACTGCGTGGGCTTAAGAAAGGAGACTACGTTAAGAGCCCGGAAAAAGGCAAGTACACCATCAGTGAAAAAGGAAAAGCCGAGCTCTAATCCCACATTTTATTGATCGACCGAACCAGAAAAATCGCGTATGTGCGCTTGACTGAGACCAGGAGAACCTAGTCCATTACAGCGGTAAGTAGGATATCATAATACAATAGCAGTAACACATAGAGGTTGACGAAGATTGGATGAGAAGGCTTTAATCGCCATCAGGTTGGAGCAGACGTTCAAGGTCCCCGAGGCCCACGGCCCATCCATAGGCGAAGGCAGCTTTCACGGACCCTCCCTGATGGAGACACTCGTGGGAGTCGATAATCGATCAGCACGACACCGCCCCGTTCCAGGGAGGCACTGCATATGGGAGATAGTAAACCACTGCTCCTTCTGGATGAAATCGGCCGCGGACGCGTTGTCCGGGCACAGACTTCCAGACGTCGACGACGCGGAGGACTGGCCTGAGATCGGGGAGGCCCGGACGGAGTGGGAGAGAGACACTACGGCTCTTCAGGGCTCGTTTGAGGCGTTACGCGACGCGGTGGAGGCCATGGACGGCGACAGGATAGACGAGATCACTGGCAGCAGGTTCCACGGCGTAGAGTTCAGGTTCACGTTTCGGAAGCTGCTCCACGGCGTAATCGACCACAACGTCTACCACGCGGGGCAGATATCCCTGCTCAGACCCTTGAAGGGTTGAACGGCCTCGAGCCTTTTTTGAATGGTTTTTGAGCCGCCCTTACCCTGAACCTGTGGTGACGACGTTGGCCAAGAAGATAGCAATGATTGTACACAGCGGGACGCTGGACCAGCTGCTATGCGCCTTCATACTCGGCTCTACGGCCACGACCCTCGACTGGGAGGTACACATGTACTTTACGTTCTGGGGGTTGACCATGCTTAAGAAGGGCGCGTTGGAGCAGGCGGGGCTCCCTGCGACCTACAAGCACCTGGAGAAGGACCTGGCGAAGAAGCTAGAGGAGATGAAGTACCCGACCCCGTACCAACTGCTGCAGAGGATGAAGGACAGCGGGAAGCTGACCCTCTACGCCTGCACCCCGACGATGGAGATGTTCAACATCAAACGGGAGGACCTCATACCCGAGGTCGACCAGCTGGCGGGAGCGGCGACGTTCCTCGACGTGGCTGCTGACGCGGACGTGACGATAAAGATCTAACCTACCCTTTTTTCCAGCTACCTGTAACATGTACGCATGTTTGGAAAATCAATATGGCTAGCATGCTTGCATACTAGCACCCTCACGGATTAAAGCATCTTGCTTACCTTTGGGACATTTTCTCCTTGAATCGTTTAGCTCTAAGATACCTTTCTTCTAGGAACTCTTCGTCCCTAAACAGAGCAACGAAGTCGTTCGTGCCTATCTGGTAGAATGGTTTACTCGTAAGCTCCTTCAGAACCTTGTGATGCCGTTTCTCGTCGTCTCTTCAGACCTCTAGAAGAAGCTTCAGACCCTGAGTCTCGTTAATAAACTGTTTATTCAGAACCTTGTTTGCCTTCTTTATCGCCTCTGCTTCCAGTTCTAAGTGCTTTTCTAGGCTTTCTTTAAGGTCCTTTTTTTCCTCGATGAGCAGGTCTTCGCCTTCAAGAACTTCAATGACTGCCTCGAGTATGTTGATATGGCTCTGGCTATCCAGACGGAACTTCTGCATGATCCGTTTTAACGCCTTGTTCTCTGTACCGCTTTCATATTCTCTATAGAGGCCTACTAGTTGACCCTCAATCTTTAGTTGCTCGCCTAGTACCTCAACTATCTCTTCTCGATCCTTCTCTTCCCTCGTCTCAAATACGCTCATAGGAAGTCACCTAGAACGACGCTATATCTGGCTTCTGTTCCATGTAACAATGATATTGAATTTCCCGCATATAACATAGGACTATTTGGTTAAAACATCTTTGTCAAATCTCATACTAATTTTAATGCTTGAGAACTAAGTCCATATTCTTTATTTAGATATAATGGAAGCTTGAAGCGTGGTATCTAGGAGAAAATGGGCCAAAATAGGCATAATCCTAGTGTGGTTTGTCCTATTTGTACCACAAAACTACTGGAACCAATTTTACTGGAATCACCCACAAGGTTTCCTTGGTCACTATGGGTACCTGAATATTGGAGAAACCAACTATGTCTACGATGAAGATTCATGGATAATCACTTTGGAGTTAAATTCCATGGGAGACTTCCCAGTCGATATTCATGAGATAAATTATACACTTTACGAAGGGCAAACTCCGGTAAAATATGAAGTCTACGTCGATAAAGATGGCAATGTCCTCCGGAAAGACCTCCTTAGAAACGCTGTCATGGTTCCTAATAATGAGACAATCATAGTAGAAGGAGATGTATGCACAATAGTCGGGTACATTTATTCTGATGCTGATGTTAGAGCAGCCAAAAGGCGCTCAAATAGATGCCTCTTTGTGGACTCAGGAGAAACACGGGTAAATAATGTGACCTATATCGATCACAAAGGCAGCATCAACCATAGGGAACACTTTATTGAAGACGAGCCTATCATAATCCCTCCCGGGGAAACATACATAGTTCAGTTCAGGGGTCCTGATGCAGAGGATGGAGACACGGTACAAATAGTATTCATGGCTCAAGGTACGCATTACATTAAAAACATCCAAATATCAACAACCCAATGCACACCCTCAGGTTCCCGCATTATAACAAAGGGATTTGAAGAAATAGAATTTTCATTTACACTACAGTGAAATGAGGATATAATCATCGATCAGATGCAGCTTCATATGACAAGGATATTGAAATTCAGTTATTCCGTGTAACAGGTATATTGAATTTCCTGCAGTATAACAAACATCACGTAGATATTTGAATTTTAATTAAGAATATTTCATTAAGAAACCTTGACTAAACCCGTAGAGTGTTCTAAACCTTAGTATTAAATTTGCATATTGATTGTTATAATGAGGTTCATGGTTAAGTTCTTCAAGCTCCTTGTCTCTACAATATTAGCCCTAGTTTTCACCTTGGCGCTAATGTATATAACTATCGTATTACCACTGAACCTTGATAGCCAGCTGAAGACGGTATATCCCGACCTTTTCTACGGTCACGAAGATGTCTTAATGACAGAGTTTGTAAACCAAGTAAGGCCACTTGGCTACGCATCATTTTTATTGGCCATGATTATGATCCTCGTAGGATTCTTATCCGATAAGAGAGTGTTAACCTCTGTTGGAACTATATCGTTCTTCTTTCCAACGTTCGCTTCCTTTGCGTACTCCATGTTCTTTTTGGCTGGTCTGGGGATGACGAGGATTATGTGGATCCCCTTGTTAGACGTTCACCCTCTCATACTTAGGCTTGGAGATGTATCTATAGTTCCCATTCTGCTGCCGTTTTCGATACTCGGAGGGTATGAGCTTGCGTGGCTATCAATTTCTCTAGCAGGTTTTTCGGTATTCTTTATAGGAGTTGTCACCTGGTTCTACGCTAAGCTTGAGGGAAGGGACTTGATTAGTTTCTGGGTATACAAGCACTCTCGTCACCCACAGTATATTGGTCTTATTGTAATGAGCTATGGGGTTATGCTCGGTTCTACTGGTTTCCACGTAATGGCTAACAATGAGTTTCTCACTACGACACAGAGTTTACCTTGGGTTGTCTCTACCCTCATATTGATCTGTGTAGCTTTTACTGAAGAGATCGATATGTTAGATAATCTTGGTGAAAGTTATGAGGTGTACCGTTCAAAGACTCCATTTATGTTGCCCTTGCCTAAAATTGTTACAGATATTTTGACCATGCCTGCCAGACGCCTTTTAGGGAGCAATTTTTCGTCCAATAGAAGGAAACTAGCTTATTTCTTTATACTATATTGTATCATTTCTATTGTTCTTTCTATTCCATTTTTACTTGTTTTTCCTTCATCTTAGATTTACATACTATTTAACCTGTACTTTTGCACTAGGCACTTACAGTGTATTATAGAGCGCGCAGTTAAATTCAACACCACATAAAAATGAATCACTTATGATAAATTTCAAACGAATATGATTGTTAATTGAGGCTGGTTAATTGTTGATTATCTACATTCATATTGAGTCATTATTGTGTTTAATCCAATTAGTAATAAAATCGTTATGAAATGTCAAACATCATGTAACAATGATATTAAAATTCAGTTATTCCATGTAACTAGGACATTTCAAGTAGTTCTACTAGTAAATTTATGTAGAAACCCCAACCTACCCCACTTATAAAATTATTTCAAATACTATTAGATTAAAATTTTAGGTGGATACCCCCCAGTCCACTTATCGGTTTACTTTTCTAGGTATATCTGGTTAAGGTCTCTGTTATGCTGGGTTGTCGAGTCGATGAATTCCTTATAATTGGTTATTTATTATAAGCGTTTTTTTCGAGACTTGGTTAGTTATTTTCTTTATATTATTTTTTTATAATTTTTATATTAGAATAAAATTTTATATTTATTGAGAGCGATTTTTAGTTAAAAATATTTCTCGTAATTATTTTTTTTATTTTTTAGTAGATATTGGATAAAAACGGTTCTTATCTCAAACATGTGTTCTTCGGCTTCTTGTTATAGCAGATAGTGTTATTTGGGTACAACGAAGTGAATGCGCTTATAATATCAATGCTTAAGTCGACTGAACAGAGAGGATCTAACATGAGCGTATCGGTGATCATCGAGCCCAGAGAGAACTGTATAATGTGCTGTAACTGTCACACCAACTGCCCGGAGATATTCGAGACCAGTGAGGAGGATGGGAAGTCCCAGATAATAGAGACTTACAGGGTGGACGGCGATATAGCTAGGGGGATGATTGGCGTGTCGCTGGAGGGTTGCGCTCGTACGGCGGAGGACCTCTGCCCCGTATCGATAATATTCGTGGAATCATGATTATCAACTGTGCAGCGAAGGCTTGATCTCGGCACCCACGCCGCGGCATTATCTATGATGGTGCTCATTAGCGATTCTGCAATCAGGTCCTGTAGCTGAAGCCTATCTCGTCTACCAGCTCCGAGCCGGAAGCGCTCAGCGACATGAGCGTGGATGGCTTGAGGTTTTTCTCGAACCTTGGCACCCAAGACTCCAGGCTGCTGTTCCCTATGTTGGGGTAGCTGATGCCCTTCACGGCGTAGCCTTCCTCGCTTCTAACGATGAAGAAGACACGGAAATACGAGAACTGCTTGAAGCCAAGCCTCTCGTCTCTACAGGCTTCGAGGTCACCGTTCTCGCAGTCGAAGAAGATTTTCCGCTCGGCTCCATACCATTCGCGGAACATGTAGAAGGGTATCTCTACGCCGGGGTACTCGCTCCTCAGTTTCGTCAGGTAATCTCTGGCCTTCACTATGGAGCCGTGTGACATTCAAGAAACATAACATACCATGCGATATATACCTGATTACCAAGCGATCAAATCATCGTCATGCAGGTTGGTTTCACAGCCCGCCTGTATGTTAGATAGCTAATCAGATGCTGTAAGACGCGTATGTCTATGCGAGAGTTTTGTGCATAATTCCGAAAAGTTAAACATTATTAACCACCCGGAAAAACTAAAATTGAGTGAACTAGATGCCAGAATTCATCGACCCCTTCAAAGGGGTCATCCCTGACAGAGAACTCACTGACAGAGAACTAACGAGGGCCCTGAGACAAAGCCTCTCAGCCGAGGAAGAAGCTATCCACCTATACGAAGCCTTAGCGGATGCAACATCCAACAAGCTAGCAAAGGAAGTGCTGCAGGACATCGCAGACGAGGAAAAGGTACACGCAGGTGAATTTAAGAGACTCTTGAGCATCCTCTTGCCAGACGAAGATAAATGGCTGGCGAAGGGAGCTGCAGAGGTAGACGCGATGGCTGAAGGAGAGGCCGAGGGCTCCAAGGAGACGGAGACGAAACCCGTCCCAACGATTGGGGACCTCAAGGAGGAATAAGATGTCAAAGTACCTACACAGAGACGACGCCCCCTGGGGCGACAAGGTATGGGAGATCATAGACAAGAAGACGATAGAGGCGGCTAAGTCCCAGCTATCCGCGAGGAGAATACTCCACGTAATAGGCCCCTACGGTCTGGGGGTGAAAGCCCTCCCGGGGAGAGAACAAGAGGCAGGGGACTTCCACGTCAGCACCGGCATACCCCTGGCGAAGATACACAGAGATTTCTCCATCCCAGTGACAGACATAGCCACGTACGAGGCGAGCGGGTTACCAATGGACCTCGGCGTGGTCGCTCAGAAGGCCATCGAGTGCGCGAGACTGGAGGACACGCTCTTACTGAACGGCTCCAAGGAGCTCGGGGTTGAGGGGCTCACCAACGCGAAGGGAGCCCACAGCATCAAACTCAGCGAATGGACCGAGCTAGGCACAGCCGCGGAGGACGTGATAAAGGCGGTGACGACGCTAGACGACGCGGGTTTCCACGGCCCATACAGCCTAGCGTTGGCCCCCCAGAGATACAACCTGCTCTACAGAAAGTACCACCAGGGACAGATGACCGAACTCGACCACGTACGCAAGATGGCGTCGAAGGTAGTGAAGGCCCCGGCCCTGAGCAAGGGAGGGGTGCTTCTCAACGACGGCGTACAGTACGCGAGCATAGCCCTCGGACAGGACCTCATGACGGGCTACGTCGGCCCAGTCGGAGCAGACTACGAGCTGTTCATGAACGAAACAATAGCCCTCAGGCTGCTGCAACCCAAGGCAGTCTGCGTACTAAAATAACCAATCTACCTTTTTTTTCTAACCATATAGAAGCTCATGCGATGAGCAGTAACTCGTTCACTTGTTAAAAATATCACATGCACAGGGATCAGGTGAAAACGTCTTTAACACAGCTGCCAGAACTGTTAAGATTCAAATAGAATCTTTCCAAACTCATTGTTGACGTTAAAATGTATGAAGACGAGGAAAAGACGATCATTAAGCTCGTCGTCGATAACGAGGGAAAACTGGTTGGGTTACTGGGTGACGAGGATGACGAGGGCTGTCCCGTGGCGTTCGCCCCCTCAAATGATTTAGTCGGAGCTGTACGACTGTTCTTGCTTCAGAAAACCACCGAAGGTATAGATTTTGTAGATGAAAGGGGCCTCTACCAGCTGGCGCTTGAAAGACTCGAGATGGCGTGGAAGAAACTCAACCTAGTACTAGAGGGAGAATAATACATTTTTTTAAAATAAGCAAGTCAAAATAGATGTTCTTACTTCAAACTGAAACCTTACTTCATAAAAACGGTTATTCAAGTTTCTCTATGTAGCTATTGATCAGAGGTTTTAGATCATAATAATATCCCAGAATCCTGTGAGTTAGAACCCTGATCTCTTTTTCATCTAGTTCAGAGATCTTTTTCCCCTCGTAGCTAGAATACAGAAAAATCATTGCCCCAGCGAAGTTACCCGCGGCGAACGCCTTGAAGGTGCCAAAATCCCCACTCTCTTCCAGCCTAAGCCATATCCTGTACAAGTGATCTAGATGATTCTTGTTGACGGTATCCTCAAGTATCTCATCAATGGAATCCTGGAGTTCATTATTCATTTACAGCTATTTCATTTTAGATAACATCATTTATATAGCTTGAACATCTCATCGATCGAATATTATTAAACAACGAATACGGGGCTGTCTTTCTGATGAATTCAGGTTCATAAGACACCCTTCGCTGATAACAGTTGCCAAAATGGGAGCGGATCCATAGCCAGAGAAGCGAAAGGCCGAGGAACCGCGGAGCCGCAGGGATGGGCTTCCAAAGTACTCTCTTGGCTTTGGCTCGGAAAGCGACTGCATCTCAAGGCAAGACCGTTCGGGCAACTTCGTTTTATGGGAAAAGGATGCAATCGCTAACTCTTTGATGGTTAGGCGACACATAATCTCAGGATTAAGCTGATAATATGGTATAAATTAAGAACAGCTAAACGGCTGTAGGGGTCTATTCCACGAAGTCTTCGATGGGTTCGTATTCCTTGAACCTTTTTCTCATGGTTACCTCGGACACGTTAGCGACTCTCGCGACCTGGGCCTGGTTGACCTTGTACCCCTTCTGGATGCAGGCGAGGTACAACGCGGCAGCCGCCACGCCTCTCGGGTTCTTGCCCATCACCAGCTTCTTCTCCTCGGCCTTCTCGATTATCCTCATCGATTGTTGTTCCACGTCAGCGTTGAGGCCGAGTCGGGAGGCTAGGCCAGACACGAACTTGGAGGGTTTATCGAGAGGCATCTTGATGTCGAGCTCCTTGATCAGCAGTCGGTAGTGGTATCCTATCTCGTTGCTGTCCATCATGCTTATCTCGGATATCTTATTGAGGGAGTAAGGGAGCCTCGAGAGCCTGCACACGGCGAAAATTGAAGCCCCCACGAACCCATCTATGGATCTGCCTCTGACCAGATCTTTCTTCAGCACCTTGCGGTAGATCTTCGCGGCCTCCTCGTGTATGTAGTCTGGGAGATGGAGCTCCGTGCATATCCTGTCCATCTCGCTCAGGGCTATCTTGAGGTCCTTGTCCCATGACTCGTAGTTTCTCTCCCTGCTGTTGAGGCGTTTAAGCCTGTTCATCTTCCTCATGGTCTCTGAGTCTAACTGCTTTCCCCGTGCATCCACGGTGCCGGTCATTATCGTCGAGAGCCCGCGATCGTAGATCTTATTGGTCAAGACGTGACCGGTTCTCGCCCTGTCTTCTCTTTCTTGTCTCGTGTAAGACCTCCACTCCGGGCCGAGATCGTATGAACTTTCATCGACCACCATGCCGCATCTGGAGCAGATCAGCTCTCCTGTGTCGATATCCTGAATTAGATCTGTTCCGTTACATGAAGGGCAGCCTTGATCTAGCGTGGTCTCGGGTTCCAGTGTTACTGTTGTGATCATTTTTATTCTCCTTTATTCTCTTTAGAGTCTTTTGTCAAGTAATTCTGCTTCCTAGGTTCGCACATTATTCCATAGTATTCTTTTACTCCTCCTAGTAATATGTCGTCTAGGCTTTTTGCAGGTACGCCTAAATCAATTAGATCACTTATGATTTCTACTGTCTTTAGTTGAAGTTCATCACTCACGTATTTGATGGATTTGATATCGTCGTCTAAAATATGCGTTTTTTCTTTTGTAATCATAGAGTTGTCACATTCTCCATATCTCATAAGAGATGCATTTTCTTTATCCATTACGTGTATGTTATTGTTGAGCCCACCATCCGGGCATTTAAAATTACTTAATTTACTTTCTTCTGATAACATCATATAGAATGTTTTGGAATATAGATATATAAAATATATGTTTATTATGTATTCAATAATATTATAGTTAGTTTATTCTGTTGTTTTATAACATTCATTATTGTTGAGTAAAATATTACAATCGTTAATATTCATTTGTATTCGATTATACTAACTTATATACAACTACATTTAAAGAATTGACAGAGAAACGGAGGAAAGCTTTATTGAACGACGGCGCCGTGACTAGAACGTTTAGGCTAGAATCTGAGCTAGACGAGGCCCTTCGAGAGGAAGCAAAGGCAAGAGGCGTCAGCGTCAATAACTTGGCGAACCACATATTCAGACAGTTCGCGTTGTCTGACCGCTATTATGGTAAAGGCCAATCCATAACGTTCTCGCCTCAGACGCTAGATTTGTTGATTTCCAAGATTTCAGATGAGGACATGGAGGAAGCCGGCGAGCTTTCAGGCGCGGTGAGGCCGAGGGATAGGCTGCTCATGCGAGGGAGGGAGCTCGACTTCGATTCATTGGTATGGTACATCGAGGAGATACTCGGAGGTTACAACGACTGGTTCATCTGCGACCACTATAAGCACGCGGACGAGCACCTCTTCCATCTTCGACATATATACAACGAGAAATGGAGCGTTTTTCTATCAAAATACATAGAGGCGATGTTCAACGCCATCCTAGATTCTGAAGTAGAGGTCACTAAAATAGACGACGCTGTGACTGTGAGGATTAAGAAACCCGTAAAAGAAAAGAAAATGAAAGACATTGGGAAAAGGCGGCTTTAATCAATCTAACTAGTCGGCCTCGGGTTTTTTCTTTTTATTTGATGGATCACATGATCCAAATGATGTGGCATCATGTTGAAAGGTAAGGTCGCCATCGTCACTGGCGCTTCACGGGGAATAGGGAGGGCGTGCGCGCAGGTGCTGGCAAGAGAGGGTGCCAGAGTCGTAGTTAACTATCATCGATCCAAGGACATGGCGGACGAGGTCGTGGAAAAAATATCGGAGGGCGGAGGGGAGGCTTACGCCCACCAGGCCGATGTAAGCGATGAAGACGCAGTGAAGGGAATGGTGAATGGAGCCCTTGAGAGTTTCGGCTCCGTCGACGTGCTTGTTAACAACGCCGGGATACTGCTGGACGGCGGGCACCTAGATGAACTAGATCTGGGCGCGTTCGACCCCATAATGAGCGTCAACGTCAAAGGAGTACTCAACTGCAGCAGGGCCGTGGCGCCAGCCATGAAGATACAGGAGAAAGGTAGCATAGTCAACATCGCATCCGTCGCGGGCCTTGGGACGGCGAGCCGCCCCGGGAACATGCTATACAGCTCCACGAAGGCCGCGGTGATAATCATAACCAAGAACATGGCAATGGATCTAGGACAATACGGTATCAGAGTCAACGCCGTGGCTCCGGGGCTCATCGAGACCGACATGGGCCTTAAAGGAAGACCGGCTGAGGGGCAGGAGGAGAGGCTGGACTATTATAGAAGCCACTCCATGCTGAATCGTCTAGGGGAGCCTCGGGAGATAGCGGGGGCAGTCGCGTTCCTGGCCTCCGATGGGGCCAGCTTCGTCACCGGTCAGACACTGACGGTCGATGGTGGACGCTTCGACTTCCTCTCACACTCCCTATAGGAAGCATCATCATGGTCAACAGGCTCGCACGTTACGCCCAAATCGCAGGCATCCTCACCAAGTACGGCTTCGGCATATTCATAGAGGAGCTCTTCCCAGAGGAGTCCAGGCCCGGGTTCCTGAGGTCTGACGACTACGTCGAGGGCCTCAGCGTCTACCGGAGGATAAGGATGGCTATAGAGGAGCTGGGCCCCACGTACATCAAGATGGGGCAGATACTGAGCGTGCGCAGCGACGTCCTGCCGGCACCCATGATCAAGGAGCTGCTGAAGCTCACCGACGACGTCAGGCCGGTGCCCTTCGAGGACGTCAGGCCCATCATCGAGGAGACCTGCGGGAAATTGGAGGAGGTATGCACCTTCATTGACGAGACGCCCTTCGCGTCGGCGTCGCTCAGCCAAGTCCACAGAGCTATACTGCACACCGGTGAGGAGGTCGTGTTCAAGGTACAGAAGCCCAACATCGACGAGCTCATCGAGGTGGACCTCCACATACTCGAATCCCTAGCGGAGAGGGTGGAGAGCGCCTTCCCGTACCTCCAGCCCTACAACCCGAGGGAACTCGTGAAGGAGTTCAGCATCCAGCTTAGGAAGGAGCTGAACTTCGTTAGGGAGGGGAAAAACGCCGAGACCATAGGCAAGAACCTAGAGGACATGCCTCGTATCAAGGTCCCCAAGATATACTGGGAATACTCCGGGGAGCAGCTCCTCGTCATGGAGCTCATCAAAGGTGTACGGATAGACAAAGTGGAGGCAATAAGGGAGAAGCATGACCCCTCGACCATCATAGAGATCGGCTTCCAGGCCTACCTGAAACAGATATTCAGGGACGGCTTCTTCCACGGGGACCCCCACCCAGGCAACCTGCTCGTCACCGACGAAGGGGACCTGGTTTTCCTGGACTTCGGTATGGTCGGGATACTCAGACCTGAGAGAAGGTACGCCTACACCAGCATACTGTACAGCATAGTCAGCGGCGACGTGAACTCCCTCACCGACGGGCTGGAAGACATAGGGGTCATGATAGAACAGAACAGGATAGACTCGTTCAAGGACGAGATGTACATGATCCTCAAGGAGACCCAGCGCTACGAATTGAAGGAGTACTCGTTCATGGACAGCCTCAACGACATCACCGACACGTTCTACAGGTACAAGGTGAAGCTGCCCGGGACGTTCATGCTCATGATCAAGGTGGTCAGCATGATCAGCAACATCGGGGAGCAGCTGGACCCGGGCTTCAACTTCATAGAACGCGTCCAGCCCTACCTGGACGACATGCTGATGGACGGGATCGTCAGCCCGGAGAGGCTGGATGAGATGCGTCAAGCCGTCACCAGGGACCTGCTGTCGTTCCCTAAGAGCATCAGGCGGTTCCTCGAGGGCCTCGCGTCAGGCAGATCGAGGATGGAGGTGGCTGTGCCAGAGGTCCACGAGCTGCACAGGTCCATCGACCGGGCCTCCCAGAGGCTGCTCCTGGGGATACTCACGACGGGGATAGTCATCGGCGTAAGCATAGTCACCCTATCAACGGAATCTCTTTTTCAAAGCTGGCACGGGTGGCTCGTCATCCTCGGCTTGGCCTCGTTGCTGGTGATGATCGCGAAATCGATTGGCATCGAAGAGGAGCAGCGGACATGAATATCAGCCGACTCCGTCTAACAGTACCGCGTCGTTTTCAGGTTTATAAAACACCAATATTAAGTAAAAATTGATAAATATGTCAGAGAAAGACGAAGGAAAAGAGACACGGGAGCTAGCCTCCCGGTATCCCTTTGAGGACCTGTGGGAAGGCTTCCAGAGAAGCATGTTCGAGCCGTGGTTTAAGAGGTCGTGGCTCTTCCCGAGAAGGATGTTCCTGCCCTCGGAGAGGTGGACACGGACCCCTCTCGTTGACATGATAGACAACGGAAAAGAGTACGTGGTCAGAGCCGAGGTCCCTGGCTTCACTAAAGACGACATAGAGATCGACGTGACCAAGGATAGCGTCGAGATCACCGGGAAGGCCGAGGCCGAGAAAAAGAAGGAGAAGGAGAACTATCAGATGTACGAGAGAAGCTATGAGAGCATAAATAGGCGGCTGATGTTCCAAGAACAGGTCAAGCCCGAAGACGCCTCAGCCACTCTGAAAAACGGCATACTGGAGATAAAAGTCCCGAAGGTCGAGCCCACGCCCATTGAAGAGAAACATAAGGTAAAAATAGACTAAACCTCTACCATTTTTTAATTCTCATAAATTTTCTTCAAGTTTTTATTCAAAATATTCCACATGTAAAATTAGAAAAAATATGTTAAGTGACCGTGTACACAACCTTGTGAGCGAGCTCGTAGAGGAGAGCCAGAGCCTTTGGATAATCAGGGATAAATACAAGGCAGACTCGGCTGAGTGCAGCAAATAATTAACCTTCTAGAAGACGGAGAAAGACAAGAGCACATGGACGAGCTAACTTGGCTGATGAAGAAGCACCTGAGACAACGACGATAGACGCCGACTCGAAAGCCTTTGAAGCCAATAGATATCCGGTTCTTATAACCCTTCTTTGAATACCTACTAGATAAAACCTAGGAGCCATATGCCTGTCCGTTTCAGGTTTATTAGGAATGTTTTACATCATAAATAACGAAACAAGTGTTACCGTCATAAGGGAGAGAAATGGCTGAGAAACTGGTACAAATAGACAGACGGATACTGTATGCATCACTATTACTCATAATGGTGATTGGGTTATTGTTATTCAAAACAGAGGAACAAGTAGTTTCCGTAATGATGTTGTTCCTCTTAATCCTGATAGCGATAAGCAACATCGCCTATATCTACACTCGATACAAAAAAAAGTAAACATTTATATCGACTTAGAAAAGGGGATTTAGGGGACTTAATTCATTAATAATCCATCCATTCTCTCAAGATTTTCTCTAATCACGAAACTAGATAGAAAAACCAAGGCTGTGATCATTTTCCAGTGAGATCATGAGAGACATCTTTGTAAAACGGAGATTTTGTTTATCGGTTTATAAGCCGTCTTTCTGAAAAGATATCGAGAGGGAACTCGAGGTTTACTCTAGATGAAGAAAATACTAGTGGGAATAGATGGCTCAGAGAAGGCAAACGAAGCGTTGGATAAGGCAATCGAGATAGCCGAGAAAATGGGCTCGAAGATCGAGATGATCAACGTCATTAAGCCCCTGACGTTCCCATTGGGCGTGTACCCGGGATTAGAAGAAGCGCCATCGCCGACATGGGTAACCCAGTACTACGAAGAGTACCGCAAGGCACACGAGAAGATGCTCAACGATACCTATGAAAAGGTAAAGGAGGAGCACCCCAAGCTGGAGATAGCCAAGAAAGTCGTCGAGGGGTTACCGGCCACCGAGATCGTTGCAGAGGCTGAGAACGGCGGCTTCGACCTCATCGTCGTGGGCGCAAGGGGGATGGGGTTCGTCGAGGAGCTCATCCTGGGCAGCATCAGCAGCATAATAGTAGACAAGTCAACCGTACCGGTACTGGTAGTGAAGTGAGGGAAGAAGAATGACGAGTGTGAAGACAGCGGAACTGTTAGGGCACATCACTGAGAAGACGGTAAGACCATAAGGAACATCCATCGAGTCGATGTCTTAAACCAGACGGCATAAGTAGAAATCGACAAAATCGTGAAGTACAGGGTGAACCTCAAGCTCTCGTTCAAGGTAGAAGAAGGTAGAACTAGATGAAGACAGACCTAGAGAACAGGTGGAAGGAGTTCAACAAACATGCCCACGAGGCCCTGGACAAGGTAGAGAAATCAGGATACACGTGGATCGAGGAGTTTGACAAGACCGAGAAGAACCTCGAGAAGATGATAAACGACACCAAGGAAGAGCTCAAGTCCGCTAACGAGGAAGCCAAGAAGGTGCTCAGGAAGCAGCTCGAAGAGGCGAAGAAGAACAGGGCAGACTTGGAGAAAGATTTGGACAAGCGGATTAAGAAGGTCAAGAAGTCAAGGAAACACCTCGACAAGGCACTAGAGGAACTCAAGTAACAAACCCTTTTTTCATTTTAATCGAGACTTAACATCCTGCAACGCTCGTTGAGATTGCATGAGCATTGCGGAAACGCTCTCCATGACCTAATCTTGAAACATATGCTTGTATGGTGGCCGAGTCTATTTTTTCTCAGTTTCAAAAAAGGTTATTCTAGAGGTGCTCCTTGAACCAGTCTACGCTGAGGCGGGTTACCTCGTCCAAGGCGCCAGGCTCGCTGAACAGGTGCCCCGCCCCGGGGATGACATCCAGCCTCTTCTCCACTGAAAGCAGCTCAAACGCTCTCTTGTTCAAGCCCAAGACGGTTGTATCCAAGCTCCCTACGATGAACAGCGTCGGCGCCTTAACCCTAGGCAGAGCGTCAGAGGCTAGATCCACGCGGCCTCCCCGGCTGACAACGGCGCCGACGCCTTCGGGGCTCTCCGCGGCCGCTATCAACGCCGCCGCGGCCCCGGTGCTTGAGCCGTAGAGGCCGACCTTCAGACCCATGGTTCCTCGGCGTCTCTGGACCCAGTTCTTCACCTCACGCACCCTGTCTGCCAGCATTGGGATGTTGAACCTGTGTTCACGGGTCACCTGATCCACCCGATCCTCTGCCTCTGTCAGCAGGTCCATCAAAAGAACAGATAAACCGTTATCTATCATCCTCTCCGCGACGTACCTGTTTCTCGGGCTATGGCGGCCGCTGCCGCTGCCGTGGGCGAACAAGACGATGCCGCTGGAGCCCTCCACCTTCGCGAGGTCACCGTTAAGAAGGGCGTCTCTGAGGGCGATTCGGACTGGCTCGTATTCCACGCTCATCGGCTCTCCAACATCTCCTTCGCCGTCTCCGTGGGGACCTGGCTGAAGTCCTCGTAGAACTCCCCAATGGCGTAGAAAATGGTTGGTTCGAGGGGACAGATGACTTCATCGGCGTACCGTCTTAGCATCTTGATGGCCTCGACGCTCCCCACGGGCACAGCGACCACCACCTTCTCTGCGCCTAGGTTCCTGGCCACGGTTATGGCCATCTTGATGGTTGAGCCCGTGGCCACGCCGTCGTCCACCAGTATCGCGATCTTGCCTTTGAGATCGAGGGGGGACGCGTCGCCTCTGAGCTCCTTGTAGCTGGCTTCTGCCTCTCTCTGTTTCCTCTCCTTCTGCTCCTCCAGGTAGCTCTGGGGCACGCCTCTGATGTTTTCCGGGTTGATGTACGTGGAGTTGACGCTGGCCGCCCCCACCGCGTACTCCTGGTTATAGGGATGGCCGATCTTCTTCACAACTATGACGTCCAACGGTAACCCGGTTCTCCGGGCTATCTCGTAAGCCACCGGCACGCCGCCTCTGGGGATGGCAAGCAGAACAGCGTCCTCGTCTCTGTATTTCATTAGTGGCTCCGAGAGCTTTTCCCCGGCCTCCTTCCTGTCTTTGTACATTCAACTACACTTAATCGAACCATACGAACAATCAAATTAATACCTTACAACCAAGCCGCCGAAATTTCGAATGGTGTTAAACTTAAAATAAAATCCAGACCACACCTTTCACAGACCCGAGAATGGCTCAGGTAATCGACTCGGAGGAGTACCGCGAAAGGACCCATGTGTTCAGGGACAGGGAGCACGCGGGCGAGCTCCTCGCCGAGAAGCTGGAGGCATACCAGGGGGACTGCTCTGCGTTGGTTGTCGCCATCCCTGCCGGCGGTGTGCCTGTGGGATACGTGATCTCGGAGAAACTGGACCTGCCTCTCGAGGTCGCGGTTACGCGGAAGCTTCATGTCCCCTGGAACCCTGAGGCGGGCTTCGGAGCCGTCGCATGGAACGGCCTCGTCGAGGTCAACCAGCCGCTGGTACGGCAGCTAGGGTTTAACCGATGACCAGGTGGAGGGAGTCATCGAAAAAGAGAAGAGGGTGATAAGACGGCGTATGCGCCTCTACGGCCGAGGGGAGTTCCCGGACATCGAAGGGAGACACCCGATCCTGGTTGACGACGGCCTCGCCTCCGGGTTCAGCATGCTCACCACGGCCCGAGCTGTGAAGCTGTACAACCCTGGAAGGGTGACAGTGGCGGTGCCGACGGCGCCGTTGAGATCAATCGAGATGCTGAGGCGGCACGTAGACGAAATCATCTGCCTCAACATCAGGTCGGGGCTCTACTTCGCCGTTGCCTCCGCTTACCAGAGGTGGCGTGACCTCACAGACGAAGAAGTCATGGGATACCTGAAGGAGTCCACATAGAAGACACGTTACACAGGAAAATCGGCTACGAGAACTAGATTTCCAGGGTCATCCCGTCGTAGGCCGCCTCGACCAACAGATCCTTCGAGCCCAGCTCCTCGATCTTCTTCTTCGATGCCTCTATGTCCCTGTAGAACCAGCTCCCAAGATGGGTGAAGACGATGTGGTCTGTGAACTCTCTGAAGAGGCGGACCAGATCCTTGACGCCGTTGTGGCCGTACAGCCTCCCTGTTTCCTTGTCCTTCCTTACCAGGCCGCCTTTCCGGTAGTAGCTCCCGTCGGTTATGACGAGGTCCAGTTCCTTGAGGGGTCCACGGTATTTTTTATCGATCCATATCATATCCCCGGTGTATAGCAGTCTCTTGGCGTCTCTCTCGACGAGGTATGCCTGAGACTTCACAAGCTTGCTGTGGTGTGTCGGTATCGGAGTGATAGAATAGCCCCTAAAGTCCATGGGTTCCTTGATCACATTTACGTCGATGCTGGTGTCCTCGTTTCTCTCTGGAGCATAGACGGGAACATCTATCCCCCTTGTTTTCTTTTCGATGAAGAACGCGTGATCCGGGTGTAGGTGGGTTATGAAGATGACGTCCGGATCATAGTCGAGATATTCTTCCTCGCCCACATCGAACAATATCCTATCATCGACAAGAACCCCGGAGTGCTTACTATGTCTAGGAGCAGAAGGCTTCACGTTGGCTCTTGACCCCAGTATCTTGACCTCCATCATAGGTTCCCCGAGAAACAGTACCTCCTGTATATTGACCGTGAACTGGTTTTAAGCTATTTAAACAATGTTTCCTTTCTGATTATCGATAATCTAAGGGAGGTAAAACTTGGTGAAAGGTTATCCAAGAACAAACCAATTTCCACTATACGCCGCCGAACATATCGTTTATCTTTAGAGCATCATAAAAAAAATCAGAGATGGTGTGTTGAAAGTCGTAAAGAAAACTAAAAGCATCTGCCCTGTCTGCAAAGCCAAGATACCGGCCACGGTGTTCGAGGAGTCAGGCAAGGTCTACATGGCTAAAAGATGCCCCGATCACGGCGAGTTCAGTGACATTTACTGGGACAGCTACCCAGAGTACGAGAGGGCGGCGAGATACAAGAACTATTCATCAAACACGGAGTCGGGGTGCCCTTACGACTGCGGGATATGCCCCAACCACAGATCGACCCCCATGATCGGGATAATCGACGTAACAAACAGGTGTAACCTGAGGTGCCCCATATGTTTCGCACACGCCGGGGCAGCGGGCTACGTTTACGAGCCCACGATGGAACAGATAGAGTCCATGATGAGAAACCTAATCGACACAGAGCCCTTCAGCACCCCCTGCCTGCAGCTCAGCGGGGGAGAGCCGACGGTCAGAGACGATCTCCCTGAGATGATCCGGATGGCCAAGGGCATGGGCTTCATACTGGTGATGGTGAACTCCAACGGCATCAAGATGGCCGAGAGCCTCGAATACTGTAGAGAGCTGAAGAAGGCGGATGTAGACAACGTCTACCTCCAGTTCGACGGGGTAACTCCCGAACCGTACATACAGGCTAGGGGCCTGAACCTACTCCCCGTGAAGCTGAAAGCCATCGAGAACCTCAAGAAGGCGGGTCTAGCAAGCACCGTGCTCGTGCCCACAGTGGTCAAGGGGGTAAACGATGACCAGATCGGCGACATCATCAGGTTCGCCATAGACAACAATGACTGCATAAGGGGCGTCAACTTTCAGCCCGTCAGCATAACCGGGCGCATCAACGCGTCGGAGCGGAAGAAGATGCGGATCACCATACCCGAGCTGACGAGGCTGGCCGAGGAGCAGACAGGGGGATTCATCAAGCAGAAAGACTGGTATCCCATCTCAGCCGTCCAGCCATTGACACAACTAATAAGTCACGTCAAGAACAGGCACTACCCCGATTTCAACGCTCACCCCCACTGTGGGGCCGCGACCTACCTAGTGGTTGACGGCGACGAGGTTCATCCGATCTCCGATTACATGGACATCGATCGACTCATAGAGTCCCTCGAAAACTACAACAATAAACAGAGAGACAAGCACGACCTCAAAACCAAGGTGGACCTGGCTAAAACCCTCCTGAAGGGGATAGAGTTCGGCAGGTTGCTCAAGATGATAAGGGACATGGTATACGACAACGACTTCCAGTACCTTTTCGACATCCACAGGGAGATGATTCTGTTAAGCACCATGCACTTCCAGGACCCATACAACCTTGACCTTGACAGGGTGCAGAGATGCGTGGTACACTACGCCACCCCCGACGACCGCATAATACCCTTCTGCACCATGAACAACATCCACCGGGAAGAAATCGAGAGGAAGTTCGCCATCGACGCCGAGCAGGGGCTGACCGAAAAAGTCCCCCGTTTCACTAAAGAAAACCTCAGGGAAATCCCGTCGATGGCGACAAGCAGATTGAATGTGAAGCGCTTGATGAGGTTGAACCAGCCCCAGCTTCCTTCAACATACCAGATGCAGGAAACAGCTGGAGAATAAGACCTCACGAAGAGAGGTTGTTCAGAACCCTCTCTCGGGGGAACCCCCGTTCCTCGCACAGAAACTGGACCAAGTCTTTTTTATTTGGTTCATGGAAGACGAGATCATAGTCTAACGTGAACGGGGGATATAGGAAAAGATCTCTCACTTCACGGTAACCGTCGTCCAGCTCTTCAAGGTATTTCTCCGGCAGGTCCTCTATCCTGCCGTATTTCTTTATCAGCTTCAAAGCGGTCTTGGGGCCGACGCCGTAGATGCCGTCGTTGTAGTCGGTGCCTATCAGTATCCCCATGTCTACGAGCTGCTTAAAGGAGAGCCCGTGGCGTTCCAGCAACCGGTCTAGGACGATCACCTCTATGTTTTCCCTGTTCTTGACGGTCAGGTACCTTAACAGTCTCTGGGCCCCGAACAGGAGTGAGTCATAGTCTCGGCTGTTCATGGCGAAGACTTCATGGTCTCTCGTCATGTACGCGCACTGGGCCTCCGCCTCACCGGGCGCCTGAACCGTGGGGAGCCCCAGGTATCCCAGCAGGGTCTTGGCGTCCCGTATCATCTGCTCGTCCAGGTAGCTGCTCCTGACCGCCTCCCTGAAAGCCTCACCCGTCCTGCCTCCCTTCCTCGCTTCCTCCCACTTCTCCTCCGCCTCTCTCCGCTTCCTAGCCCTCTCCTCGACCACGCTCGTCTTCAGGTCAGGCATCTCGCCGTCGAAGACATACACCGGCCTTATGGAGAGCTTCATCAGCTTCACGGTACGGTAGAATAGGCCCACGAGGTGGGAGGTAACGTTCCCCTCGGAGTCGGTTAACGGCGTGCCGTCGGGCTGCCTGATGGTAGACAGGAACTGGTGGAGTATGTTCGACGCGTCCACTGTGATTATTTTGCCTTCAAGCTCGTCTAATCTGATAACGTCGCTGACGATTAACGGTCTCAGGTCCACGCCCATTAACTGAGAGCCTCGATCTTTTCCTCGTAATCGGCCAGAGAAACAGCGTCGTCATAGAAGCTCTTCCAGGGGTCGTCTTTCTGGCCCAGTCGCCTGAATATGTTCTCTATGGTGTAGCTCCTAGATTGGAGCTCGGAGTCGTGGAGCTCTTCCCACTCTATGGGCGTCGCGACGCTGCACTCCTTCCGCTCCCTCAGCGAGTACGGTGCGACCGAGGTCTGCCCGTAGGCGTTTCTCGCCATGTCCAGGAACAGCCTCCCCCTCCTCTTGGCCTTACGGACCTCTGTGGTGTACTTGTCCGGGTACCGAGAGGCGAGGTGCGACGAGATGACTTCGGCCACCCGTCTCACATGATCGAATTCAAGCTCCCTCTTCAACGGAAGCGCCACGTGGAGGCCGTCCGAGCCCGTGGTCATGACGTATGGGTCCATGCCCAGCTCCTTCATGAGCTGTCTCAGGTCGAACGCGGCCTCCCTGACGGGCTCGAAGTCGTCCCCCGGTGGGTCGAGGTCGAATATGAGCTTATCCGGGTAGTGCAGCCTGTCGGAGCGGCTCAGCCAGACGTGGAAGGTAACTGTGCCGAGGTTGGCCAAGTAGACGAGGGTCTCCTCGTTGTTACACACCAGTTGGGGCTGCTTGCCGCCTTCTACCTTCTCTATCTCGACCGTGTCCACGTAGCCGGGTATGTAGTTGGGGGCCTCTTTCTGGTAGAAACCCTCACCGCCTATGCCGTCGGGGTACCGGTGGAGGGTCAGCGGCCGATCAGCCAGGTGGGGGGCCATCGTGGGGTATATCCGACTATAATACTCTATGACGTCTCCCTTGGTGACCCCCGCTTCCTCGTAGAAGACCTTGTCCAAGTTGGATAGCTCTATCCTGTGTCCGTCTATCTCTATGGCACTCATTTACTTGGCTTCTTCCTTATCCACATCCTCGGGGTCTTTATCCCGCCTTAGCCCCAGGAACACGGGGTGTCGTAGCTTGTTGTATTCAGTCCACTCGGTGAACTTGACTTCGCAGACCAGCTCCGGCTTCACCCAGTGGGCGTCTTTTTCATCGACGTCCTCGTAGTAGGGAGATTTCTCGACTTCTATGTCCTTGAGTTTCTTGCCGAGACGCTCAAGTGTCTCGTCGGTGTAGCCGGTGCCGACCTTCCCGGCGTACATGAGCTTCCCGTCGTCGTAGTAGCCGAGGAGGAGCGCCCCGAAGTCTTTTCTCTCGCCTTTGGGGTCCGTGTAGCCGCCCACGACGAACTCAGCCTGGTTTCTGCACTTGAACTTGAGCCATTCCTTTGAACGGATGTGGAGATACTTGCTGGATCCGTCTTTGGCCATTATGCCTTCCCAGCCCTTCCTGCAAGCCTCCTCGTGGTACTCTATCCCTTTCTCGTCGACGTGCATCGTGTATCTTAACGGGTCGTTGAAGTCGATGCTGGCTTTCAGCAGCTGTTTCCGGTGCCTCAACTCCAGTCCAGTGGTATCGTAGCCGTCCAGATGGATTATGTCGAAGATATAGTAGTAGACGGCTATCCCGGTTTTCTCGATGTCTCCTTCTTTGAACATCCTCTGCTGGAGCCTCGAGAAACTGGTTACGTCTCCCTCGAACGCCACAATCTCGCCGTCCAAGATGAAGCTGCCGTCCTGCCGGGACAACGCCTGGGCGATCTCGGGGTAGGCCCTGTTCAATTTTTGCCTGTTTCGTGAGAGAAGGTTAACCTTGTCTTCGGTTTTGAAGGCTAGGCAGCGTTCGCCGTCCAGTTTTCGTTCATAGATCCAGTTAGGGTCGTCGAAGTAGTCGTGGGTAAGAATGGCTAGCATGGGCTCAACCCATTCCGGCTGCTTCTCTTCTCTTAGAGAGTCTCTGTATTTCTCAAGCAGTCTACTTTTCTCACTCAAGCTACATAACCTTCTACCGTAACACTTCTTTAGTGATGCTCTGGGGCTTCTCTGCCCGGTTATTGATGCAAGTGGCTTCTTGTGCACGACATGCTGAGTCGATGCCTGTTTGGCCTGTTGTTCCGTTTCCTCCTGTTTGCTCCAGCTGTGGGGTTCGTATCTTGCCAGCCATTAGTCGCCTTTCTCCTTTTTCACGCGTATGAGATCAGAAAGATAGTATATAAACGAAAGAGGGCGTGACGCTTTCTGGAATACCTGATGGTATTCGTTAGCTCTATCCTATTCGCATCCACTTACACACCCAAAAACGTCAGGAGCCCCTTTTTTCGGTTTAAATAGGGTCGATTCTTTCTACTAAACATCAACATGGAGCAGCTGAATGATGCTTAGAGAGTGATTGTATGTCAGTGAAAATAGGTAGGATTCGAGGAATCAACATCAAACTTGATTATTCGTGGTTTCTGGTCTTCCTATTCATCATCTGGAGCCTAGCCCACAACTATCTGCCGAGCCAGTACCCCGACAAGCCCATTAGCTTCTACTGGATAATTGGAGGAGTATCGGCTCTATCCCTCTACCTATCGGTCCTAGTTCACGAGTTAGCCCACTCAACCGTCGCTGAAAACAAGGGGCTCGATATCTCGAACATCACGCTATACTTCTTCGGAGGGGTCTCTCAGATAGACGAGGAGAGCACTGACCCTGATACCGAGGCATACATGGCTATAGTTGGGCCCATCACGAGCATGGTTATCGGTGGGTTGTTTCTGGTTCTATACTACACGCTGGGCACGGGCGCGCCGGATGCCGTGGATGCGGTGTTGATGTACTCCGGATACGTCAACATAATGCTAGCCTTTTTCAACATGATACCCGCCTTCCCGATGGACGGTGGAAGAGTCTTCAGAGCGATCTTATGGAAAAGAAGTGGCAACCTGATAAAATCGACTAGGACCGCTTCAACCGTCTCGAACGTCATCAGCGTCATATTCATGGGGATAGGGCTCTTCAGCATATTCAGCACAGGGTCGTTTAACGGGCTCTGGCTGATCTTCATCGGACTGTTCATCAACGGCAGCTCGAAGATGGGCTTGAGCCAGACGATCATAAGCGAAGCCTTAGGCAAGATGACCGTCCGAGAGATCATGACGAAGGAAGTCAGAACCATCGATCCCGATGCATCCATCCAGCGAGCCATCGACGAATGGTTCTCCGTCCACAAGCACCAGGGTTACCCTGTCGTTGAAAACGGCGAACTGGTCGGGATAGTCACCATCGAGGACGTAAGGAACGTGGACCCTAAGAGAAGAGACTCGGTAAGGGTCAGGGACGTCATGAAGACCAGGGGCGAGCTGGTGACGATATCTCCGGACGAGAAGGCTTCAGACGCCTTGATGTTAATGTCATCCAGGAACGTAGGGCGGCTCCCCGTAGTTGAAGGCGGGAAACTCGTTGGGATAATCACGAGGAGCGACATCGGTAAAACAATCCAGATAAGATCCAAAATCTAAGTCATCGTCATGGGTTTTGTGTTTTCGTTACGAGACAGGGCTTAACTTTCATGAGGCTCATGATAAATAATAACTAAAATTATAGAAAATATAAGTCGAGTTATCTTTTATTTATCGGGGCGTCGCTTCTCGTCTAACTTGCCTTCGTGAACCTCTTTAGCTATCCTCTTGATGATCTCGTTTAACGTGATCCTGCCTTTACCGATTATTGGGTTAGCAGCAGGGGTACCGAGCCCGAGGTTCGTCATGGGCTCGATCGCCTCCCTTCCGTGCTCCACCACGCGCTCAAGTTTACCGCTCTCGGCCACGCAGCTCAGGCAACGGTAGTTACCGATCTCTACCGTGTCTCCTCCCTGTACCACGATGTAGCTAGGGACCCATGTGACGGCGGCCCCGCACTCGGGGCATCTGCCGGATACACTCCACTCTTTAGCCAACTAGATACACACGCCGTGAAGAGAGCCCTGACGATGAAACGTGTTCACCCCTTAAATGGCTGGGCTCGTCTTCCAACCTGGATAACGAGCGTTCAAGTTAAAACGGTGTGTCTGTACCGAGCATTAACACAACTAAGGCTCCAGACCATCCTATAAAATAATAAAGGTGCGGCGCCGTTTAGTCATTGATCAGATTGGATGTCGATGAGAGTAAGGGTAAACGGGTCACAATCTCGTTGGACGAGGTCATCACCCGGAGCGACGGCACAAAGGCCACCATGCGGGAGTTCGTGAAGGAGATGCTCCACTACAACCCTGAGTTCGAGATAACCACCAGCCCCAGAGGCGAGACGTGGTACCTGAAAAAGAAGAAAAATTGACACCCCTCTTAAGTAACTCTATGTACGATGCCTTTTGGCATGAAGGCGGAACATGTTAGCTTTATTCAACAATGACATGGATACGTCTCAGTTTTCGAAACTATGAACACCGAATCGTTAAAAAAATAGTACGTCCCGGATATGTTTAATACAGGAAAGGTCAAAGCCTGGGAAAACGTGTCGCTGACGACGGCACCCCGTCATTAACGCATCGCATACCAGCATGAGGCAGCCTGTGGAAGAGGTGGCATACTTTGATAGAGACGGAGATCGATCTAGTGGAGGAGCTATGTGTTGAACACTGCAACGGGGTTAACCCGGAGGCCGAAGTCATACCCCTGCTGCAGAAGATACAGGACATGCTCGGCTATCTCACCAAGACCAGTATGTTGACGGTGGCGGATAGGCTCGGGGTTCCACCGAGCAGGGTTTTCGGCGTGGCGACCTTCTACCACCAGTTCCGGCTTCGGCCCCAGGGAAAACACATCATAACGGTATGTAGTGGCACGGCCTGCCACGTCGCCGGCGTCACCAAGATCTATGACGAGTTAATGAAGCTGCTAGATATTTCACCCCCGGAGGACACTTCCCCCGATGGGCTGTTCACCGTCCACCAAGTCAGATGCATAGGGGCATGCAGCTTAGCCCCCGTAATCAAGGTTGATGAAAGCGTCTATGGTAGACTCGACCAAGAGAAGCTCAAGGAGATCCTGAACTCGTTCAAGGAGACGCATAGCGATGAGTGATTACGCCATCGAGGTCCCAAGCGAGGATTCGGTGCTGTTTGGTGACGGGGACTTGAGGGTGAACGTGGGCATGAGCACCTGCGGCCTCGCCGCCGGCGCCGGGCCAGTTTACAGAGAGATCAAAGACCAGTTGGCCTCAAGAAGCGTAAAGGCGAAGGTGGTGAACGTGGGCTGCATAGGTGCCTGCTACGCAGAGCCCCTTGTGGAGTTCATAGCCAGGGGTCACCCCGGCGTCATATTTGGGGGAGTCGCGGAGAGCAGGGTCGAGGAGATCGTCGAATGGTACCTGTCTGGAGCCGGGTCGGGGGCCGTCGCTGTGGGGGGGAGAACGGGGAGCCGCAAAGGAGAGAGGGGAATCCCGCTCCTAGATGAACTTGATTTCTTCAAGCACCAGACAAGGGACGCGATAGAGAACTGCGGCGTCGTAGACCCGGAGTCCATCGAGGAGTACGTACTTAAGGGAGGCTATCTGGGGCTGAGACGGGCGGTGACCGAGATGACCCCGGAGCAAGTCATCGAGACGGTCTCGGAGTCGGGTCTCCGGGGCAGGGGCGGCGCAGGCTTCCCCACGGGGCTGAAGTGGAGGTTCACCAGACAGGCCCCGGGAGAGAAGAAGTACGCGATATGCAACGCGGACGAGGGGGACCCGGGTGCCTTCATGAACAGGCTCAACGCCGAGGGGGACCCCCACAGGGTGCTTGAGGGTCTCATTATAGCGGCCTACGCGGTAGGCGCGGACGAGGGATACGTCTTCGTCAGGGCGGAGAAGCCCCTCATGGCGAGCAGGCTCGAAACGGCTGTCAAGCAGGCGAGGGCCCACGGCGTCCTCGGGGACGACGTCTTCGGCTCCGGCTTCAGCTTCGACGTGAACATCATGTTGAGCGCGGGCGCGTTCGTTTGCGGCGAGGAGACGGCGCTCATGGCGGCCATCGAAGGAAAACGGGCGACCCCGCGTCCCAGGCCTCCGTTCCCCGCAAACAAGGGGCTGTGGGGTAAGCCCACCGTCATAAACAACGTGGAGACCCTCGCCCACGTGCCCAACATCCTCCGGAAAGGCCCGGAGGAGTTCTCCAAGGTGGGCAGCGAGAGAAGCAAAGGCACAAAGGTGTTCTGCCTCACCGGGGCGGTCAAGAGAACCGGGGCCGCGGAGGTGCCCCTGGGAACCAGCATAAGGAGGCTCGTGTTCGACATTGGGGGAGGCCCACTGGAAGGCAGGACGTTCAAGGCCGTCCAGACCGGGGGCCCGTCAGGGGGATGCCTCTCGGCCGAGTATCTGGACCTCCCCTTGGACTATGAGAGCCTGCAGTCGGCGGGCAGCATCATGGGGTCAGGAGGCATAGTGGTGGTGGACGACACCACGTGCATCGTCGATCTTGCACGGTACTTCCTGTCTTTCACCACCGCAGAGTCCTGCGGCAAGTGTACTCCCTGCCGCGTGGGGCTGAAACGGATGAGCGAGATACTGGTCAGAATAACCCGAGGCGAAGGCAGGCTGGAGGACGTCGGGACGCTGGAGCGGCTGTCAAACACCATCCTCGACACCAGCCTCTGCGCCCTAGGGAGAAGCGCCCCCAACCCCGTTCTCACCACGATCAGATACTTCAGGGAAGAGTATCTGGCCCACATACAGGATAAGAGGTGCCCAGCGGGCGTGTGCGCCGCGCTGTTCAAAGGATACAGCGTGACCGAGGATTGCATGGGATGCGGCGTCTGTGAGAGCGAGTGCCCCAACGACGCCATAACGTTTACCGGAACAGAGGAGAGAGGCAGGGCGGTGATAAACGACTGCGTCTGCGCACGTTGCGGCATATGTGTAAACGCGTGCCCATTCCAGGCGATAGAGGAGGTTTGGTGATGAGCGTCAAGCTCACCATAGACGGCAGAAATGTCAGGGGAGAATCAGGACAGACGGTCCTCGAGGTCGCGGAGGCCAACGGGATACACATCCCCACTCTATGCCACCATCCGTTGCTGCCGGTTTCTGGAGCCTGCCGCGTATGCGTCGTCGATGTTGGGCGAAAAGACCGCCTAGAAGCTTCGTGCACGCTACCCATCTCCGATGGCATGAACGTGGAGACGGGAAACGAGAGGGTGAGGGAGGCCCGGAGAACCGTCGTAGAGCTCATCCTGTCCGCCCACCCGGCGGACTGCATGACGTGCGAGCAGAACGGGCGCTGTGAGCTCCAGGACCTGGCCTACGAGCTGGGGATCGAGATGGAGGACCTCACCTTCGAGCCCAAGCGTCTGGGTAGACGAGTCGATGAGTCCAGCCCGGCCATCACTTATGACCCCGATCTATGCATCCTGTGTAGCCGATGCGTGGCTGCGTGCAACGAGGTAAGGAACCACGGCATACTCAACTACATGAACCGCGGGTACGACACTGTCGTCATCGCCGGCCTCGGCGAGCTGCTGATCGACTCCGGTTGCGTCAGCTGCGGCGAGTGCGTACAGGTCTGCCCGACGGGCTCCCTCACTGAGAAGCCTTCAAGGTTCAAGGGAAGGTGGTGGGAGCTTGAGAGCAAGACGACCACGTGCCCCTTCTGCGGCGTTGGCTGCACCCTGGAGGTCTACACCAAGGACGGCCAGATCGTGAAGGTGAGGGGCGCAGAGGACGGCGTCGAGAACATGGGCAGCCTCTGCGTCAAGGGAAGGTTCGGGTACGACTGGGTCAACTCCCCTGAGAGGCTCACCACCCCCCTCATCAGGCGCGGAGATGGGTTCGAGGCCGCGTCGTGGGACGAGGCGCTGAGCCTGGTCGCATCAAGGTTCAACGAGATCAAGGAGAAGCACGGAGAGGAGGCCCTCGCCGGCCTGGCCTCGGCCAAGTGCACAAACGAGGAGAACTACCTCTTCCAGAAGTTCGTCAGGACGTGTTTCGGGAACAACAACGTGGACCACTGCGCCAGGCTCTGCCACGCCCCCACGGTGGCGGGCCTGGTGAAGGCCTTCGGCTCGGGGGCCATGACCAACAGCATCCTGGAGCTGAAGGACAGCGACCTGATATTCGTCACGGGCAGCAACACCACCGAAAACCACCCGGTGATAGCCAAGTACATGAGGCAGGCCGTGGTCGATCACGGGGCGACGCTCATCGTGGCGGACCCCAGGAAGATCGGGCTGGTGGACCACGCCAGCATCTGGCTGAGGCAGAGGGGAGGTACCGACGTTGCGCTCCTCAACGGCCTCATGAACGTCATCCTCCGGGAAGGCCTCCACGACAGGGAGTTCATCGAGGAACGCTGCGAGGGCTTCCAGGAGTTCAGAGACACCGTCGAAGAGTACACGCCTGAGAGGGTGGAGGAGATCACGGGGGTGCCGAGCCGGGACCTGGAGGAGGCGGCCGTCGCCATAGGGGAGGCCGATAGGGCCAGCTTCGTATTCAGCATGGGGATCACCCAGCACACCACGGGGACCGACAACGTCATGTCCGTCGCCAACCTGGCCATGCTCACGGGCAACGTGGGCAGGGAATGCACGGGGGTCAACCCTCTGAGGGGCCAGAACAACGTCCAGGGAGCCTGCGACCTGGGGGCCCTGCCCAACGTCTACCCCGGCTACCAGTCCGTGAGCGACGAACAGATAAGGAACAAGTTCACGGAGGCCTGGGGCGTGGACCTATGCGCGGATCCTGGCCTGACGGTCGTGGAGATGATGGACGCCGCCTACGAGGGAAGGCTCAAGGGCCTTTACGTCATGGGGGAGAACCCCATGCTCAGCGACCCGGACCTGAACCACGTCGAGGAAGCGCTGGGGAATCTGGAGTTCCTCGTGGTGCAGGACATATTCATGTCTGAGACCGCGGGGCTCGCGGACATCGTTCTCCCCGCGGCCTCGTTCGCGGAGAAGGACGGCACCTTCACCAACACTGGGAGACGGGTCCAAAGGGTCAACAAGCTGTTCAAGGCGGTCGGGGAGGCAAGGGCTGACTGGGAGATCATATGCGAGCTGGCTATGCGGATGGGGTACCCCATGCGGTACGAGTCGCCGGCGGACATCATGGACGAGATGGCGGGCGTCACCCCCATATACGGGGGCGTCAGCTACGAGCGCCTAGGCAGGGAAGGCCTGCAGTGGCCGTGCACCGACGCCGCTCACCCCGGGACACCATTCCTCCACGCCGAACGTTTCACACGGGGCAAGGGAGCGTTCCACGCCTTGGAGTACCTGCCCCCGGTCGAGGAACCTGACGAGGAGTACCCGTTCATGCTGACCACAGGCCGGGTTCTGCAGCACTTCCACACGGGGACCATGACTAGGCGGTCGGAGGTGCTGGACGCCCTCATGGGGGAGTGCCTCGTCGAGGTGAACCCGGGGGACGCGTCGAGCCTCGGCGTCGAGGACGGCGACACGGTACGTGTCAGTTCCAGGCGGGGCTGCATCGAGGCCAAGGCCAGGGTCACCGAGAAGTCGGCGCCCGGCTCCGTCTTCATACCGTTCCACTTCGCGGAGGCCGCCGCAAACAAGCTGACCATCGCGGCGCTGGACCCCTACTCCAAGATACCCGAGTACAAGGTCTGCGCCATAGCCATAGAGAAGACACAATGATTAGCTATCTAGCCTAGGAAGAGGGGTGGCCAACGGGGACAGCCTCTCGTCTTTCTTGCCCCCTTTCTACCAGACCATGGGGACGTAGCCCTGTTTGATGTAGTCGCTTATGATGGTGCCCACGTACTCGACCCTGACACCCAGGTCGCCTATCTTTTCGCTGATGTTCTCGCGGTCGCTGATGGCCTTGCAGGCGTAGGCTTCGCCCATGCTCGCCACCTCTATCGCGGCGCTTGCGACGTCGGCGTCCTCTACCATTAGCTGCTCGCTGGGGCCGAAGTAGACCACCTTCACGTCTTCGAGCCAGCCGCGCTTCAACGCGTTCCTGGCGTACATGAGGCCGGTGAGCGCCTTGGACTTGTCCCCCGTCGCTATTACGACTAGAACCCTGTCAGACATGGAACCTTAGAATGCTCCTGTGCGGAGCGATAAAAACCGTTAGGTGATCCGCGCGCCGTCGGCGATGGGGTTGTCCGTGGTGATGAGCGCGAGGTCGCCCTCCCTCGTCTCGGCGGCGAGGAGCATCCCGTAGCTCATCTGGCCGAATATCTTGGCCGGCTTCAGGTTCATGACCACCGCTATGCGTTTACCGGTGAGCTCCTCCACGGTGTAGTAGTCGACGAGGCCCGTGACTATCTGCCTCACCTCGTCGCCCATGTCGACGTGGAGGGTGTAGAGCTTGTCCGAGCCCTTCACCTGGACGCACTCCTTGACGGTGCCTATGCGTATGTCAAGCTTCTTGAAGTCCCTGTAGGATACCTGTTCGCTCATCTCGTTTCACTGGCTCCATTCTTCTCGGCTGCTTTTAAGCCCTGAGGTAGCCGAGGGCGATCCCGGCGTACATCTCGCTGACCGGGGGCAGCCACTCCAACTTGACGTGCTCGTTGGGGCCGTGGGCGTTGCCCCGCTGGGGGCCGAGGTGGACGCACTCGATGCCCTGCTCGCCTTGGAATATGTTGGCGTTGGTGATGCCGTAGGCGTGCTCGTAGAGCGGCGGCCGGCCCATCACCTCCCTGTATACGCCGTCCAGGGTCCTCATCAGGGGCTCGTCTTTCGACGCCGTGTAGGGCTCGTACCTGGGGGGCTTGACCCCAACCTCCACCGTTGACTCTAGGTTGAGCTCCTTGACGAGTCTCTCCATGTCGTCCAGCGCGTACTGTACGCTCTCACCCGGAACCAGCAGCCTGTTAACCTCGAATCTAGCGCTTTCAGGCACCACCACGCTGTACCTGGTGTAGCCTCCCTCGGTCTTGAGCGTGCAGACGGTGCCTGTGCCGAAGTCCGGGTGCTCCTTGAGCTGAAGCCTGTCCAGGTTGGCGATGATCCTGGCGGCGTCCTCGACGGCGTTTATGCCGAGGTGTGGCCTGAACCCGTGGGCCGCCTTCCCCTTCACCTTAACGTTGTAAAGTATCTTACCCGTGAGCCCCAGCGGGATGGGCTTGGTCTCGTCGCCGCAGTAGCTGTAAGTGAGGACCACGCCGTCCAAGCTCCTCCACCTGGGCTCCTCCATCATGGCCCAGGCGCCGATGTCGGTTGCCTCCTGGTCCACGACGCCGCTGAAGCTCAGCTCGCCCCTAAACTCGGCTCCGGCGTCCGCCACTGCCTTTAACATGTTTAGGCTGCAGGCGATGCCCGTCTTCATGTCGCAGGCTCCGCGCCCGTAGAGCTTCCCATCCTCGATGACCGCCTTGAATGGGTCGGTGTCCCAGTCATCCCCTGCCGGCACCGTGTCCGTGTGGGCGTTGTAGTTGAGGCGCCTCCCCGGCCCGGTGCCCTTCATGACGCCTAAGACGTTGGGCCTCCCGTCGGCGACGTACTGGAGCTCGGTCTCCATCCCGTAGCTTTCCAGCTTCTCCTGGATGTAGAGTGCCAGCGCCTCCTCGTTCCCCGTGACCGACGGGATCGCTATCATCTCCTCGGACAGCCTCACCGTGTAGCCGTCGTCCAAGCACCGTAGAACGTCGTCTATCATAGAGAAAAGAACTATTGAGAGGGCTATAACATGATTGTTCGACGCTAGCCCCCGAGGAACCTGTCAGCCATCAAGGCGTAGACCTTGCTCACGGGGGGCAGAGAGTCCAACAGGGTGTACTCGTTCTTCTGGTGCGCCCCACCCGGGAACGGGCCGAGGTGTATGCAGGGTATCCCGCCCTCGCCTGCGAAGGTGTTGGCGTCGGTTATGCTGCTGCTGTACTCGAAGCAGGGCTTCACCCCCATCACCTCCTCGTAGGCTTCCTCGAAGACCCGGACCAGCGGCTCGTCCCTGTCGATCTCGTAGGACGCGTAGAAAGGAGGCTTGATCTCGACGTCCACCTTGGCCTCCAGCCCCAGGGACTCCACAAGCTCCTCCATGTCCCTGATGACCGACTCCTTGGTCTCCCCGGGCACTGTGAGCCTGTTGACCTCGAACCTGCAGTACGCCGGCACCACGACGCTGTACCTCTCGTAGCCTCCCTCGATCTTCAGCGTCGAGTAGTTGCCCCTGAACCGCGGATGCTCCGGTATCCTAAGCTTGTTTAGGTTAGCTAGTATAATACCCGCCTGCTCGATGGCGTTCACTCCTAGCTCGGGGCGGAACCCGTGGGCCGCCCTGCCCCTGACGTGGATGTTGTAGAGTATCTTCCCTGTGATGCCCAGGGCCGTGGGCCTCTGCTCGTCGGCCGCGTAGGGCTCGGCTAGCACGATGGCGTCCACATTGCCGTAGCCGGTCTTAAGCATGGCCTTGGCTCCCTCGCCGTACGCCTCCTCGTCGATGACCCCGCTGAAGCTAAGCTCGCCCTTGAATTCGTGCCCGGACTCGACGACGGCGCGTATGGTGTTGAGTATGCAGGCGATGCCGCCCTTCATGTCGTTGGAGCCCAACCCTGTGATCCTGTTCCCCTCCACCACCGGCTCGAAGGGGTCCGTGTCCCAGCCGTCCACCACAGGCACCGTGTCTAGGTGCCCGTTGAAGTTCATCCTCCTACCCGGCCTCGACCCCTCCAGTCTCGCGTATACGTTCGGCCTCCCGGGCTGCACCATCTGCAGCTCCGTCTCTAATCCCAGCGAGTCTAGCTCGTCCCGTAGGTAGTGGGCGAGCTCCTCCTCGTCTCCCACCACAGAGGGTATCCGTATCATCTCCTTGAGCTTCTCGAAGGCGTAACATTCGTCGAGCTCCTTGAGGACATCTTCAATCATGGCAGACAAGAAGAAAGAGGGGTAGTCTATATTGTTTACCATAGAAGCAAATCGAGTTGAACGGCGGTTCATATCATGGTTTTACTTACCAATCCAGTTCAGGCTTCTATGAAGGCTGAAAGTGGAAGGAAAATGGGTAAAGTAATCCGAGTAGACATGGAGAAACTGACATCAAAAGCCGAGAACCTACCAGACAAGTACAAGAGCAGGGGTGGCGGGTGGCTCACCGACAGCTATGTATGCGACGAAGTTGCCCCCAGCTGCCACCCCCTAGGGCCTAACAACAAGCTCATATTCGCGCCTGGAATGGTGACGAAAACCAAGGCACCGAGCTCCGGCAGGATATCCGGGGCGAAGTCGCCCCTCAACGGCGGCATCAAGGAGGCTAACGCGGGCACACCCTTCGCCGAGCGGCTTGCGATGCTGGGCTACAGCGTCATCGTGGTCAAAGAGGGACCCAAGGAGAAGGGCAAGTATTGGCAATTGGAGATCGACAAGAACGGTTTCAAGCTCAACGGGGCGAAGACCGGTATAGGAGATCCGCTCTCTAAGGCGTATGGAGGGTGGCGGTTTTCCCACCCATCGCAGGCGGCTAGCTCAGGGTCTTGAGCTGAGACTTGTACATGTCCACGATCTCCTGTACCGTTGTGGACTCCTCAGCAGACTTATCCTCCCGCCAACGGGTGAACCGGGGGAACCTGATGGCCAACCCCGAGCCCTCCCTAATCTCATCGAAGGCCGCCGTATGCAGCGGGCTCAATGTGATCTCGTCGCCGAGCACCTCCATGACTACGACGGGCTCGAACCACACCTCGGCCTCCATAAGCGACTTCACGCGCGCATGCCTGTGGCTAAGCCTGTGGGGCTCCAGCATATCGGGTATCTGCTCCAAGTTCTCGTCCGTGAACCCCGAGCCCACCTTACACACCGTCTTGAAGACGTCTTCCTCGGGATCGTAGGCGGCGACAAGCAACGCACCGTAGGTTCCTGCGCGGCGGCCTCTGCCGTGGAACGCGCCCACAACCACCAGGTCCACCGTGTCCTGCATCTTGCTCTGGTAGCTGCGCTTGAGCTTCACCCAGAGCCAAGACCTGGCGCCCGCCCTGTAGACGCTGTCCTTGCCCGTGGATTTCACGACGAGGCCCTCTGTGCCGTCTGCTATGCTCTGCTGGAAGAATCTGTCGATCTCCTTGGGGTCCGAGGTGACGAGGCGCTTCACGAGCCTGTAGTCGTCCCTCTGCTCGGTTATGCTCTCCAGCACGTCGATCCTCTCGGGGTAGGGCTCCAGGGTGAGGTCACTGCCGTCGGCGTAGAGGCAGTCGAACAGGTACACCCTGATTGGTATCTTCTCCATCATCTCCTCTATGCCGTACTTGCGCCGCCGCTGCATCAGCGTCTGGAAGGGGCGGTCCTCACCCGTGTCCGGGTCGTAGGCCACGGCCTCCCCCTCGACGATGGCGTCCTCGGCTGTTATCTGGGTCTTCGTCATCTGAACCGCGTCGGGGTACATGTAGGTGATGTTCTCAAGACGCCTGCTGAAGATGGTTACCCTGTCCCCCTTCTTGTGTATCTGGAAGCGTTCGCCGTCCAGCTTGTACTCGGCGCTGCACTGGCCCCCGAGCTTCTCCACTATCTCCTCGGCCGTGGAGAGCCTCTGGGCCGCCATTACCCTTATCGGTGAGCCCACCCTCACGTGGAAGTTCTCGATGGCCTCCAGGCCTTCCTCCTCGAGGGTCCTAGCCACCAAGCCGAGGTCGCTGCTCAGGTTGTACGCCCGCTCCAGTACGTCCCGCTGATCCTTGGATCCCGTGTGGGCCTGGGACAGGGCGTCCAGTATGGTCATGTCGCCGATGCCCAGCCTGAGCTTCCCCACCACCGTGCGGGCGATGTAGCGGGCGCCCAGCGGGGAGGCGTCCGCGAGCAGGCTGCCCAGGTCGTCTATCTTCTGCTTGGTGCTGCCCTGGCCCTCCCGCCTGGCTATACTGTCCAGGCCGTTGTATACGTCGGAGACCGTGAGGCTGCGCTGGATGAAGCTGCCTTGCGCCTTGCCCCTTAGGGCCTCCTCGGCCGCCAGCCCGATGTCGCCTAGCTCCGAGACGAGCCGCGCCACCCTCGCCTTCCTGAGCCCAGATACCTTGGTCAGGGTCTCGACGACCATCTTCTCGGCCATCCCTATCTCGGGCTCCCCCGTCCAGTCGGGGTGGATCTTGCCTTGGGTCAGGTACACGATCTTCTCCACCTCGTCCGCCGATGCCTCCTTGAATAGGTCGGCGAGTATGTCAGTCATCTCGAGGCGCTTGGTCGTGGACTCCAGCCTGTTGTAGCAATCGACAAGGGTATCGTAGAGCATGTCTGAACAGATACCTTTCTGTGGACGACGTATTTATACGGTGTAGCTGAAGGTGTCCTTTTCCTTTATGGCCTTATACTCGTTCAGCGCCTCTATGAGGCAGTACTCTCCCAGCCTCTCGGTGAAGAGGCTGAATACGTATTCTGTGCCCCTTCTCAGCTCGATGCAGGTCAGGAGGTTGGGTGGGAAGAAGTCGTTCCTCAGCCTCGACCAGAGCCTGTCCAGCTTGGGGCGTTTCATCTGCCTCATGACAACGTAGCTCTTGTAGTGGGCGACCATCTCCACGTACTGCGCGGCCCAGAGGGTGGCGAGGTCGCCGTAGTCCTTGATGGCGGGGGAGCCGCCCTCCTCCATTATTATGCTCATGCTCTTCTCCAGCTTGTCCTCGTGCCTGTCTAGGATGTGTTCCCGCGTCGCCATGAGAAGCTTGTTGCCGCCCACGTGGTCGTCGGCGTGGAAGACCTCACGGACCGCGGTGTACATGGTGAGGGTCTCCACGAAGTCGGGCATATCCATGGGGTGATCCGACTTGGGGAGACGCTTATCTAGGATTATCGTGGCGGGAGGCAGGAACGAGCCGTGCTCCATGGGGTTCCTGCTGGCGCGTCTCGGTTTCATGGTCAAGGCCTTGAAGGAGCCTCGGCTGAGCATGCTCCTCGTCCTCGAGATGTTGGGAGCCACGGGCAGGTTGAGCTGACTCTGAGCCTCGGAGATCAAGTCGAGTGAGTCTTCGACGATCCGTTGGACGTCGCCGTCGGTCAGATCTCTCCTCAGAGTCACAACATATCAAACAGTCTTCGTTCGCCTGAAATAAAAACAACATGGTTCCAAGTTCTGTAAATACTGATAAGTATTCTATAAT
>CAZGZR010000007.1:0-62732 GCA_964529745.1 uncultured Candidatus Bathyarchaeia archaeon
GGCCCACGCCGCCTACGCCCAGGTGCACGCCTGCAACGACGGCCACAGGGAGGCAGCCGCCCTCGGCGGCTCGTCTCACCCCGGCAGGGTCGCCGTGCCCACAGCCCTAGCGGTAGGCGAGAAGCTGCACGCGTCAGGACGCGACATCATAACCGCCATCACCGTGGGCTACGACGTGGCCGCCAAGGTGAGGGGGATGAACGACAGGCCCCCCGCCTCCGCTTACTGCTCCGCCGCCGTAGCAAGCAGGATGCTTGGGCTCAGCGTAGACGAGACCATATTCGCCATGGGCATCGCGGGCTACAACAGCCCCAGAGGCGTCCCAAGGACCATGGGGCTGGACATCAACTTCCTCAGCAACGGGTACCAGGCCAAGATAGGGATCGAGGCCGCGCTGCTCGCCAAGGAAGGCCTCAACGGCCCCAAGCTCGCCGACGACAACAGGCTCTCCACCCGCTTCAAGACCCGTGGACTCGGCGAGGAGTACGAGGTCATGAACGTCTACATCAAGCCGTGGCCCACCTGCAGGATGACCCACGGCGCCATCGAGGCGCTGCTGCGGCTCAGAAAAAAGCACGGCTTCACGCCGGACGACGTCGAGGAGGTCCAGGTCAGCCAGCTCACCCACGGCATGTACATAGCCGACGAGAAGGTGGGCCCCGACAGCTACTACAAGAACTGCCAGTTCAACCTCCCCTACATCGCCGCATGCGCCATAGCCGACGGCGAGGTCACCGAGGCCCAGTTCACCAGGGAGAGGATAGCGGACCAGGAGCTCCACGACTTGGCCGCCAAGGTCAAGGTGACGCCCGACGAGGGGCTCGACAGCATATACCCCGAGGGCAGCAGGCCCACAACCGTCGAGGTCAAGCTCAAGGATGGTGCGGCACACAGCGAGAGGGTGGACCTGCCCTGGGGGGAGCCGCGGAACCCCCTGACGGACGAGGATCTCTTCGACAAGTTCGTGAGCTGGTCAAGCCCTACAGTAGACAGGGGGAGGGCTGAACGCATCTGGTCGGCACTCGGGGGGCTGGATGAGCTCGGGGATGCATCCGAGTTCATGCGCCTCCTCTGAGTTCACTAACACTCATAGATAACGCTGTAAGCCTTTAAGGCTCCATTACTTTGTTCCATAACCGTAAATTAGGGTCCATCCGAGGGTAGAGACGGCATGAGCCGCACAGCCGTACCCCTAGCCGTTAATGACGTCATGACCAGCGACGTCGTGACCATAGACCCCTCGGAGACCGTCGAGAACGCCGCTCGGGTGATGACCCGCTTCGGAATAAGCAGCCTCATAGTCCAGAGCGAGGAAGGCATCCTAGGCATAATCACGGAGAGGGACGTCCTCACCAGGGTGGTAGCCAGCGGCAGGGACCCGCAGCGCGTCACCGTGGGCGAGGTCATGACCAGCGCCCTCATCTCGGTTTCCCCCGATACGCCGCTGATTGAGGCTGGCCAGATCATGCTCAAGAACAGGATCAAGAAGCTCCCAGTGGTGGACTCCATAGGCCAGGACAGGGTCATAGGCATCCTCAGCCTCACGGATGTGGCCAACCATCAGCCCGAGGTCATGAGGGAGTACATGGCGGAGAAGAACCGGGAGCAGGAGGCCCTGGCCGTGGAGCAGCTCATCAACATGGACGAGGGGCAGCGCCTCGAGTTCAAGGCCAGCCTCCGCTACAACAACGTCAGGGGCTGCGTAGACCAGGAGCTGGAGTACAACTGCCTCAAGGCCATATGCGCGTTCCTGAACGCTGACGGCGGCGACCTCCTCATAGGCGTCTCCGACGACAACTGGGTGGTGGGGCTCGAGACGGACTATGTGACCCTCCCTAAGAAGAACCGGGACGGCTTCGAGAACCACCTGGTAAACCAGATCAGCAACAAGATCGGGGACGTGTTCCTTGACAAGATCAAGTTCACCTTCCACGTGTTGTACGGCAAGGAACTCTGCCGCGTGCACGTGCTGCCCAGCAGGGAGCCGGCGTTCCTCCACGAGAAGAATAAACAGTTTTTCTACGTGAGGACGGGCAACAACTCGCGTCCCTTCAAGATAGCCGACGCAACCAAGTACCTAATGGAGAGGATGAACGAGATAGACCCGTTCCAGTCCCCGCCCCTCGCCGGGTAGGCTAGCCCTCCCTGAGCCACTGGCCCAGCTTCCTGAAGGCCCGGGCCCTGTGGCTGATCCTAGCCTTCTCGGCGGCGCTCATCTCGCCGAAGGTCCTGCCGTCGCCCTCTTCCGGTATGAATATGGGGTCGTACCCGAAGCCGTTGGTGCCCCTCATCTCCGTCGCTATGCGGCCCACCACCTCGCCTGTGAATGTGACGCTTGTGTCGCCGTCCCTGAAAGCCACGGCCGAGAGGTACCTTGCGCCCCTCTCCTCCTCGCCTTCCAACAGCTTTAGTATGCCCTCGTTGTCGATGGTGCGCAGCGCGTAGCTGCTGTAGGGGCCGGGGAACCCGAAGTACTTGTCTATGTAGAGGCCGGCGTCCTCGATGAGTATGGGCACTTCCACGTCTAGGACCTTGAGGCTGTACTCGGCGATCAGCTCGGGGTCGTCTGCCTGTATCTCTACGCGCTCTATGTTGAGGCGTTCAAGGGTGACGCCGTACTCGGCGAGAACCTCCTTGGCCTCCATGTACTTGTGGTCGCTGCTGGTCCCCATCCAGATCCTAGCTCTTCTCAATGTACCTCCCCCTCTTGGCTACTTCCTCCATCCGCGTCACGGCGTCTTCAGCCTCAGCCCCCAGCGTCTCCCGGTACCCCTCTAGGAACGCGGCTAGCAGTTCCTCACGATGCCGGTAGTGGGTGCTCGTCAGCATCCTGTCCATGAGGTTGAGGTCAACGCCCCGCTTCTCCACCTCGTCGCTAACCTCCGCCAGCCCGAAGTCGATGAACACCAGCCTGTCCCCCTGCTTCAGTATGTTGCTGGTGGTGAGGTCGCCGTGGATGACGCCGGCCCCGTGGAGCCTGCCCGCGTAGCCTCCTATGCGCTTGAACAGCTTCCTCCTCTCCCCGCTGGTCAACCCGTCCACCACGTCCCTGACCTTAGCGCCGTCAACGTACTCCATGACGATGACCGCTTCCTCCGGGTCAACCTGGTACAGCAGCGGTGTGGGCACGCCGTTCAGTTTGGCTCTGTGGATGATTTCCGCCTCTATCTTGGTTCTGGTCTTCCTCATCTGGCGGTCGAGCTCGGGGTGCCTATACATCTTGGGTTTCCGGCGTTTAGCGAGCGCCGTCAAGCCGTTCCACTCCATCAGGACCAGATCGGCCTCTGCGCCTTTAGCGATCACTCTCTCCATGGTATCTCCACCTGGTCCATCCTCCAGTTCGGGTTGACGTGGCTCTCGTCTATAGGCGTAACTTGGCCCGCCCGGTACGCGATGAGGCCTGTCCAGGCTATCATCGCGCCGTTGTCCGCCGCCAGCCTGATGGGTACTATGTGAGGCTCCGCGCCGTGCTCGTGTGCGATGTCCTTTACCATGGAGCCGAGCCTCTTGTTGGCGGCGACGCCGCCTGTGAGAAGCAGCTCGGGCTTCCCGGTGTGGGCCAACGCCCTCTCCGTGACTTCGCCTAACATCGCGTACGCGGTCTCCTGGAGGCTGAAGCAGAGGTCCTCTAACCGGTGTTTTCCGGAGTGGAGCTCACCCGTGATGGCCGTCAGCAACCCGCTGTAGCTCAGATCCATGCCCTTCACGGAGTAGGGCAGCGGTACAAGGATCTTTCCTTGGGCGGCCTTGCGCTCGATGTCCGGTCCGCCCGGATACTCTAGGCCTGCTTCACGGGCGAATGTGTCGAGGCAGTTGCCTATGGCTATGTCCAGTGTCTCCCCGAATATCCTGTATCTGCCTGACTCGTAACCTGAGACTATGGTGTTGCCGCCTGAGACGTATAGCGTGAGAGGGTCTACGGCTCCCGTAGCCATCCTCCCTACCTCGACGTGGGCGACGCAGTGGTTCACCCCTACGAGGGGCTTCTTGAGGTAGGCGGCTAGGGCGCGTGCGCTCGTCGCCCCCGTCCTGAGGCATGGGCCCAGCCCGGGGCCTTGTGCGAACGCGATGATGTCTATGTCTTGGACGGAGACGCCGGCTGCGTCGAGGGCTCTCCTGATGGCGTTCCCCATCTCGTCGCTGTGGTGCCGCGCGGCCTCCCGGGGGTGGATGCCTCCCTCCTCGGGCACGTGGACGTCGATGACGTTGGCTAGCACCTCCTTGCCGCTGGTGACTATGCCGATCCCAAGGTTGTCGGCCGTTGACTCGACGCCGAGCGCAATCATTCAATCCCAGAAAACAGGAACGAGATAAAAACCTTGGGCTAGGCTAGCTTCGGAAATAAAGTTGGTTACTGGACGTATATGGCGGGCCTGTACGGCTTGGCTCTGTGGGCACGTTTAGCAGGGTCCTCTATCCACGGGTCGCTCTCCAGGGAGACGGCTACATCGCAGCCGTACTCGCCCTCGATGAAGCTGACCGCGTCCATGAGGACGTTCACCTCGTTAAGCTGCCCCATCTCCAGACGCAGCTCAACCTCGTCGTCAGGCAGCCTTATGACGTCCTCAACTATCTGGCGGACGTAGTTGGGCACAACCTTGCTTCTGGCCTTCATCTCGTCGTCCTTGAACGCCTCCTTGATGAGGGTGCCCACGTCAAGCTGCTCCATAATAGCCAGCTCCAGCGCCTTCAGGTATATCTTCCACTTCCAGCCATCGGCCGTGTAGAAGTGGATCTTCTCGGGGGTGATGCCGGTGACCCTGGTGATCTTCTGCACGTCCTCCATGCAGGTCTGTATCATCCCCTCCAACACCTCGCTCTCCATGCTCACATACGACTCATCCACTCTGGGCCACTGAGCGAAAGCTATGAAGCCGTTGCCGCCCATCTTCTCCCATATCTCCTCGCAGAGGTGGGGTGTGAACGGCGTCATCATCCTGACCTGGGTGTCCAGGACGCTCCACTCCACGTAGCGTATCGCATCCACACGGTCAGGGTTGTCCATCTGCCTCGCCACGCGTTTCTGGTACCATTCCATGTCCTGGTTCAGGTTGTACATGGCTGCGTGGATGGTCTTCCTGACCTTGAGCTCCTTCAACGCCTCGTTTGCCTCGGCCACATAGCCCTGGAGCCTGCTCAGCATCCAGCGGTCTATGTCGTGTAGGTTGTCCGGGCTACCATTACCCTGCTCCACGGTGTCCATGGCGCGCTGGTAGAACCGCTCCAGGTTGTCTCCCATGTTCTTGGCTAGGTCGGGGCTGAAGTCGGCGTCCTTCAGGGGCTCCGCCGTGATCATTAGGCTCAGGCGCAGCGGGTCGGCGCCGAATTCTTCTATGGCGTTTATCAGCGGGATGATGTTGTTGAGGCTCTTGCTCATCTTGCTGCCCTCCATCAGCACGCTGCCGTTGACGACGATGCCCCTGGGCCAGAGCTCCCTGGGCCAGATGCCGTCGTGGCAGAACACCATGTAGGTGAGGTGGTTGCTGATGAGGTCGCGTCCGCTGTGGCGGGCGTCCAGCGGGTAGAAGTAGCTGAACTCCTCGTGGATCTCCTCTAGCTTCTCGACTGGGAACCCCGTGGACTCCGCGACGCTCTCGGCGTCGCCCCTGCCCAGGAAGACGTAGTCCCAGAACTCCTCAGTGAGCTGCTCGGGCTCGGGGGCCACCTCGTTGATGCCCTTTATGACGGTATAGTAGGCCATGTAGATGACTGAGTCGCTCAGCGCCTCGATTATCCAGTCGGGGGCCCACGGCAGCTTCGTCCCCAGCCCGGCCTTCCTGGCGCAAGCCTTCTCCCGGAGCCAGTCAACGACGTTGTGGAACTCCTGTCGAAGCTCGACGGGTATGATGGTCATCTCGTCTATGTTCTCGTGGGCCAGCCTCTTCCACGCGGGGTCGCCGTAGTTGATGAACCACTGGTTCTCGAATATCTTGACCACGACCTCGCTCCCGCAGCGGCACTGGACGGGCTCCAGCATCTCGTACATCGTGGTCGCGTAGCCCTTGGCCACGATGTCCTCCTTGACAGCGTCCTTGGCCGTCTGCACGGGGAGGGAGGCGTACTGGCCCGTGTTGTTCCTCATCCTCCCTCCGTGGAACTCGGCGCTGTAGACCTCCTTGGTGGCCTTCTCCAGCTTGGGGTCGTTCTGGTCGGTGATCCCCATGCGGTCCACGACGTCCCGCGCGGGCACCGGGCCATAGCCGTCTACCTCGATGACGCTGATGGGCTCCACGTCCTTAATGTCGCTGGGCTTGAACCTGTAGGCGGAGGGATTCTTCCTGACTTCCTGTTTCAGCTGGTCTAGCGCTACCAGGTCGAAGGGCGCGTGGGCGGGCACCGACATGACGACTCCGGTCACGGCCTTGGGGTCCACGAAGCTGGCGGGCAGCATGGGGAACTCGTCGCCGGTAACCGGGTTAGTGATGGTGACGCCGATGAACTTGCTTCCCTGGAACTCGCTTACCCTCTCGACTCTGTGCCCCAGCAGCTCCAGCTTGTCCGCCGCCTCGGCGCTGACGACCCAGGTCTCGCCGTCCACCCTAGCCTCGACGTAGGTTGCGTCGGGGTTGATCCACATGTTGGTGACGCCGAACACGGTCTCGGGGCGCAGCGTGCCCGCCGGGAACACCATGTCGCCCTTCCTGAACTTGATGACGGTGAACTCCTCGATCTCGGGCTCCTTATCGCCCACGGTGTCGTGCTGCCCCACCGGGTTGCCGCAGCTGGGGCACCACCCAACGGGGTGGCTGCCCTGGGTGATGTAGCCCTTCTTGCGTAGCTTCTCGAACTGCCACTCTATGAACTTATGGTAGTAGTCGTCCACCGTGGTGAACTCACGGCGCCAGTCTATGCTGTACCCTATGCGCTGCATCCCGTGCTTGATCTCGTCGGCGAAGTAGTTCGCCATGCTGATGGGGTCCTCCAGCTCGGGGAGCTTCTCCTCGGGGATGTTGTAGAGGTTGATGAACGTATCGAGGAGCTCGGGGTCTCCCTCCTTGAGCCTCTCCACCATGGCGAAAAGGGGCGTGCCCGTGTAGTGCCACGCCATTGGCAGCAGCACGTTGTAGCCCTGCATCCGCCTCCAGCGGGCGTGGACGTCAGTCAACGTGTACGTCCTGCCGTGGCCGATGTGCTGCGGGCTGTTGGGGTACGGGTACGCCACCGTCAGGTAGAACTTGGGTTTATCCGGGTCGGGGTCCGTCTCGAAGGCGTCGGCCTCCGCCCAGCGCCTCTGCCACTTCTCCTCGATGGCCTTCCAGTCAACCATATGCATACTATCCTCTAGCTCTGTCAACCTTGTACTGGACACCGGAATAAAGGTTGTGAGTAAAAACGGTTACTCATAGGCACTAAATCCACTTGAAACGCGGTAAACGGCCTAAATCAGGTCGATTGACACCTATTCGCCCATTTCGACGATCCTGATCCCTTACCATGGACTATGTCAGGCAATCAATCACTCAAGGACCGCCCTTATCCTCCGCACCCCCGCGGAGATGCCCTCCTCCTTTACAATCTTGAATCGCCCAAGCTCCCCCGTGTTCTTCACGTGGGGACCACTGCACAGCTCCAACGAGAAGTCGCCTATGGAGTACACCGAGACCTTATCCCCGTATTTCTGCTCGAACACCGCCTCGCTCCCCATCTTTATGGCTTCGTCCAAGGTGGTCTCGATCCTCTTGACCGGGATAGCCTTCTCGATCTGCCTGTTGACCAGCTCCTCCACCTCCTTGATCTCTTCGTCGGTCAGCTTCCTGTCGAAGTTGAAGTCGAAACGCAGACGATTCTGCGTTATGTTTGAACCCATCTGGTGGATGTCCTTCCCTAGGACCCTTCTCAGCGCCTCGTTGAGCAGGTGCGTCGCTGTGTGTAGCTTCACCGTCGCCTCAGCCGTGTCCGCTAGTCCGCTGCCGAACCTCTTATCGGCTCCGGCCCTTGAAACCTTCTGATGCTTCTCGAACTCCTCGTAGAAGCCGTCCACGTCTACGTAGATGTCGTTTTCCTTCCCGAGTTCCTTCGTTATCTCTATCGGGAAGCCGAAGCTCTGGTAGAGGAGGAACGCGTCCTTGCCGTCGATCTCCTTCTTCCTTCTGACTATCCTGTTGAACCTGTTTAGACCCCTTTCCAGCGTGTGTTTGAACTTCCTGTACTCTTTTTTCAGCTCGGTTACTATGAATTCCTCGTTCGACTTCAGGTAAGGGTAATCTTCAGAGTATATCTCTATCACGATCTGGGACAACTCGCTCAGGAACTCCTCTTCTATGCCCAGCAGCTTCCCGTGCCTGATGGCGCCCCTGATGAGTCTCCTCAGAACGTACCCCTGCTCCACGTTCAAGGGGACTATTCCCTCGGCTAGGATGAAGGTAACTGCACGTGAATGATCACATATTATTCTGACGCTTCTAGTTTGCTCTTGAGAAAATTCTGTGATATTAGTTAACTCTTTGATTCTATCGATGATGGGGACGAATAACTCGGTCTCGTATACGTTATCCTTTCCCTGTAGGACCGCAACCGTCCGCTCGACTCCCATCCCCGTGTCGACGTTCTTCTGTTCAAGTAGCTCGTACTCTCCTTCTGGGGTTCTGTTGTACTCCATGAAGACGTTGTTCCATATCTCGTTGTATTTCCCGCAGCTGCAGCCGGGCCTGCACTCGCCTCCGCACGGTTCCTTGCCTGTGTCGTAGAACATCTCCGTGTCGGGCCCACAAGGCCCCGTGCTGCCTATGGGACCCCACCAGTTATCCTCTCGGGGCAGATAGAATATCCTATCCTTCGGGATTCCGAGTTCCTCCCATATCCTCGCGCTTTCAGTGTCCCTAGGTATTTTCTCGTCCCCGGCGAAGACCGTGATGCTCAGCTTTTCCTCGTCGATGTCGAGCCAATTTTTACTTGTGAGGAACTCGTAGCTCCAAGGGATTGATTCCTCCTTGAAGTAGTCTCCGAGAGACCAGTTCCCCAGCATCTCAAAGAAGCTCAGGTGGAAGCTGTCCCCCACCTCGTCGATGTCGCTGGTCCTGAGGCATTTCTGCACGTTCACCAGCCTTTTCCCGCTTGGATGATGCTGACCCAGTAGATACGGTACAAGCGGATGCATCCCGGCAGAGGTGAACAACGCGGTTGGGTCGTTTTCCGGTATGAGAGACGCGTTCGCGATTACTTTATGTCCCTTTTCCTGGAAGAACTCTAGGTACATCTTCTTCAGCTTGTCAGGGCTAATCAATCAAACCACCTCAGTCGAGAATCTGGATCACTTAATGATAGCTTGGCGAAATGAACGAGATGTAGACTACCCAGTGACATCCAGGTTTTGCTCCTTATAGCTAGTTTACGGTCTCGATCTAGAAGAAACTTAGGGAATAGCCTAACCGAAGAGGGCTCCGAGACCCTGAAGGTCCTCTTCCTCTTCCTTCTTCTCCTCTTCAGGCTCCTCTTCCTCCGCCTCCTCCTCGGCTGCCGCGGGGGCGGCGGTGGGGGCTGCGCCGGCGGTGAAGACCGGCGCCTTGAGGGCCTCGTCGATGTCGACCTCTGCGAGGGCGGCGACCAGGGCCTTGATCCTGGTGGCGTCTGGGTTGACCCCCGCCGCTGTGAGGGTGTGGTTGATCCCGTCTTCGGTGATCTCTTTGCCTGCGCTGTGTAGCAGCATGGCGGCATACATGTATTCCATACTTTTCACCTATGTTGATAGTCCATTCTGAGTGACTGCTATTACACAACCACGCCGCCTATTTTTATTCTTTCCGTTTTTCGTCAAACACGTGGGGTAACCGTTTAATCCCGTTAAATCAAATGGCTAGCTGTGGAGACTATGGTCAAGAGGATAAGTAAGAAGCCTCAAAGCGTGCTCACAGCCTGGGACAACTCGACCCTTAACCCGAGAACCGAGCCGGTCGCCCGTGTGAAGCCGGGTGAGATCGTAGAGGTGGAGACCTGGGACGCGTACGGCGGAGTCGTCAGTCCTAAGCGTACGTTCCAGCAGGCCGTGGACGAGGGGGAGGTGGGAGCCTTGAACCCCGTGACTGGCCCCATCTACGTGGAGAGGGCGGAGCCCGGGGACACCCTCGTCGTGGAGATACTCGGCGTAGAGCTGCCGGAGTGGGGCGGCTCAAGCATAATACCGGGCTTCGGCGCCCTAGAGGGTTGGCTCAACCTGATGGAGCCCAAGACCAAGGTCAGCTACATTAAAGATGATAAGGTGGTCTACGAGGCCGACCACGGAGCCACCTTGAAGATACCCGTGGACCCCTTCATAGGCACCATCGGCGTCTCCCCCGCCTACGAGGCCATACAGACGCTGGCGCCCGGGCCCCACGGTGGCAACATGGACTGCCCCGACGTTAAGCCCGGGAACACGCTGTACCTCCCGGTGTCGCAGCCGGGCGCCCTCTTCGGCCTCGGGGACGTCCACGCCGTTCAGGGAGACGGCGAGATCTGCGGAACCGCCGTGGAGATAGGGGCCGTGGTGAAGCTACGGTTCCAGGTGCAGAGGAAGACCATCGCTTGGCCGAGGATCGAGTCTGGTGACCAGATCATGACGGTGTGCAGCGCGAGGCCGCTGGAGGACGCCGCCAGGCTTGCCTACAGGGAGCTGATAAACTGGATGGTCGAGGACTATGGCTGGGAGAGAGACGACGCCTATATCTTCCTCAGCCTCGCGTGCAAGGCGCGAATAGCCCAGATCGTGGACCCCCTCTACACAGTCGCGGCGAAACTGGATAAAAAGTACCTCGGGGGCTAGCCCGGCTTTTTCAAGGCTTCCAGCCCACCCTGTTATTCATTAACACAGAGTACGACCTGTCGAGTCTGGGACTCTACGTATAGTCCTCTAGCTCTATCAAGACGGTCTCGTAGTTGAGCACTATGTCTGATATGATGAACAGGACTTTTACCTCGCCGCCCGTGGTGCCTTCGTGCTCGTAGTAGAAAATCATCTCACTGTCGGGCACTGGGAAGTCCCTCCAGTCTACGAGGCTGCCTCCCCCTACGCTGTACTTGATCTTCGACCCCGGGCCGGTGGAGTTCAGTATGTTGCCATTCTCGTCGAGGGGCTGCACCGTGACGTTCACGTACTCGGTGCCCGCGCTTACATCAAAGACTATCAGAATCTTGTTCTTCCCGAGGGGCCTGGACCTGAAGTTGGATATGACCCTGTCCGATGCCTCTGTCTCGGCCTCGTAGAACGACGACTCCTGTGTTATCGGTATTATCGTCCAAGCCTGCGTGGTGGTTACTATGGACGCTAGAAGTAGTAGAACTAGGAGTATGATGTTCCTCTTCTTCACTTCTCTGACCCTACGGTGTAGTGTTCAGAGGTTGTTTATCACGTTAATCCGTAAACAGTTGTATACTAATAGTAAACTGTTAGTAGATCATTATTTACGATCAGTAAGTAACCCTGTTATTTAACATAGAAAACGTAAAAACCAGTAGGATCCACCCAGGTTTTTACATTTCTCTGCATCAGCGAGGCGTTAGACGCGGTGACGAGGCCGCTCTCCCTCTTCCCGTGAATCAGTTTGAGCCCAATAGAATCAAGAGGGAAATGATTAATCTCAGCCTAAACTTTTTTATCTTATCTCTATGGTTAAGAGATGCTAAGCCATAAGGAAAAGACTAGGTATATATGTCGGAAACCTGTATGGTTCAAACGTCTGGGAAGAAGAAAAATGACCACAGCATACGACGTACCCGCAGACATGCTCATAGACCGGCTCTCGGGGTACCTTAAAGAGAGCATAACCGAGATCCAGCCGCCCGAATGGTCGGGATACGTCAAGACAGGGAGCCACGTCGAACGGGCGCCCCAGAACCCCGACTGGTGGTACGTGAGGAGCGCATCCATCATGCGCAAGCTCTACATGAGAGGCCCCGTCGGGGTATCGAGGCTCAGGAACGAGTACGGCGGGAGGAAGAGGAAAGGAGGCAGGCCCGCCCACTTCGCCAAGGCCGGCGGCAACGCCATAAGGACCATACTCCAACAGCTTGAACTGGCCGGCCTCGCCCAAAAGGACGGCGTCAAAGGCAGAACGGTCACAGGTAAGGGGCGCAGCCTCCTAGACGCCGTGAGCACCCAGATAAAGAGAGAGCTGGACAGGGAGAGCCCGGAGCTCAAGGATTACTAAGTGAAACTAGATGTCTTCAGACGAGGAGCTTGAGAGGCTAAGGCAGCAGCGGATGGCCCAGCTTCAGGCCCAGCGGGCACAGCAGGAAGATGCCGCCCAGGCGCAGCAGGAAGTCGAGGCCCAGAAGCAAGGCATCCTCAGGAAGATACTCACACCCGAAGCGAGGCAGAGACTGACCAACGTGAAGCTCGTCCAACCCGAGTTCGCGGCCCAGATCGAGCTGCAGCTCATACAGATAGCGCAGACGGGGCGCGTGGCTCTGCCCATCACAGACCAAGTTTTAAAGCGGCTGCTCGCCCAGATACAGAGCCAGCAGACCAAGAGGGACATAACCATAAGGAGAGTATAGGAAAATGGCACGGAACAAGCATCTAGCGTACAAGCTTCGCCTCGCGAAGGCGGGGAAGGCAAAGAAGTCGGTGCCCGCCTGGATCATCGCCAAGACCAGAGGCAGTGTCCGGTGGAGCCCCAAGAGCAGAAGAAACTGGCGTACTAGGAAGCTACGTCTCTAGGAGGACTAGGTTTTGTCGGAGCAAGAGAGATTATACACGGTCCCCCTTGGAAAGGCCCGGCTTGCCCAGGGCTACAGGAGAGCCGAGAAAGCCATGACGTTGCTCAGGGAGTTCGCTGAGCGCCACATGAAGCCCACCCAGTTGGTTATAGACCCCGCGGTGAACGAGCATATATGGGCCCGGGGAATCAGTAACCCGCCGCGGAAGATACGGGTGAAGATGACCAAAGACGACGAGGGCGTCGTCTTGGTAGAGCTCGCGGAGGCAGAGCAGTGAGCGCCAAGGTCTTCAGGGTCAAGGGCGAGATCATGAAGAAGAAATTCTTCGAGCCCCTGACCTTCGACAAGCTGGTCTCAGCCACCAAGGAGGATCACGCGGTGGAGAAGGTCCTCAGCGAGATGGGGAGCCGGCACCGCGCCAAGCGCTACCAGATCACCATCCACAGCGTAGAGGAAGAGCAGCCAGAGGAGTAGCGTTGAGCCAGCAGGATAAGGAGAAGCAGCTGAGGCGCCTCGTCACCGAGATGAGGATGATGGAAGGATCCGCCGATGTGCTTAATCAGCGGCTTCAACTATTAGCCTCCTCCATATCCGAGCTACGCTTGGCGCAGAGGTCCCTCAGAGACCTCAAGGACATCGAATCAGGGAACCCGCTTCTCGTACCCGTAGGGGGCGGCGTGTTCATGGACGCCTGGCTAGGAGACATCAGCAAGGTCGTCGTGGGCGTGGGAGCCGACGTCTCCGTGGAGATGGACTACGAGAAGGCGATCGAGGACATAGGCGAGCGGCTTCAGGAGATGGAGAAGGCGCAGGACGCCGTCCAGCAGCAGCTGAGCCAGATCCTCGCCCAGCTTGAGTCCCATCAGGGAATGGCGGAAAGGTTGTCCCTGGATATCCAGAACGCCGTCCAGGGTGCACAGTAGTGTTCGAGAAGCTCCGCCAGGGACTCAGAGGGATTGTCAATAGGATTAACAGCGCTGGGCTCACAGAGAAGGACCTGGACCCAATCCTGTGGGACCTGCAGCTTCAGTTAATCGGCAACGACGTCTCGGTCGAGGTCGCGGAGAAGGTGTGCAGCGATCTCAAGGAGAGGCTTCTGGGCGAGGACGCGCCCCGTTTCGGGGACAAGTCTAGGCTGATCCACGAATCCCTCAAGGCTTCGCTGGAGTCCGTGATGGGCGGCTCAGGGGAAATTGATCTGCCTGGGCTCGTGGCCGAGGCCAAGGCTCGGGGTGAGCCGTTCGTCGTCATGTTCATAGGCATAAACGGCACGGGCAAGACAACCACCATAGCGAAGGTGGCTAGGCTGCTGATGGATAGAGGGTTCACCGTGGTGCTGGCTTCGGCGGACACATACAGGGCGGGCGCCATAGAGCAGCTGGAGGAGCATGGGCGGCGTCTCGGCGTCAGGGTCATCAAGCACAGGTACGGCAGCGACGCCGCGGCGGTGGGCTTCGACGCCGTGGAGCACGCCAGAGCCCGGGGCGTCGACGCTGTGCTGATAGACACCGCCGGACGCATGCAGACGAACCGGAACCTCATGGACGAGCTCCAGAAGATGAAGCGCGTGGTCCAGCCGGACCTCACCGTGATGATACTGGACAGCCTCATAGGCAACGACGCCACGGAGCAGGCCATGACGTTCAACGAACGCGTCGGGTTCGACGCCGCGGTGCTGACCAAGGTGGACGCAGACGCCAAGGGAGGAAGCAGCCTGAGCGTCAGCTACCTGACCGGCAAGCCGGTAATCTACGTGGGCGTAGGCCAGGGCTACGAGGACCTGCAGCCCTTCGACGCGGAGTGGTTCGCGGAGAGGCTTCTAGGAGATACGTAAACTTTAACTAGAGAACCCTGTTTGATAGGGTGGAAACCATGGGGCTTAACGAGTTCTTCCGGAACGCTGACAGGCTTATGAGGACCCTCACGCGGCCGGATTGGGAGACCTACTGGATGAGCATCAAGATAGTGTTCGCCGGCATAGGCCTGCTGGGGGCGATCGGTTTCCTCGTGAGGCTCATATCGGTGACGCTTCAAGGCGGGACCGGGGTATAGCCAGCCCATAATACCCGTGTTCTTACTCGATGTCTTTGTTGTACGGGTACTTGACGTAGAAAACGTACATCAGGATGATCACGAACCCGACCGCGACCGCGAAGACCTCCTCGAACTCGAAGATCAGCAGCGAAAGGTCGTGGGTCTCCGTCATGACCAGGGACCTCAAGGCCGATGCAAACCCCATGCTATTCACCTTTCACCCATATTCCATGGCCGCTTTTTATATTTGTTCCCCTGGCGGCATCTTTCAGCAATATTAATATCTCTGCGCCATACAGAGCATGGTGCATCGGGCGTGGTGTAGTTGTCCGAAGGAACCATAAGAACCTCCCTATACGCGGTGAAGGTAACCAACGGCCAGGAGCGTACGGTAGCCATGATGCTGGCGGACAAGGCGAAGGTTGAGGGGCTGCCCATAGCGGCCATTCTGGCGCCTGCAGAGCTGAAGGGATACATAATCGTCGAGGCCGAGAGACCCCACATTGTGGATGAGCTCATCAGGGGGATGCGCCACACGCGTGAACGAGTGCAAGGCACCATCAGCCCGGACGAGGTGGACCACTACATCGAGAGCAAGCCAGTGGTCGAGGGCTTGGAGGAGGGAGCCCTGGTGGAGGTTATAGCAGGCCCCTTCAAGGGCATGCAGGCACGGGTTGTGAGGGTTGACGTCGGCAAGGAGGAGGTCACCATCGAGATACTCGAGGCCGCGTTCACGCTGCCCATCACGGTCCACGCCGACTACGTGAGGGAGCTTAAAGGAGTGCAGACTTAATGGTAGAGAAGACTTTCAACTTCATAGTAAACGGAGGCAAGGCCACGGGTGGCCCGCCCATTGGCCCGGCTCTGGGCCCCATGGGCGTCAACATAATGGCCATAGTCAACAAGATCAACGAGGAGACGGCGGAGTACGATGGGCTGCCGGTGCCGGTGGACGTTGTGATCGACACCGACACCAAGGCGTTCTCCGTGAAGGTGGGCATGCTGACCACCTTCGCGCTGATTAGCCAGGCCACGGGCATCGAGAAGGGATCTGGCACGCCTAACACCGACTACGCCGCCGACCTCAGCTTCGACCAGCTCATAGGCATCGCGAAGAAGAAGCGGGAAGGGATATACGCGGCGAGCCTGAAGAAGGCTGTTCGGGAGGTGCTGGGGACGTGCCAGAGCGCCGGTGTCACAGTCGAAGGCCATCACGCCAAGGAGGTTCAGGAAGCCATCCAGGCCGGCGAGTACGACGAGCAGCTGGCGCAGGCCGAATAAACCTTTATAACCTATCTCTGGTGAGATTGAGAGGAACCATAAATGTCGCTCCCAAGGAAACAGATACTTGAATCGGTGGAGAAGGCGAGGGAGGCAGCCCCGGCTCGCGGCTTCGAGCAGAGCTTCGACCTCGCCGTGAACCTCAGGGAGCTCGACATGAACAGGCCCGACAACAGGGTAAACATACGGGTCCGGCTCCCCAACGGGGTGGGCGCCCGGAAGGTGCTCGTCTTCGCCTCGGGCGACCTCGCGCTGAGGGCGAGAAGGGCAGGGGCGGATGAAGTGATAGAGCCCGCCGAACTTGATCAGCTCGCGACGGACAAGAAGGCAGCCAAGAAAGCCTTGAAGGACTATGACACGTTCGTCGCCGAGGCGCCTATGATGCCGACGGTGGGCCGCGTCGCGGGGCCCATACTGGGCCCGAAGGGGAAGATGCCGACCCCCGTGCCGCCGCAGGCGCCTATAGACGAGATAATCGAGCGGGAGCGCAGCACAGTCATCCTACGCAGCAGGGACAAGCCCTTCGTACACTGCATAGTCGGGAAGGAGGAGATGAGCGACGAGGAAGTCGCCCAGAACATCGATGCGGTGATGACAAACCTCACCCGAGCGACGAAGCGGGGCTTCGGGAACGTGAGGAACGTGTACCTGAAGCTCACCATGGGCGAAGCCGTCAAGGTGTACTGACCATGAGCAGCCACATTCCATCCGAGAAGATCGAGACCGTTCAGGAGACCGTCGAGCTACTGAAGGAGTACGACGTAATCGCCGCCGCCGACCTGAACAAGGTCTCCAGCGCCATGCTCCAGGACATGAGGAGGCAGCTGCGGGGACAACTCCGCTTCAAGGTCCTCAAGAACACCCTCATGAGGATAAGCATGGAGGAGGCCGGGAAGGAGGGCTACCACGAGTTCATAGATCAGGCCGCGGGGCCCAACGTCTTCATGTTCACCAACGGCAACCCCTTCAGGGTCGCCATGGAGCTTGACGCCAACAAGGTTAGTGTTTTCGCCAAGGCCGGGGACACCGCGATGGACGACATCGTCATCAGCGCGGGCAACACGGGCCTCAGCCCAGGCCCCCTCATAGGGAAGTTTGGCGTCCTCGGTGTGAGGACCAGGATCGAGGCAGGTAACATCTGGGTGGTGCAGGACACCACCGTGTGCAGAGCGGGTGAGCCGATCAACGAGGATCTGGCAGACCTGCTCCAGCGCATGGGCATAAGAGTCTCAGAGATGGGGCTCCGTGTGAAGACGGTCTACGAGAGAGGCGACGTCATCCCGGGCGACGCCCTGATACTCGACCTGGACGACTACCGTGCCAGGCTGGAGCAGGCCATAGCCGGGGCCTTCAAGGTGGCGGTGGAGGCGGCGTACTACACGCCGGAGACCGTACCGACGATCCTGGCGAAGGCGTTCCAGCAGGCGCGTTCAGTGGCGCTGGAGTCGGAGTGGCCCGCTAGGGAAACCGTCGAGCTGCTTATAGCGAAGGCGAACTCCCAGGCTCAGGCTCTCGCCAGCGCCGTGGGCAAGAAGATGGCCGGGCCGTAGGCCGCCAATCTTCCACTAGGTTTATCGACTGTGATATCCTAGTATTAGGCATGTCTAAGCCTATTCCGTTGAGAAGGTACAAGGAGAAGAGGGACTTCACGGAGACGCCTGAGCCGGCCCCGAAGGTGGAGGAGGGAGGCGGGGACCCCATATTCGTGGTGCAGAAACACGACGCCAGCAACCTCCACTACGATCTCCGCATCGAGTCAGGCGGCGTGCTGAAGTCGTGGGCGGTGCCCAAGGGGCCTTCGATGGACCCCAAGGTCCGGCGGCTCGCCGTCCCCACCGAAGATCACCCCATGGCTTACGCCGACTTCGAGGGGGTGATACCCGAAGGGCACTACGGGGCTGGCACGGTGATAGTATGGGACCGGGGCACCTATCGTAACACCAAGGGGAAGGACGCCTCGACGGAGAAGAACCTCGAGGAGGGCCACGCCACATTGTGGCTCGAAGGAGAGAAGTTGAAGGGGAGCTTCGCCCTCATCAGGACAAGGGGCGGCGACAAACCGCGGTGGCTCTTCTTCAAGATGAAGGACGACGAGGCTAGACCCGGTTCCGATGTCGTGGAGGAGATGCCCAACTCGGTTTTGACGGGGCGCAGCCTGGAGGAGGTTGCGGAGCAGGAGGAGCCAGCCGACCTCAGTGACTTTTCTTAGAACGCTGTGGGAGGAAACCCCGCTCCTTGAGGGGAGAACCACGAGTGGTTTCGCCGTACCTCGTCTGGAGCGGGGGTCAGCTATTCCTCGTCCTGAACCTTAAGCGGGCTCTATTATATGGTTGTGGGCTCATTTTCTAGATCAGTGATCCATTATCCGCCTTGGAGCTTGGTCAGGAAATCCATATCTCGATGACCTGCCCCGAGGGTCTCCTAATGTGTATCTCACCACTGTCCTTTCGGTGAAAGCCCTTCTCACTGCAGTGATAGACTAGGGTCACAGGTTCACAGCGGTAGGCTCCGACACGGGCTTCATCAGGGCTGGAATAGACGCTACTCTGAGTCAGCTGAAACAATAAAATAATTCTTAAAAGAGGTTCTAGGCGTTGTTGGTGCCCTTAAACTGGCTCATGTAGAGTTTGTAGTAGAACCCCTTCTTCGCCAGGAGCTCGTCGTGGGTGCCGCGCTCTATGATCTCGCCGCCGTTTATCACCAGCACCGTGTCGGCGTTCCTGATGGTGCTCAGCCTGTGGGCGATGACGAAGCTCGTCCTCCCCTTCATCAGCCTGAGCAGCGCCTCCTGTATCTGGACCTCTGTGCGCGTGTCGACGCTGCTTGTGGCCTCGTCCAGTACGAGTATGGCCGGGTCAGCCACTATGGCGCGGGCGATGCTGAGCAGCTGTCGCTGCCCCTGGCTCAGGTTGCTCCCCTGCTCGCTGAGGTGCGTGTCGTAGCCTTGGGGGAGTCGCCTGATGAAGCCGTCCGCGTTCGCCAGCTTCGCGGCCTCGATGCACTCCTCGTCCGTCGCGTCTAGCCTACCATATCGTATGTTGTCCATTACCGATCCGCTGAAGAGGAAAACGTCCTGTAGGACGATGCCCAGCTGCCTGCGAAGATCGTCCTTTTTCACCTGCCTTATGTTCATGCCGTCGATCTCGATGCTACCGTCCTGTATGTCGTAGAACCGCGTCAACACGTTTACCATGGTCGTCTTGCCTGCGCCTGTGGGCCCGACCAGGGCGATGGTCCGCCCGGGCTCGGCCCTGAGATCTATGTCCTTGAGCACCTTTACGCCGGGCACGTAGCTGAAGTCCACGTCCTTGAACTCGACGAGCCCCTTGAAGTCGTCGACAGAGACGGCCTTGGGGTCGTCCTTGAGCTCGGGCTCGGTGTCGATGATCTCGAATATGCGCTCGGCGCCGGCTATGGCGCTCTGGATGCTGTTGTACAGGTTCGCGAAGTGGCGGAGCGGGTTGGCGAAGCTCCTGCTGTAGCCGATGAACGCGGCGATGGTGCCCACGGTGGCCATCCCTCCCAGGGCCATCCAGCCCCCTACGCCGGCGACTACGGCTATGTTGGCGTTGCTGAGTATGCCCATGAGCGGGGGCACCAGCATGGCGTAAGTCATGGCCTTGATTCCCATGTCTTTTACGTCGGTGTTGGCCTTGGTGAACTTCCTGTTCACGGCCTCCTGCTGTCCGAACGCTATCACCACCCGTTGACCGGTGATGGTCTCCTGCATGACGCTGTTCAGCATCCCCATGTTCCTCTGTAGGTTCCTGAAGCTGCTGCGGGTCCTGCCGCTCACCACTGCGGTGAGCACCACCATGAAGGGGAAGACCACGAGGCTAGCGAGGGCCAACCAGACGTTGAGGGCGAACATCATGACCACGATACCCACCAGCGTTATGGCGTTGCGTATCAGCTCGGTGACGTTCTGGGCGAGAGCCGCCGCTATGGCGTCAACGTCGTTGGTCAGCCTGCTCATGAGGTCGCCCGCCGGCCTCTTATCGAAGAAGCTCAGGCTCAGAGTCTGCATGTGCTCGAATAGCTCCTTACGAAGCTTCTTGAGGCTCCGCTGGCTCACCGTTGCCATCACCCAGCCAGCCGCCATGGACATCGCAGCGCTCGCTACGTACGTCCCAGCGAGGATTGTCATTATCCTTAACAGACCCGCGGCGTCGCCCTCGATGATGTATTTGTCTATGGCCAGTCCCTGTAGATACGGCCCCGCGAGCGATAGAAGCGTGCTCACCACGGTGAACGCCGCCACCGCCATCACGTGTAGCCTGTACTCGCCGAGATAGCCCAGCAGCCTGCCCAGCGTCCCGCGGACGTCCTGGGCCTTCTCTATGTTGCCCATCCCATGTGGGCCTCGGTGCATCATCCCGCTGCGCTGGTCCCGTTCCTCGGAGGCTCTGCCTCCGGGCCCGTGGCCGCTCATTGAACCACCCCTCCGTCGCCGAGCTGGCTGTCGTATATCTCCCGGTAGATGGGGCTGGTCTCCATGAGCTGGCTGTGGTTTCCCTCCGCCGCGATCAAGCCGTTGTCCAGCACCAGTATCTTGTCGGCTTTGAGCACTGTGCTGATGCGCTGGGCGATGACGAAGCTCGTCGTGTCCTTGAGCAGCTCCTCGAGGGCCTCCTCGATCCTCGTCTCGGTCTCCACGTCCACCGCGCTGGTGCTGTCGTCCAGGATCAGTATCGACGGCTTCATCAGCAGCGCCCTGGCTATGGCGATGCGCTGCTTCTGGCCCCCGCTCAGGTTGACGCCGCGTTGACCCACCATGGTGTCGTAGCCGTCTGGGAACCCCATTATGAAGTCGTGGGCCTGGGCCGCCTTTGCGGCTCCGACCACCTCCTCCTCCGTGGCGTCTGGCCTGCCGTACCTGATGTTCTCCCTGATGGTTCCGCTGAACAAGACCACGTCCTGCAGGCTTATGCCTATGTGGCTCCGCAGGGTCTTCATGTCCAGGTCGCGGACGTCCACGCCGTCGATGGTCACCCTGCCCGAGGTGGCGTCGTAGAACCGTGGGATGAGGTTTATGAGGCTCGATTTACCTGAGCCGGTGCTTCCCAGTATGGCCACCGTCTCGCCCGGCTCTGCCGTGAAGCTTATGTCGCGTAGCACGGGGTCGCCCCCGTCGTCGTGGTAGCTGAAGCTCACGTTCTCGAACGCTACTCGTCCAGCGATCTTCTCGGGGGCGAGGGCGCTGCTCCTGTTCTGTACCTCCGGCTCCGAGTCGAGCACCTGCATGACCCTTGTGGCAGAGGCGTTGGCGGCGGATATCTGGCCGGCCATCATCGAGAGCATGAGCACAGGGAACATGGTGCTGAATATGTAGTTGACGAAGGCCATGATCTGGCCCACGCTGGCGGTTCCCGCGAACACCTGTACGCCGCCGTAGTAGATGATGGCGACGGTGCCCAGGTTCATGAGCAGCATCACTATGGGGAAGAAGACGCTCATTAACTGGGTCACCCTGAGCTGGATGCCGTACAGATCCGTGTTAGCGCCCTCGAACCTACCGTTCTCGTAGTCGCGGCGCACGAACGCCTTCACAACCCTTATGCCTGTGAGGTTCTCCTGCATCACCTGGTTCAGGTACTCCAGCCTCTCCTGGACCCGCGTGAAGAGGGGCTGCACTATACGCACGAAAACAGTCACCAGTACGAAGGTTACGGGGAGCAGCGCGAACATCACCGACGTTAGCCTCCGGTTAGTGGAGAGCATGATGCCCAGGCTTCCAACGAACATGAGGGGCGCCCTGGTGAACATGCGGAGGCTCATCATTATGATCGTCTGGATCTGGCTGATGTCGCTGGTGAGGCGGGTGAGCAGCTGCCCCGTGGTGAAGTCGTCTAGGTTCCCGAAGCTGTAGGTCTGTATCTTCTTGAAGATATCTTCACGTAGGTCTGCTTCGAAGCCTCTTGAGGCCCTAACGGCGTAGACCGTGTTCGCCACCATGAAGATGGCGCTCAGGAGGCTCGCCCCTATCATGAGGAGGCTTGTCCTGACGATGACGTTCATGTCCTTGTTGGCGACGCCTTCGTCTACGATCACCTGGACGAGCCGCGGTATGGATAAATCCGTGACTACCACGAGTCCGAGGAGAACGACGGCCCACGCCGCCTCCCTCTTATAGGGTGACAGGTATCTGAGGACGCGTCTCAGGTCGTTCATCTATCCAGTAGCTCCTCGAGCTTCCCGGTTGACCCGTCTAGGATTGCAGTGATCTGTTCCTTGGTTGACTCATCCTGCCCCTTCTCGGTGAAAACCTCCTCGAAGGTGTCCAGGAATCTTGAAAAGCTCGTATACAGGTTAAGCGGCATGTCTCTGTGGAGCCTCCAGTACATCTTGCGCATGCTCTTGTGTCTGTTTCGGTACTCCTGGTCCTCCCTCTTGTAGATCTCCACGAGCCTCATGCCTTCATCGGTCAAGGTGAACCTCTTCATCGTCTTGTCCCCGTCCTCGTAGGGCATTATGAGGTCCTCCTCCTGGAGGCTGGATAGCAACGGGTACATGCTGCCCGGGCTTGGCCGCCAATCAGTGTAATCGTATATCTCCTCTGTCAACTCGCTGCCCGACATAGGCTCCTGACTTAGTATGTTCAGCGTGATGTGGCGCAGCATCCCTTTGGGCACGCCTATGCGTCTTCTTGGTCTGTGGTGTCTATGCATGGCGGACCACCAATATCAAATACGATATCATATTCGATATCAAATCCGATATCTCCTTATAAACCTTCCCAAGAAGCAAACCCAGAGACTTAAGACCACGGCTTAACCATCGAAACCCAAAACAACCTTAATTATATTTTATTAAATTAGATCTGATTCAAAACTAATGGAGATCATTTTTACGTTTTGTCGATATATTCTAGCTTGTTTTAATATGCTTCAGCCCGACTAAATAGGGCCCATTCTATTTTTTTCAGCCTGCTATGAAGATTCTTTTTAAGCCATCTGTGTTAACTTGCTGGTTCTCAGCTGAAGGATTTGAAGGCATCCGCCGAGGTGCGCTCCTCGTATTTTATTTTTATTTTTTGATAGCCTTATTTTTTCTATTTTAATATATAATTTAGGTATTTTTCCAGTTTTTTGATGTTTAATATCTGTGATATGTATTTAAAATAACGTTTATTCGAGGCATAATTATTTAGAGGATCTCGACTGGGGCTTGAGCCATGAAGAGGCTCCCCCTTATACTCGCTGTCACGATGTTAACGACTCTCCTCGTGACACCCACCACCGCGTCTGAGGTGATCTACGAAGCCTCCGTCGCCAGCATAGACCCCGAAAAAGAGTACCCCGTATGCATAACATACAGGTTCTCTAGGAGAAGAAACATGACACGCGAGGCAGTCCTAGGGGAAGATGTCTACCTGGGATCACTCACAGTTGGAAAGACTGTTCTATGGAAGCCGCTGCCAGACGACAAGGCGGTCATAGTAGGCCCCACCTCGCCCTCACCGCCACCAACAACGGAAACGGGGCCCTCAAAGATAGCGAGGGTAACCGTCACAGTCGAGAACGATGAAGGTAGCGTCGTATCCTTCGAGCTGCCCCGGGGCGACTGGTGCGTTGAAGACGGTTGCCTACTGTTAAACGCGACCATCGATGTCTCGGATCTTCTGGAGCCCATACCGGAGAAGACGGTCATGTTCGTGACGCACATCGGGATAGATTCCATGGAGATCTTAGAGCCATACCTCGACGAGTCCAGGTTCAACGTCCTCAAATGGAACTACCTGTTCCCCGACTTCCCGGTTTGGGGCGACTACTTCAACTACAGGTCCTCCGACGCCGAGATCCATGCAACGCTAGCCGAGTTCAAGGAGCTGGGCTTCAGCAACATAATCTATGTTGACGTCTCGGAGAGCCACCGCAGTGTGTCCCATCGGTTCAGCGGTTCCGTGTTGGAGTCCGGTGACTGGTGGAGCCTCATGACCCTGGACCCGTCCAAGGCGTGGTACGGTTATCTGAAGGAAGGCATGTTGGGGCTCACCGAGAGGTTTCCCGAGATCGACGGCTTCGCCATCGACAGACTGGACAGGTGCTACACCGCGCAGGAGGCCGCCTGGGCGGCGCAGCTCTTGAGGGAAGTCAGATATGAGGCGGACATACCCGTGAAGTACGTGATGAACAGCCTCCAGCCCTGGCAGACGGAGCTTGCGTCGATGGCCATCTTCATAGGCAGCGACGGCGTTGTAACCGAGGAGCCGTACCTGTCCCGAGCCCTGATGGACTATGGCAGGCTAGCCGAGTACACGGAGTATGGGCGGTTCTACGTTAACCCGTTCATGGATCTGGGCGACGAGGGGCTCGTCGAGGGCTTCGACGCCATACTGGAGAGGCATGACTTCGTGTTCTTGGACGACTACAAGATGTATCTTGTGGGCAGGATATTTCCTACTACGCACCTACCCTAGCGTATCATGTTAAACTGAAAAAGGGCTGACGGAAAGGATGTTATGAACTATTGGCCGTAAGGCTTCTTTAACCACTGGAGGAGCTCCAGGGTATAGCCCTCTGAATCCCTGAAGATCAAGACCTTCATACTGAGGTAGTCCGGCTCCATGGGCGGGTTCAGCTCCAGGCCCCTGTCCTTCAGTCTGAGGTACCATTCCTCCACGTCTTCCACGAACAGGGAGAGCATCACCGACTTGTGCTCGGCTGGCTTCATGCTGCCTCTGTTGCCGTCCACGAGGCCCACGTGGACGCTGTCGTAGACCTTGAACAGCTGGGCGAACCCCACGTCGAGCACCTTCTCGAAGCCCATGGTCTCACCGTAGAAACTGGATGCCGCGTCGAGGTCGTCGTAGTAGAAGAAGGTGATGGAGCCTTCTATGACTGAGTTCATGGCATATGAATGGGTTTCCATATAAAAATTGTTGATGGGGGGTGTGTTACACCGTGACGCGGTACCTGTCCATGAGCTCCTGGCGCTTGCCCTCGTTCCAGCCCGAGACGTCCGTGTAGTAGCCCGTGATCCTGCTCCACCACCTGACGTTCTCGCTGCCGCACGTCGGGCACTTGCTCAGCATCCCCGCCGCCGTGGTCTGGCATTGGCTGCACACCGTGAGGTCCTTGGTGTAGGTGAAGTACCCTATCTGGCTGTTGCGGCAGATGCGCTGCGTCAGCTTGTAAAGCGCCTCGGGGTCCGACGCGCTCTCCCCTATCCAGGCGTGGAAGATGTTGCCGCCGCTCAGTATGGGGAAGAACTTGTGCTCTATGTCTATCCTCTTCCCCAGGGGCACCTTGGCGCCCACGTAGGTGTGGGTGCCGTTGGTGTAGTAGATGGGCAGGTCACGATTTCTGGGGGTCCCGTTGATCTGGCTGACGTCGCCCTTCACCATCTCCCGCGCCATGTTCTTGTACTCCGGGTTGAGGAGGTCTGCGACGGCGAAGGTCTGGGCCGTGCTCTCCGCCGGCGTCCTGGCCAGCATGACCTGCCAGCCGCTCCTCATCTCCAGACCCTTCCTGAACTTCTCCATGTCCAGCAGCAGCCGGACGGCCAGCCGCACGGCGTCGTCCGCCTCGTGGAGCTGGCTGCCAGTGAAGTACTGGACCATCTCGTTGATTCCCACGACGCCTATGACGTTCACCAGCTCGCTGAAGTCCACGGCCGGCGGCCCCTTCTTGCCCGTCCTGGGGTCCCTGGGCGTCTGGGTGGCGAAGGGCACCATGCCGCTGCCGATGGTCTTGTCCATCCAGCGGCGCTTGGCCTCGAAGACCCCCATGGCCAGCCTCATGTTCTCCTTGGCGGCGGCCAGCAGCTTGTCGTAGTCGCCGTTGGCCCTGTAGGCTAGCCGGGGCATGTTGAGGCTCACCACCTGCCAGCCTCCCATGCTGAAGTGCATGCCGTCCTGGAACCAGAGCTTCTCGTCGAAGTGCTCGTCGGTCTCCGGGGTGTTGGCGAACTGGTAGGCGCAGCACTGGTAGCAGCTGATGCCGTTGCCGTAGCCGCGGTACGCGGGCAGCATGTTGTCGAAGTAGGGCGCCCCGAACTTGCTCACGGCCTCGTGCACCAGCAGCCACAGGTCGTCGTACTCGGGCCTGAAGAACTCGGGGCTCACGTAGTTCTCGTTCTTGGGGAAGTTGAAGGGCTTGCCCCAGTAGTCGCCCTCCAGCGCCACCTCGTTGATGGCGCGGAAGAACTGCTGGACCTCGTCCTCGTAGTCGCCGTAGGTGTCCGGCCCTATCCTGCCCTTCATCACCACGGGGACGTCCCTCCATATCTTGGGGACCCCCATGGGGAGCTGGATGTTGCTGAAGACCAGCTGGCCTCCGCGGGTCACGTAGGTCTGGGTGAGCTCGTAGAACATCATCTGGGCCAGTTGCTTGATCTGCTTGTAGCTGAGGCCCTTCATGAAGGGCGCCAGGAACATGGTGTAGTACATGAAGCCCTGTCCGCCGCTGAAGTTGGTCTGCCCGGCGGCGAGGATCTTGACGCTGTGGAGTATGGCGACCTCGGGCTGCTTGGCGGGGCCGGCCACGCTGCTCTGGTATCCCTTCCCGTCGGGGAGCAGCCCATAGTAGAGGAAGTACCTGAGGTCCCAGTCCTGGCAGAACGGCCGTGTGCCGAAGTACTCCAGGGTGTGTATGTGTATGTCGCCCTGGTGGTGGGCCGTGGACAGCTTGGGGTCCATGAGCAGCAGGTACTGCTCCTTGCTCAGCCTGTCGGCCTTCTTCTTGTGCACCGTCTCTGGGTTGGGCTGGAGGTTGGCGTTCTCCTTTGCCTCGAAGCCGTTCCCCGTGTCGATCTGGTACGCGTCGTAGAGGGGGGCTCCGACCCTGGTGAGCAGGTTCCTGTAGATCTGGAACTCGGGTATCTCGTGGCTCCACTCGAGGAGTATGTTGTTTGTGACCTCCCTCACCATGGGTCCCGACACATATTTGGGGCGTGTGAGCCTGATGCGGCGCTCCACTTCGTCGGCGACCTTCTCGGCCGTCAACTCGCTTATCGCCGGGATGTCGAACATCTTCTCGGCGAGGGTGGTCTCCCTGTCGAGCATGTCGATTATCCTGGTCTTTTCCCACGGGATCAGATACCCGTCCGTGGTGTGGACCATGGGCATGCCCATGTACACGTTCTCTGTGAAGAACTCCTCGATCCTCCGCTGGTAGGGCGGCAGGTCACGTTTCCTAGCCATTCAATACCTCCAAAACCAAACCCTGTTTCAGCTCCTCCCCCTCGAACAACCTCTCTGAGGGCTCCACCCTGGAGTTGTCGCCTAACGTCAGTATGGGTGGGTTGCCGAACATGTTCATCATTATGAAATCTGTCTGGGCCTCTGTGTCAAACCATCTGGCCTCGAAATCAATTTCGCTACTCTCCAGGAATTTCTTGAGCTTGTCGCATTTTGGGCAATCAGGTAGAGAGTATATCGTAATCTTCATTTTTACTGCAGCAGCCTCCCCAAGTGCTCCTCCTTAGATGGAGAGCACTACACGTAGACGAAGGTATTACATAAATCGTTCTATATTATTTTAATCATCCATTTTCTAATACTTCAAGTTGATTCTGGTAGAATAATCACGATATCCTTGTATCGCATGGGATTGTCCCAAAGTATGTAAATCATAAGTGGAGTCGCCACTCGATTCGCTAATTTTTATATATTCCACGCCACATTGGTTAATCGATTAATAAGAGAATATTCGGGTGCCGCCATGACGATAATAATCTGCCTCGTGGGACAACACTACCGTCGAGCCTTCGACGGGATAAGGTACTGGAGCAAGATCCACGGGATAACCAAGCTGTACCTGCTTCATAGCGACACGGAGGCAGAGGACAATCCCTTCGCCTACATGAGCAGGACCAACGCCGAGGAGCTGAAGGAGAAGCTGGAGATCTTGGACCCCATCATGATGGATTTTAACCCCATGGATCAGAGGAGCGTCTTCCGCACCATATACGGGATCATGAGCCAGGCAAGGGACATGGGGGAGGAGGTGCTCATAGACATCACAAGCACCACCAACACGGCCATGGGGATCGCGCTCACCATCGCACTCATGTTCAGGAACGCCCGCGTCTACAGCGTGCCGAGCGCCGACCCCGGCTGGTACGTCAACGGGATGCCCGGGGACTCTGCCTTCGAGAAGTGGTTCGAGCGGGCGAGGGATCAGCCCAGCAGGGACCCCACGGAGATACAGCTTCCAGGCTATAGGCTTGAGCCCAGCAGCAAGCACGAGGAGAAGGAGTGGGAGAGGGAGAAGAAGCTCCTGGTGCTGCTTAGGGAGAACGGCGGCGAGTCCGATAGCATCAGCGACATCATCAGGTGGTTTGGGCACAAGAAGGCCAACAGCACCCTCCGGAACAGGTTCAGCAGGATCGTAGCCCGGCTGGAGATGAAGGGCCTAGTAGACGCCGAGAAAGGGAGCAAGATGAAGGTGATAAGCCTCACCGAGTTTGGGGCAATATTCGCGGATGCCCTCGCCGAGGACGCGGAGTAACGCAAGAACCCAGTTTATTTTTTAGTACAAAAGAATGCCGTGGCTTCGAACGTTCTTTTCTTAACTCTTTAACTTGTGAACCACCCAGCAAGAGGAACCATAATATCGGTGGCTTGTGACGGTCTTAGAGGTATTACGCTACCCGGGTTGCATCAGCTACCTTTTTATTGGGAGCCTTCAACAGATCGCTCACGAACTGAGGTAACCACATGAAGGCACAGGTCACGTTGACCCCCGCCGAGGGGAAGCGGCTCATAGCCAAGGCAGTATCCTGCATGGAATCGGTTCAGAAGGCTTACCGGGAAGGCACCCTTATCATCGCCACGAGCACCACCACAGGCTACGTGGCCGAGGAACTCACAGGGGAGACCATCAACAAAGGGATGTTCACCGCAGGCGTCGTAACGGAGGAGGGCGCCAACATAACAGAGTCGGAAGGCAGGTACAAGCACATCGTCTTCCACAAGGGCGAGCGTAAGACGTGCACCACATCCGAGCTGGTGCCGTACTTGGCTAACATGGGGCCTGAGGACGTGATGATCAAAGGCGCAAACGCCATAGACCCCTTCGGCTCCGCAGGGATACTGCTAGCCGGCTCAGGGGGAGGCACCATGGGAACCGCGTGGGGCCACCTGATAAGGAACGGCTCCCAGCTAATCATAGCAGCGGGTCTTGAGAAGCTGGTACCTGGGCCCCTGGACGGCGTGGCGCCCATGATGGGCACCAAGGCCATCGATAAGGCCATGGGGTGGAAGTGCGGTATGATTGTGGTGCAGGGCCAGATAATAACGGAGATGGAGGCCATGAAGCTTCTCTTCGACGTGGACGTGGTGCCGGTGGCCGGCGGAGGCATCGACGGCGCCGAGGGATGCAAGATATTCCTGCTGGAGGGCCCCGCTGAAAACGTGGAGGCTGCCTACGGCGTCCTCTGCGACATCAAGGGCGAGCCCAAGCTGACTACCAGCATCGTTGACAAGCCCGAGGACGCCTAGAGCCTATACGTTCCACTCTATGTCATCCGCTCCGTGGAAGCCCGCGAACAGCTCTATATTTTCCGCCAGCATGTCCTCGTAGTGCTCAGTGGGTTTGAAGCCGTCTTCAACCCAGTAGCCGCGTATGGTCATAACGTTGTTCTCCCTGTCCATCTTGGGATCGACTCGCGCGACGAGTCGGTCGCCGTATAGGACCGGCAGGTGGTAGTACCCGTAGACACGCTGATCCTTGGGGACGTAGGTTTCGAGGCGTCCCTCGAAACCGAAGAGCTCCATGATCCGCTCCCTGTTCCACATCATGTTGTCGAAGTAGACGAAGAGCCGAGCCTCGTCGAAGCCATACCCTGAGCCCAGCTCCTCGAGCCTGTCCTCGTCACCGGGAAGACAGTAGTAGGGAGTCTTCTCCCCTTCGACGCTATGCTTCACGGCTTGCCCCTCGGACACGAGTACGTCTAATAGTTTCTGCAGTTGCTTGGATGTACGGTCTAGATGTATCGACCATGGGTGATAGTATTTCCTAATCTCTTGGGGCTTCACCAACCCTAGGCAGCTCATGGTCTTCAACGTTAAGAACCTCACCCTCTCGTCGTCGCCTGGCTCCGAGGCGTCCACGCTCCCGGGGAGCACGTTCTCGGCCAGATCGTAGTACCTCTGGAAGTTCTCCCTGCGGTCGATCAGTAGTATTCCGGCGCCGAACAAGACTTCCAAGGCCAGTTTCGCTGGCTTCCAGTTCCACCAGCCGCCCTTCCTCCTCGGCCCCTCGAAGTCCTTGGATGAGAGAGGCCCCTCATTCTGGACCCTTTTGAGGACCATGTCAAGCAGCTTGGGGTCTTCCTTGCTCCTCCTGCTGAACCTGGCCCTCATCTCCTCTCGTCTCAGGTTCATGGACTTGATGTAGTACCTGTAGTCCTTTGTGGGGACGTAGCAGGCGGAGTGGGCCCAGTACTCGAAGAGCCGCCTGTCCCTGTAAGCCAAATCGTGTAGGTCGTCTTTGTCGTACTGGCCGAGCCTCGTCCACAGCGTGAGGTAGTGAGCCCTCTCGACGACGTTGATGGTGTCGATCTGGAGACATCCGAGGCGGTTCACCGTGTCGTAGACGAGGGCCTTATCGACGTGATCGGGGTACCTGCCTATGCCTTGTTTCTCTAGCATCAGCCGTCTCACGGTCTCTTTGGTTAGGGGCAAAACACAGGATCAGGTGTCTAGGGGTTTTTAATGGTTGTTCAAGCGGGGGCGGCTCTCCAAAGCTATGTCGATGACGCAGCCGAGTTTGTGGATCGCCGCCGGGTTTCTCATGGTCCTGTCTATGAGGACTGCGTCCATGCCCAGCGCCTCGGGGCCGTCGATGTCCCACCTCGGGTCGTCGCCCACGAAAAGGCAGTCCTCGGCCTCGAGTCCCAGCCTGTGCATGGCGTGCCTGAATATTCTAGGGTCAGGCTTCCTCCATCCCACGTCCCCGCAGAAGACCGCTGCGTCTATGAGCCGAGACAGACCGTGGCGATCCAGCTCACGCCTCCACAGGTGAGCCGGGCTCCCCCAGGGCGTGTTTGATACGATGGCCGTTTTCAGGCCTCTCTCTCGGAGGGCCTTGAGGGTCGGTATTACGTCGTCGTGTAGCCTCGCCGACTTGAATATGGGTCTCATGAACTCGACGCACAGCTCGTCAAGCAACGCGGCGTCGGTGACGCCGAAGATCGTGGAGAGGCGCAGACTGAGGGGATACACCTTGTTTCCCGGTGAGCCGTGGTCCTGTTCCCTCACCTCCATCCGGACGCTGTTTTCATCCGGGATCGTGACGCCTCTCCTGATCAACTCCTCTCCGCAGTTCTCTATGGCTTCGCGGAGGATCGTGGGGAACTCTGTTCTGCGGTAGTAGCTTATGAGGGTGTTCCCCAGATCGAAGATGACCGCCTTCTTCACGCGAGCACCGCCCCAATCTTATTGGGGTGATCAGGGATAATCTTTCTCCGGTCGTCGCTAAGGTTGATAGGGATGGGAAGGATAGAGCTATCCTTTAAAACACGCGCTGTATTGTCTGAGTGAAATGTCCAAGAGGCCGGCTTGGGAGATCCAGCGGGAGGTCAGGGTTAAGGCGGAGGAGGAGACGAGCCCTGAGTACGGCTGCCCGCCAGACCAGAGACCCTTTCAGCAGCACATAAGGTTCGGTGTGCTCGTCCTAGACAAGGTGCCCGGCCCTACCAGCCACGAGGTGGCCTCCTGGGTCAAGAAGCTGCTGGAGCTGGACAAGGTGGGCCACGGCGGCACTCTGGACCCTAAGGTGACGGGTGTGCTGCCTTTGACCCTCCAGGACTCGACGAAGGTGGTTCAGGCTCTCCTGGACTCCGGTAAGGAGTACGTCTGCGTGATGAGGACCCACGGCGAGGAGAGTGAGCAGAGGGTCAGGGAAGCGCTGGAGCTTTTCACGGGCGAGATCTACCAGAGGCCCCCGCTGAGGTCCAGCGTCAAGCGCCAGCTGCGGACAAGGTGGATCTACAGAGTGGATTTTCTGGAGGGCGACGGGAAGAACTGGCTGTTCAAGGTGGCGTGCGAGAGCGGCACCTACATACGTAAGCTCTGCTACGACGTGGGCGAGTACCTGGGGGAGGGGGCCCACATGCAGGAGCTCCGCCGCACCAGGAGCGGCCCCTTCACGGAGGAGGAGGCGTGCACCATGTACGATCTCACGGACGCCATCGACCTGAGGGAGGGGGGCGATGAGGAGCCGCTGCGCCGCCTCATACGACCGGTGGAGGACGCGTTGGGGCTGCTGCCGAAGATATGGATAAGGGACTCGGCGGTGGAGGCGGTGTGCAACGGCGCCCAGCTCGCCGTACCAGGCATACTCAGGTACAGCACGGGCATAAACGTCAACGACTTGATCGCGGTTCTGACCCTTAAGGGGGAGGCCGTCGCCCTGATGAACGCCGAGATGAGCAGCGGCAAGATCCAGGCTGAGAGCCACGGCATCGCGGCTTCGCCCGTCAGGGTGATCATGCCCAGGGGAGTCTACCCCAAGTCGTGGTGAGGGTGAGCGGCCACTACTTCTCGGCGGACCCCGGCTCCCGGCTGGAGTACGGTTTGATCGATACGGTGCTACGGGGGAGGAGGTACAGGTTCTTGACTGCTTCAGGGGTTTTCAGCTCCAGGAGGGTGGACAACGGGACGAGGGTTCTGGTGGAGGCGATGCCGATCCCACGCGAGGGGCGGCTCCTCGACGTGGGGTGCGGCGTCGGCGTCATAGGGCTCGTCGCCGCCGTTGAGAGCCCTGGCCTCGATGTGACGTTGACCGACGTTAACCCCCGTGCCACCATGGTGGCGGCGAGGAACGTGGAGAGGATGGGGCTCGGTAACGTTAGGGTTCTGACGGGCAGCCTCTACGAGCAGGTGGAGGGGGAGGAGTTCGATGTCGTCGTCTCTAATCCCCCGATCTCGGCCGGGATGAGGAGGGTGGTGGAGCCCCTGGTCAGGGGTGCCCGTGATCGCCTCGTCGTGGGTGGGCGTCTCCTGGTCGTCGTCCAGTCCAACAAGGGGGGCAGGGCCCTCGCCGGTTTTCTTGACGAGTGGTTCGGCGGGCATGAGGTGCTTGAGAGGAAGAGCGGGTACAGGGTGCTCTCCGCCCGTAGACGTTGATGCCCGCTAGATAATGAAGTACTTGGGGCAGATATCTTCCGTGGCGGGCCAGACGTTGGAGCTTATGTCCTTGACGCCGGGTATCTCCGCGATCTCTCTGCCCAGCTGGGAGTAGTGGGGGAGGTCGTGGATCACGGCCAGCGCCAGGAGGTCGTGTTCCCCGACGGTCTTGGTGGCCACTATGATGTTGGGCATCTTTATGAGGGCGTCTAGGATGGCGTTGGGGTCGGCGCCCCTGCTTGTGGCGGCGTCGATCTGGAAGGCCGCGACGCCCTCGTAGCCTATCTTTTCGGTGTCTACTACCACGGTGGTTCCCCTGATCTCTCCTCTCTCGACCATCTGGTTGTAGTGGTTGATCACGGTGTCCGTGGATTTCTCGACTCTGCCCGCGATCTTCCTGAAGCTGAGGCGGGCGTCTGCGGTGAGGGCTTCCGCTATCTGCTTGTCCAGCTCGTTCATCGCTTTTCCTCCAGCAGGGGTTCGAGTTCGAAGTTCTGGGGGCATAGGAGGAACTGGTCCACCCATATGTTGGTCTGGACGTCGTTGACCTTGGTGTGGCTCTGGATGGTCTCCTTGAGGGCGTTCATCTCGTTCATGCTGCGCTTCATGGCGATGGCGAATATGTCGTAGCTTCCCATGCTGTGGGCGGCGAAGTTGATGCCTTCCTGGTCTCTGAGGAACCCTATGACCTCGTCTATGCACGCGGGCTCGGCGTCTATGCTGAGGTTGGCTATTACCTCTTGACCGAGTTTTCGGGGGTCTAGGAGGACGGTGGTGCGTTTCACCATGCCTTTGCGCCTGAGCTTCTTGAATCGTTTGATTATGGTGTCCACGGAGACGCCGCGTTGTTTGGCTATCTCGGTGTATTTGGTTCGGGCGTCTAGTTGTAGTGCGCGGAGTATGGCGACGTCTGTTTCGTCTATCTTCATCTCCTTCAAATCAGAGACCGATACAACCATATAAAATGCGTTGTGGTGTCTCAAAATGTCTGGGTTTAGATGAGGGTTTTTCGTTTTTCTGGGTGTGGGCTCTGCTTGTAGAGGACCAGGGTGTTTCCTATGAGATCTACCTGTGTGGCTTGTGTTTTGGCTGTGATCTCTTGGCTGAGCCTGGTCTTCTGGTCTTTTTGGGTGTTGAACTTTATCTTGATTAGTTCGTGGTGGGCTAGCTCGTGGTTGATTCTGTCTAGTTGGCCTTGGGTCAGGCCTTGTTTGCCTATCTGTATGGTGGGTTTGATGTTTTGGGCTGTTGTTTTGAGTTTTCTTAGCTGTTGTTTTGTTGGGTTCATTTGTGTTGGGTGTTTGGTTGTTGGGGGTTTTTATGGGTTGTTGTTTTTGTGTTATTGTTTTATAGGTGTGGGTGGGTATTTTGGGTGCTGGAGCCCGGTCGTCTAGTGGACAAGGATGGAGGCCTTTGGAGCCTTAGACGGGAGTTCGAATCTCCCCCGGGCTAACTTGTACCATGTTACTTGTAATAACGGAATTTTTTTTCTTGGTGGGGATGTTTAGGGTGCTCCTTGGTTCCTCTTGGTTTGTGATGGTTGAGTGATTTTTTTCTTCTATTTGCGTATTTCATAGAAATACCATTTAGATAGATTTTCGATCCATTCCATTTTCATTGTAATGGTTTTTAAAGGAAAATTCTTTCCGGATATGAGGAATGTGAATTCTCCGTTTTCACGATTAAGTTTCATGTCTTTTCCCGCTGGCGTTGACAAACAGTCTTCGATACTCTCTCTCCCAACATAATCGTGAATGAAATTGAATCTATGACTATCACCAACGTTAATATAATCAAATTTCCCAACAATATGCCCTTCTTCTATTGATGTGGTGTTGTTTTCTTGAATTGCTTTATGTAATCTTATTTCTATATTTTCGGCTGTTATGTCTCCAACGTTTTTGGCACTCAAATAGTATGTCGTTACTTCTCCGTCTTTAGATGCTGTATGATGGTTATCATAGTATAATATTATGTTTGGCTGGATGACTTTTTCTTTCTTATACCTGTCTGATATTTGCATCAGCGTCCATATTACCGTAAACGATCCGCCGATTATCAAAATCATATTTTTAAGAAGCTCAATATCGAACATTGTCAATTCTAATTCATTTTTAAATGCAAAAAACCTTCGTCGTCCAGCTTATAATCGGTTTGAAATAGTCATATAGTTATCGTGTGAATAAACGTTTACTATACAGGAGAATTTACCAAAATTTTCTTTTCAAAAACGGTTTTTTACCCTTTCACACATTGTTGAACCGAGCAAGATGACGGCAACGAGAAGAGACGACATCGAAGAGATAATACTACAGGCCCTTAACCACCCCGAAAGAAGAAACATAATCGAGATACTAGGAACATCCCCCGAAGGCGTCTCATACAGTGACATGCTTGGAGAGATCGGGCTCAACACCGGGAAAATGAATTATCATCTAAGACTCCTTGAAGGGGTGATTGAACGAGACAAAAACAGACGATACACGTTGACTCCCATCGGGAAAAAGGCTTTCATGGTGTTGAACTCGATTTCGGAGGACCTCGAGAACGGGTATGAGGTCTATCTGAGTAGGGCCAGGCATGGCCAGGGAACCGGTATAGTAAGGCTGGCTAATTTCTGGTTCCTGTTGGTTGTACTTCTATCTGTATCAGCTTTGGCTGGTTTGTGGGTGTTTGTGGATATCGGTGTTGGCTCCGGCAGCCTGTCTTCTTCATCGATGGTCTACGTGTACGTTGCCGGGGGGTTGACGCTGGTTTGTCTTTACTTCGTACGGGGATGGGTGCGGAGGAACGCTGAATCGGTCCAAGAGCTGTTCAACAGGATCATCGGGAGGCTGAACAAGAGATAGCGACTCGGATGAGGGAGGACTATGAAACAAAGGGTCACAAGGATTCTGTTCCTCGTCATACTGGCAATCCTGGTTTTTAATGCCATTATTAACGTATTGAATTTGATGGAAGACGGGCCATCGTTGCGGGTGATTGTACCTGCTTGCTGTTGGAGCCTCGCATCGATAATATGGACAGCCACGTACATGCATACGCACCGGTTTCCTCGCTCTAAACAGAGTACATGCAATTAAAACCAACAACCCCAGCCCCATAACAATTTATAGAATGCCGCCCTAGAACCAAAAAATGAGCCTGCACAAGAAGGAAATACTGGACAAAAAACTGTTCATATTTGACATCGACGGCACCATTAAAAACGGGGATGAGCTCGTCGAGTATTTTATTCCGTTTTTAGAAACCCTAGAGAAAAAAGGGAGACACTACTGTTTCCTCAGCAACAACACGTCACTCTCGAAGAAAGACCACCTCAAGAACCTGTCAAACCTTCTAAACAGGGAGCTTACGGCACGACAACTGTTCACCCCCTTGGATCAGGTAAAAAACCATCTCCTAAAGGAGGCTATCCACAAAATCTACGTCATAGGGACCGAGTCAGTTCAAGCCTTCTTCGAGGAACACAGATTCGAGTTAACAGCCGATGGACCCGGGGCGGTGGTCGTGACGTTCGACACCTCGCTAGACTACTCGAAACTCGTGACGGCTTCAAGGATTCTGATGGACCCATCCGTCGAGTTCATCCTAGCCAACAAGGACCTGCGGTGCCCTACGGAGTTCGGCTTCATCCCCGACGCGGGCTCCATGGCCAACATGCTGAAGGCCACGACGGATCACGAGGTCGATTACACGGGCGGTAAACCGTCAACCGAGATGCTGCAGGCGATCCTCGACTCCTGGGGGGTTCACCCGGAGGATTGCGTCTTCTTCGGCGACAGATTGTACACGGACATACCCATGGGGGAGGCCGCGGGGATTCTCACCGTCCTCGTGTTGACCGGCGAGACCAAGCTGTCGGATCTGGGGCCCGAAAACGACATGCCGGTCCTGAGGTCATATCAGGAACTACTGGATGGGTAAATGACACCACTTGATTGGCGTGACGTCGGCGGGACGAGGCTGGTCGTCGCCGCGTTCGGAGTACTCTGCGGGTTAACCGGCGTAATAGCCGGGCTCTTTGAGATCCGTCAAGGCGGTGTCATTCCCAGCGGGTTCGTGATCAGCACCATCGGCCCGAACGACGCCACGGCAGACGACTTCACCTACTTCGCCGTCACCGTCGTCCCCAACATGTTCATGACCGGGATACTGGCGGTCACAGTCAGCTGTCTCGTGATCCTATGGTCGGTGTGGTTTGTGCACAAGAAGAACGGCGCCCTGATCCTGCTGGGGCTCTCGGTGGCGCAGATGCTTGTCGGCGGGGGCTGGGTGATCGACCTCTCCGTGGTGTCATGTATCTTGGCTACGAGGATCGGTAAGCCGCTGAACTGGTGGCGCTCAAATCTTCCAGCCCATCTCAGGCTCTGGCTCGCCAGGCTTTTCCCGTATTCGTTACTGGTTTACGCCGTCATCTCTTTCACTTTGCTTGTCTTGACGGTGTTGGGCGTCAACGATGCGATGTATCTGAAGCCCATGGGGACGCTTGCCGCTGCATTGTTTGTGCCCCTGCTGCTGATGGTCCTCGGTGGACTGGCCCACGACATCCAACGGCAAACGAAGACCGATGACGCGGTGAGGTGAATATGATAAAATGTTCATTGCATCGTGCTTGTTGTTCTGCTTCACGTTTTCCGTTTCTTGGCGTCCCTCTTGGCTATGAGACTCTGGGAAAAGGTTCCCGTGGGGTCGTGTATGTCCGGGTACTCGTACCACTCGTGGCCCTGCCTGATGACCTCATACCTGGGTGGCTCTCCCCCGATCTCGTCCCATAGACGTTTCCGGAGCCTCCTGCAGACCTCGGGGTTTGCCGCCGCAATATTGTTGTTCTCCCCGGGATCCACGGTGGTGTCGTACAGCCTCTCCTCTGTGTTGTCGATGTCGGTCATGTAGACGTGTGCCTCGTCCTTGGTCCAGAGCCACGGGTAGAAGATGCATGTGGCGTATCTCCTAGTCGGCTCTGCAGCCCCGGTCGCAACGTCCCAGACGTTGACGCCTTCCAGCCCCTCCGGCGCCTCGACTCCCGCCATCCCCATCAGGGTCACCGGGACGTCGTGGTGGGCCACGTATGCGTCGCAGGTCTCCCCGCCGTGCTCACCGGCTGGTCCCTTTATCATGTAGACCAGGTCCATGAGCTCGTTGTGCATGTGGCTGGGCAGCTTGTGCATTATCCCGTGGTCCATTATGGGGTGGCCGTGGTCGCTCAGCAGCGCCACCACGGTGTCGTCCCAGAGCCCCATCTCCCTGACCCTGTCCAGGAGCCTGCCGACGTAGGTGTCACAGTGGGTGACCTCGCCTGCGTACATCGCCAGAATGTACTCCAGCTCGCCCTCCCTGAACTCGTTGGGGCCGCCCACCGTGGGGATGATCCTCCTGCCGTCGTAGGAGTCCGTGTCGAGGTACAGGTCCAGGTACTCCTTGGGTGGGTTCCAGGGCTCGTGGGGGTCGAACTCCTCTACGACCAGGTAGAAGTTCTGGTCGCCGCCGTTCCGCTCAAGCCACCTCTCGGCGGCCCCGAAGGTCCTGGGCGCGAACCAGTCCCCCTCATCCCTCCAGTCTTGGACGTTAGCGAGGCAGTACGGGAGGCTGTGCCCCACCATTCCGTACATCTCGTCGCACGGCAGGTTGCTTGGGTCCTCCAAGTCGCCGCCGATGGGCGCCTTGAGGTGGTCAGCCTCCTGGCCCCTTATCCACTCCCAGCTGGTGAAGCCCCTGTGGAAATTCATGGAGGGCTTGAACATGTGGTGCACCGAGGAGAAGAGGGCTGTCAGGTAGCCGTGGTGCCTGAAGACCTCGGCGGCGGTGACCTGGTGCTCGGGTATGGGCTGCCACCCCGGTATGAGAACCACGTCGCCCTTCGCCGCCACGTAGCCCCTGCAGGGAAACGTACGCATCCCGGTGTACATGGCCCTCCGGACCGGGAGGGTGGGCAGCGCCTCTGGGTAGGCGTTGGTGTAGACGACGCTCTCCGCCGCCAGGGCGTCCATGCTGGGGGTCTCGATACAGGGGTTGCCGTAGGCGCCGACGTGGTCCCTACGGAGGCTGTCGAGGACTATGAGAATGACGTTGTGCATAATTTAACGGTCGTGTGGGGTTGAATAACGTTTCCCCAATTTGTAGGTGAGGATGATATTTACAGTAAATACCGCCCCATAGTACGATCCGAATAAGTTATTACTATAGGATTTCAAGTCCTATAGAGTTGAGATGAATAGGGCGTACAAGTACCCCTTTCGCTCCAATCGTTCTACGAGGTGAAAACATGGTAGAGGAGATCAGGCTTCACGGCATGGGAGGCCAGGGCGTGGTTGCCTGCGGCGAGCTCATCGCCATCGCCGCCAGCTACGAGGACAAGTTCTGCCGAGCCTTCCCCATGTACGGCAGCGCCCGCAGGGGCGCACCAGTGCTCGCCTTCGCCCAGATAGGCCGCGAGGACGAGGCCACCCGCAGCATGATATACCACCCCGAGTACCTGCTGGTGCTCGACCCGCCCATGCCCGAGGCCATGGACATAACCCAGGGCCTCAAGGACCGAGGCGTCATAGTCTACAACACGACGAAGACCCCCGGGGAGGCTAAGGCGATCTTCAAGAAGGACCTGAGGAAGCTGGGCGTGGTTGACGCCACGGGCATAGCCGTGGAGATAATAAAGAGGCCGATACCCAACACGACCATCCTGGGCGCCTTCGCAAGGACCACGGGGCTGCTGAAGATGGACAGCATCTTCAAGGCCATAGAGAAGAGGTTCCCCCCGAACCTCGCGGAGCCCAACAAGGTGACTGCCCAGGCAGGGCACGACAAGGTGCAGGTGGAGGAGTACTAGACATGATATCCGAGATAGACCAGGCCAAGGTCAAGGGGCTGGTCCTGAACGACATAGGCCGCAAGGGCGGCAGGTACGTCGCCAACTGGAGGGTGTACAAGCCGGTCATCGACCACGAGAAGTGCGTGGCCTGCGGCCTCTGCGTGACCTACTGCCCCGAGCAGGCCATAGAGCCCGGGGACGACGGGAAACCCGTGATAGACTACAGGTTCTGCAAGGGCTGCGGCGTCTGCGCCAACGAGTGCCCGCAGGACGCCATAGAGATGGAGAAGGAGGAGACGCAATGACCCAGGACTTCGACGTCATGCCCGGGAACAAGGCCGTCGCCCACGGCGTCCGCCTCGCACGGGTCGAGGTGGTGCCCGTGTTCCCCATCACCCCCCAGACCACCATCATAGAGTACATAAGCGACTTCGTCGCCGACGGCCAGCTGGACGCCGAGTACGTCCACACCGAGGGCGAGCACAGCTGCATGGCAGTCGCCCTGGGCGCATCCATGGCGGGGGCACGCACCTTCACGGCCACCTGCAGCCAGGGCCTCGCCTACATGCACGAGGTTGTGGCGCAGGCAACCAACTACAGGGCCCCCATCGTCATGGCGATAGCCGACAGGACCCTGGGCTGGTACTGGAGCCTGGGCCCCGACTACAGCGACATAATGCCCGAGATGAACCTGGGGTGGCTCGTGGGCTTCGTGGAGAGCAACCAGGAGTGCCTCGACCAGACCCTCATGAACTACAAGATCGCCGAGGACTACAGGGTGCTGCTTCCCACCATGATGAGCCTGGACGGCTTCTACCTCAGCTACAGCCAGGAGCGGGTCTACCTCCCCGAACAGGAGGCCATGGACGGGTGGCTTCCGCCCTACAAGGCGCCGTACCCCGTGGACCCCACCCTCAGCAAGGCCTGGCCCAGCGCCAGCCTCCCGCCGCAGCTGCACACCACCTACAGGCGGCTCCACGAGGAGGTCATGGAGGACGCCAAACGGGTCATCGCCGAGGTGGACAAGAGCTACATGAAGAACTTCGGCCGAAGCTACGGCGGCATGGTCGAGCGATACAGGTGCGAGGACGCCGACAGCCTCATGGTCACCATGGGCAGCATGACCACAGCAGCCCGCAGGGCAGTGGACAGGCTCCGGGGCGAGGGGGAGAAGATCGGGCTGCTGAAGCTCAGGTTCATGAGGCCCTTCCCCAGGGAGGAGGTGATAGAGCTCGCCGGACAGGTGGACAGCATAGGCGTCGTGGACCGGGTGGTCTGCCACGGCACCGGCGGAGGCATGGCGTTCATGGACGTCAAGTCGGCCCTCTACAACACCGACGTCAGGGTTCCCGTCAAGAACTACGTCACGGGCCTGGGCGGCGAGGACATACCCATCGACGACCTCTACGCCATGGGCAGGAAGATCATATGGGACAAGGGCAAGAAACTGGACAAGGAGGTTGAGTTCGTGGAGCACACCCTCCCAGGCGGCGCTCCCCCAATCGACATAGAGAACGAGCACTGCGTCTACCCGGGGAGCGACGGCTGCGCTGGCTGCGGCGCCAGCATAATCATCAGGACCCTACTTGACACGCTGGGCCCCAACACCATAGTCGTGGACCCGCCCAACTGCAGCGGCGTCAACTACGCCGGCGTCGTCAAGGTGCCGTGGGTGCTGGCCAACTACGCTTCGGCCCCCGCCTACGAGACGGGCATATACAGGGCTCTGCGCAGGAAGGGCAAGGCCGACAAGGTCTACGTCACCAGCTACAGCGGCGACGGCGGCACCGTGGACATCGGCCTCCAGGCGCTCAGCGGCGCAGCGGAGCGCGGCGAGTCCATCATCTGGCTCTGCTACGACAACGAGGCGTACATGAACACCGGCATACAGCGCAGCGGCAGCACCCCCATGTTCGCCGCCACCAGCAGCACCCCGGTGGGCAGCGTCTGGAAGGGCAAACCCCAGCGCCGCAAGAACATGCTCATGATCATGGCGGCGCACAGGATACCCTACATAGCGACGGCGTCGCTCGCCTACATCCCGGACCTGAAGCGGAAGATCGTGAAGGCCGCCGAGGTTACACGTAACGGCGAGGGCCTCGCCTACCTCCACGTGCACCAGCCGTGCCCCACGGGGTGGTACTTCGACCCCGCCAAGACGGTGGAGGTGGGGAGGCTGGCCGTGCAGACGGGCGCGTTCCCGCTGGTGGAGGTGGACCACGGCGAGTTCAAGATAAGCGTCAAGCCACGGGAGCTGAAGCCCATCAAGGAGTACCTGGAGCCCCAGCGCCGGTTCAGGCACGTAAGCGAGGAGCAGCTGGAGATACTTCAGAGGCACATCAACGGCGACTGGGAGGCCCTCCTAGGCATGGAGAAGGAGGGCAGGCTCCCCTTCTACTAATTTGTAGTTTAATTTATTTTCAAACAAAAAATTAAAAACAACTTATTATTTAAATTCACGTGTATGAAAAGAAAAAAACTTCTATTAATTTTAATGCTATTAATTGGCCTAATTCCATATATCACCGTAGAAGCTTCAGAGAGTTACCCATCCATACAACTTAGAATTCAACGGATCAGGAAAGTTGACGAAATAGAAAACGTGTTCGAGGGACAGGCTGATTGGTACTACTATGTACAAGTATATGACGGCAATAATTGGATAACTGAGACTGGCTCATACGACGGTGCTGATGACTTACTCGTTGGGGAAGATTATTTTTATGAAGTCACTATAACCGAGGTCCCAGTAGTAATTTCTTTATTTGAAACAGACACCATATCCTCCAGGGACTTAGCAGACATCAGCTCTTACTCAGGTGGAGGCGCCGACGACTGGACTGATAGCTCAACAAGAGGAACCCAACTAAGATTTACCTATAATATTAAAACAAACAAACTTTATGGTGATGAAATTCTAGAAGAAAGTGGTTATCATAAAACATCGGGTGAATATGATGGGAGTATTTATTCAGATGAAAATGATGCTGAACTCTATTTCAATTGTTGGAACAACTATGATCCACCTGTTGCTAAAGCAGGAAGTGACAGAACAGTAGATTTGGGCGAAAAAGTAAATTTTGATGCCTCTAATTCTTACGCCACAGGCGCATCTATAGTAAAGTATGAGTGGGACTTTGATAATGATGGCGTTATAGACTCTCAAGGAGAGAGAACAAGTTACACGTTCGTAACGAGCGGAATGTATACAGTAAGACTTGTAGTTACTGACTCACTGAATCAACAAGATGTTGATACCTGCTATGTATACGTCGAACAACTGAACCCAGAAGCTTCTTTCACATACGCACCAGACACTCAACCAACAATGGAAGATGAAATTCATTTTTACGATACTTCAACGGATGAGGATGGCACGATAACGGCGTGGAACTGGAACTTTGGTGACGGCTCAAGCTCCACGCTCAAAGATCCGATTCACCAGTATAACGACAAAGGAACCTATACTGTAAGACTAACCGTGACCGACAACGATGGTTTAACTGATACGTATACTAAAAACATGAAGATATACAATCTACCGCCTCAAGCTGATTTCTCATTCTCACCCACAACCACTAAGGTTGGAGCGGAGATTACATTTAATAGCGAGTGTAACGACCCTGAAGGAAAGCCCATGTCTTATACATGGACTTTTGATGATGGCTTCACTTCATCATCCAAGAATCCAGTTCACGGATTCACATCGCCGGGAACGAGAAGAGTGACTCTCACAGTAACCGATGATGAAGGAGCTCAAGATCAGACATCTAAGACCATAAACATCATTCCTAACCAAAAACCAAACGCAGATTTTAACTTTGAACCCAAAACTCAGAGCGTGGATAAAGAGGTATCTTTCGAAGACAACTCTAATGATCCCGATGGACACCTTACCGAGTATTATTGGGATTTTGATGATGGCTCAACATCTGAACAAAAAAACCCGACTCATACCTACACCGAGGAAGGAGAATATGTAGTAACGCTGGTTGTCACAGATGATAATGGAGAAACAGATTCAAGTTCCAAGACAATTACAATAAAAAAACCAGTTGACATACTCATAATCGCAGGATTAGGCGGCGCGGCAGTTCTAGGCGTCGGCTATTATCTAATGAAACGAATGGGAAACTAGCCATAAAAAATCATAAAACCTGTTATACCCATTTACCGGCTACTAATACTGAGACGATATGCCGCACAACGTCACGCTGGAGGACGTGGAGGCCCTCGCCTACGGCGGGGCCATCCTGGGGGGAGGAGGCGGGGGCTGGCCCGACACGGGGCTCAAGACGGGCAGCCTCGCCCTTGAGATAGGCAACATAGAGCTCTGGGGCCCGGACGAGGCGGACCCCGAGTGGAGGGTCATCACGAGCGCCGCGCTGGGGGCACCCACCGAGCGGGGGAACACCAAGCCCATGCACTACATCAGGGCCGCCCAGCTCCTCCGCGACGTGGGCGTCGAGTTCCACGGCGTCATAGCCGCCGAGAACGGCGGACACAACAGCTTCGGCGGCTGGCTCATAGCCGCCGCCCTGGGGCTCCCCGTGGTGGACACCCCCGGCGACGGACGGGCCCACCCCACGGCCATGATGGGGAGCATGGGGCTCCACCGCCTCGACTATAGGAGCGTCAAGTCGGGGGTCACCGAGGGAAGCGAGGTGGTGGCGTGGGGCACTCTCCAGACCACCAGCAACGTGATACGCGCCCAGGCGCGGGACATGAAGGCGCTCATAGCCATGGCCAGGGACCCCGTGTCGGTGAGCTACACCAGGGAGCACGGGGCTCCCGGTGCCATAAGGATGGCCCTGGATCTGGGCTACGGGTTCTTGGCTTCCAAGGACAAGGGCGCCGACGCCAAGGTGAAGGCGGCCACCGAATTCCTCGGCGGCGAGCTAGTATGCAAGGGGCGGGTCACCGAGGTGACGATAGAGGCCAGGGGCGGGTTCGACGTGGGCTTCGCCACCGTCAAGCAGCGCCGCGAGGAGTGGGAGCTCGGCTACGTCAACGAGTACATGACCCTGGAGAAGGGCGGCGACCGGCTGGCCACGTTCCCCGACCTCATGACGACCTTCGACGAGAGCGGCGACCTGGTGACCAGCGCCGGCCTGGCGAAGGGCCAGACCGTATACGTGGTCAACGTGCCCAAGGAGAAGATCCTGGTAGGCGACGGCAACAGGTACAGCGAGAACTACGAGGTGGTGGAGGCCGCACTGGGCAGACCCATGGTCGAGCACCTCGGCGGCTACCTGAAGGGCTAAAGCATCGACCCTCATCAAGGCTTTATAGCTCCTCAGACACTACTAGGCGAAAGAAATTGGAACCCAAACAACGAGCGCTACAGGTCATCGATCAGAATGCCGAGCAGATCGCGGACGTAGGAGATGCGATATGGAGCTTCGCGGAACTCGGGATGCAGGAGTACGAGACCCACGATCTCCTGGTCAAGGTCCTCTCACAGGAGGGCTTCAGGATAGACCCCATCGAGGGCTTCCCCACGGCGGTCATGGCCACCTACGGCTCGGGCAAACCCGTCATCGCGGTGCACACTGAGTTCGACGCCGTGCCAAGTGGCTCCCAGGCTGCCGGCGTCGCAGACCGCAGGCAGCCGGTGGTCAAGGACGCGCCCGGGCACGCAGAGGGGCACAACACCAACGCCGCGGTGATGGTGGGAGCCGCCATCGCGGTGAAGCGCGTGCTCGACGAGTTCGGCCTGGAGGGGACCATAAAGCTCTTCGGCACCCCGGCCGAGGAGCAGATCCTAGCCAGACCCTACTTCGTCCGGGATGGCTACCTCAAGGGGGTGGACGCGGCGTTTCATCCCCACGTGGGCAGCCGGCTCTCCACCTCCTGGGGCATCCGACAGTACGCCAACATGTCTGTGCAGTATACGTTCCACGGCAGGACCGCCCACGGCGCCAACCCCTGGCTGGCGAGGAACGCCCTCGACGGCGTCAAGCTCATGAGTGTGGGCTGGGACGTTCAGCGGCAGTACATCCAGCCGTCTGCGAGGAGCCACACGGTCATCACCGACGGCGGAGTACAGCCCAACGTCATACCGGAGATCGCCACCATATGGTTCTACTTCAGGGACGCCGACCGCGACGGGGTCCTCGCCATGCACGAACGGGCGAAGAACGTCTCACAGGGCGCGGCGTTGATGACGGGCACCACGGTAACGGAGAACATGCTCTCGGCTGGCTGGCCCACGCGCGACAACGTCACCATGGCCGAGATCGTGCAGAAGAACATCGAGATGGTGGGAATGCCAGAGTGGACCCCCGAGGAAGTCGAGCTGGCGCTGCAGGTGCAGAAGATCGGTGAGGTGCCCGAGATCGGCCTCGAGACCAGGCTCTTCCCGCTGAAGAAGGCGGTGCAGGGGGCGTCGACCAACGACTCAGGGGACATCTGCTGGACCGTGCCCCACGGCAGGTTGACCTTCCCGGCCAACGTGCCCGGTATCCGTGGCCACCACTGGACCGCCGCGATAGCGACCGCGACCTCGATCGCCCACAAGGGAACCGTGGCGGGCGCCAAGGTCCTGGCGGCCTCGATGATCGACCTGTTCACGAGCCCCGGGCTGCTGGAGGAGGCCAAGGAGACTTTCGCCGAGGAGATGGCCGGGACCGAGTATGAGCCACTCCTGCCGCCGGACCAGAAGCCGCCGGCGGATCTGAACAAGGACACGATGGATAAGTACCGTCCCTTGATGGAACCCTTCTACCTGCGGAAGGAGATAAGGTTCGTCTAGGGGCAGTATTTTCCCCCATACACCCTATTCATTCATCTATTTTCACCCCCCAACAGGGTTTAACCGAGGCATCGAACCGCTTTTACCCTCCGTTGACGATAAGTATCTGATGCCATTGTCTGAAGAACTCGACCTCTCACCGGCTGAGAGGAGGGTCTACGAACTCGTCTGCCAGGGAGACGTCATGTGCAAGGAGGTGCCCCGCAGGGACAGCGGCGCCATCCCCAGCCTCGTCAACAAGGGACTCGTTGAGGTATACAAGCGGCGGGTCTCTCCCTACAGTGACAAGAGACAAAAGTACATACGAAGAGCCTAGCCTACTCGGCTACCTCGAAGGGCTCCTCTTCGCTGAACGCCCACGGGAAAGGCGACGGCCTGTCCCTGGGGTAGACCTCCAAAAGCCTACTCCGCAGCTCCATGTCCCGGGACGTGAACGGGGCCATGTCCCTCTGGAACAGCACCGCCCTGAACCTGGAGATGTAGGCTCCCAAGGTGTCCGCCTTCACCAGGGTCTCCTCCCTCATGTTTTTGTACAGCGACAACTCGTAGATAGTGCTCTCCGGGACGTTGACGGGCTTGACCTCGAACTTCTCCGAGAGCTCACCGCCCAGCCCGTCGATGTCCACCTCCCTCCACCACGTGTACCGGACGTAGCTGTACTTGCGCCTCAACTCTGCATGAAGAAGGGGGACAGCGAAATATTTGAATAACGTCTTGACGCCTGCCAAACCATTTATCGTCGCAGCCGCCTATCATCAATGATACCAATTGAAGTACGACATAGTCATCAGGAACGGCCGCGTCATGGACGGCACGGGCAACCCGTGGCGGTGGGCCGACGTCGGCATAGCCGGCGACACCGTGAAGGACGTCGGGGACCTCCGTGACGCCGACGCCGAGAAGACCATAGACGCTGGGGGACTCGTAGTAGCCCCCGGCTTCATAGACATCCACAGCCACTCCGACTTCCCCATACTCATCGACCCCCGGGGGCTGAGCAAGATACACCAGGGCGTCACCACCGAGGTGGTAGGCAACTGCGGGGGCAGCGCCGCCCCCATGAACACCGCCGTCAGGGAGTACAAGAAAACCTACGCCAGTAGCTCCGTCCCGGAGGGCTTCGAGTACGACTGGGAGACCATGGCCGGGTACATGGACAGGGTGGACAGGCAGGGATCAGGCCCGAACATAGCGCCTCTTGTGGGCCACGGCACCGTCCGCCAGAACGTCATGGGCTACGAAGACAGGAAGCCCACCGCGGAGGAGCTGGAGGAGATGAAGGCGCTCGTGGACGAGGCCATGAGGGACGGCGCCTGGGGCATGAGCACCGGCCTCATCTACCCGCCCAGCGTCTATGGCGACACCGAGGAGATAACCGAGCTAGCCAAGGTAGTCGCGAAACACGGGGGAGTCTACTGCAGCCACATCAGGGGCGAGGGAGACACCCTCCTCGACGCCGTCAACGAGGCATGCGCCATAGGACGCGACGCGGGGCTCCCCGTCGAGATAGCCCACTTCAAGGCCAGCGGCCAGAGGAACTGGGGCAAAACTAGGGAGAGCCTCGCACTAGTCGCCGAGCAACGGGAGAAAGGCGTAGACGTCACCTTCGACCAGTACCCCTACATCGCCAGCAGCACCGGCCTCACGGCGCTGCTGCCCCACTGGGCCCACGAGGGGGGAGCCGAGAAGACACTGGAGCGCCTCAAGGACCCGGCGACGCGTGAACGCATGAAGAAGGAGCAGAGGCTCGGCTACCCGCCCGAGAACATACTCGTCACCAAGGCCAAGAAAAACCCCCAGTACACGGGCAAGACCCTAAAGGAGATCGGGGAGATGATGGGCAAGCCCCCCATGGACGCCATGTTCGACCTCCTCATCATGGAGGACACCCAGGTACCGAGCGTCATGTTCGGGCTCAACGAGGAAGACGTCCGCCGCGTCATGCAGAGCCCCCTCGGCATGGTGGGAAGCGACGGCTCAGCCATCTCCCCCGAGGGCATCTGGGCCGACATGAAGCCCCACCCACGGTTCTACGGCACCTTCCCCAGGGTCCTGGGCCACTACGTCAGGGAAGGCGTCATAGGCCTCCAGGAGGCCCTCAGGAAGATGACGAGCGCACCCGCCCAGAAGATGGGCTTCAAGGACAGAGGCGTCCTACGGGAGGGATACAAGGCAGACGTGACGATGTTCGACCCGGCCACCGTAAAGGACGAGGCCACTTTCACGGACCCACAGAGATACGCCTCAGGCATACCATACGTCCTGGTCAACGGCGTACCCGTCATCGAAAACGGCAGGTACACAGACGCGCTGCCCGGGAAGACGCTGAGGAAAAAATAACCCGTTCTTTATTTTTTAAATGAAGAGGTTAGAGGTTGCTGATCATCCTGAAGTCCTCTTTCACCGTGTTGAGAACCACGTGGGTGTTGGTCCTCTCCACGAAGGGCATGCTCAGCAGGTCCTTGGGGAACTCGCTGAGCTCCCGCCTGTTCCTGAACTTGGCCACCACGATGGAGTCGATCTCCCCGGTCACGTCGTAGACGGCGCAGACGTAGGGCAGCTTGGCGATCTCCCCTTGGGTCTCCAGAAGCTTGCCTCTGTTCACAGTCATCTCCGTCACCACGGTTAGCTCGAAGCCCAGCCGCTCGAAGTCCAGCATCACCGTGTACTCCTTTATGACCCCGGCGGACTCCAGCCGCTGGACGTGGCTTATGACCGTGGCCGCTGAGATCCCTATGGCCTTGGCCAGCTCACGGTAGCTCCTCTTGGAGTCTAACAGCAGCTCCGCGAGTATCTTCTTGTCTGTCTCATCCATTGCGAACATCTCGACACCTTCACATATGTGCGTTGAATACCTATTCGTCTATACGGATGTATATTAAACTTGCCGTAAAATATATATCTGTTTAACGTGACGGTGGTCCATGGTTGCAGACCAGCGCAGCGTGGGCGGCGTGGCCGCAGCAGTCACCGTGGCCCTCATCTGGGGGCTCAGCTTCGTCGCCGCATCAGTCGTGCTGACGACCCTTTCCCCCGTGGTCCTGGCGACGCTGAGGTTCACCATAGCGTCCGCGCTATTCCTCCCCGTGATCCTGCGGGAGCTAAACCGGGGCTCGAGGCCGTCGATGAGCGACTTGAGGGAGACGGCTTACCTCGGTTTCCTCAGCATAAGCCTGTACTTCTGGCTCCAGTACACGGGCGTCAAGTACGCGGGCGCGGGGGTCTCGGCGCTGCTGGTGGTCGGCTTCATACCCATACTCACTGGGGTCGCGTCCTCGTTCATGCTGGGCGAGGCGCTGAGCCGCTGGAAGGTCGCCGGCTCGGCTTCCGGTTTCCTCGGCGTAGCCCTGATTACCGTCCCGAAGCTGACCGACGTGCAGGTCGACACGGGCTTCCTGTTCGGCGTCCTCTGCCTCCTAGGGAACGCCGTGTGCTGGTCGCTTTACTCGACGATGAGCAGGAGGCTGATGCAGAGGACCGGGAAGCCCCTGCTCGTTACGGCGTACGTCACGCTGTCAGGGACCCTGGTGCTTCTACCTCTGTCCCTCGCCTCTGACTGGTCGGCGGTGCGGCTGCTGACTCAGGGCCAGTGGCTGAGCGTCCTATACTTGGCGATAGTATGCAGCGGCGGAGGCTACCTCCTCTGGAACTATGCCCTCAGCAGGCTCGAGTCTGTGCGCGCCGCGATTTGGCTGTACCTGGAGCCGGTCGCCGCGTTCGTCGGCGAGGCCCTGCTACTGGGGATCATGCCCGACGCGTTGACCGCCGGGGGCGGGCTCCTCATCATGGTTGGGGCCTTGCTGACATCCGCGGCGAAGAAATAAAGTTGCCTCGAACGCGTCAACACCGATTAACATACGTATCCTATACTCAGCCTATACTATACAAACGTTCAGAGTTTTTCCCATAAACTATATATGCGTGTAGATCGCTCATGGAAGGTATGTCTCAGACGTTGACGACCGAAGACGCCGTGGAGCCCATAATGGAGCTCATCAAGCGTCACGACACCAAATACATCCGCCTCATAGTCATCGACCCCAACGGCAGCCCCAAGGCCATGCTGGTCCCCGAGTACAACATGCGGGAGACGCTGACCTACGGCATAGCCTTCGACGGCTCGAGCATACCCGGGTTCGCGGAGGTCAACAAGAGCGACCTCAACCTACACCCCGACCCGTCCACGTTCCTGGTGCCCATGTGGGAGACCCCCGGCATAGCCCTCATGTTCTGCTACGTCAGCAACCCGGACGGGACGCCGTTCCTCGGGGACCCCAGGGGCCTGCTGAAGAGAACCGTGGACGAGCTGGAGGAGAAGGGGCTGGGCTTCAACACGGGCCCCGAGCTGGAGTACTTCTACATCACCAACGAGAACGGCTCCATCGCGCCCTTCGGGAAGGGAGGCTACTTCGACCTCCCGCCACTAGACCCCACCGAGGACGTCAAGCTGGAGACCCTCATGTGTCTGGAGGCCGCGGGGTTTCAGCTCGACAAAGTCCACCACGAGGTGGCTACAGGCCAACAAGAGATCAACTTCAGGTACAGCGACGCCCTGCACACGGCCGACAGGGTGATCCTCTACAAGCTAGCCGTCAAGACCATCGCCGAGAAGCACGAGGTCACCGCAACGTTCATGCCCAAGCCCTTCTGGGGCATCAACGGCAGCGGCTGCCACATGCACCAGAGCCTCGTGGAGCTGGAGACGGGGCACAACATCTTCATGGACGAGGACGCCGAGCAGGGGCTGTCCGATGCGACGCGTCACTACGTCGGCGGCATACTGGAGCACGCGCAAGCCATGTCGGCGGTTGTGGCGCCCCTCGTCAACAGCTACAAGAGGCTGGTGCCCCACTACGAGGCCCCGGTCTACGTGAGCTGGGGCTACGCGAACCGCTCAGCCCTCGTCAGGGTGCCCCTGGCGCCGGGCGAGAAGAACACGGTGACCAGGATCGAGTACAGGCATCCCGACCCGTCCAGCAACCCCTACCTCACGGCGACTGTCCTGCTCAAGTCGGGGATGGATGGCATAGACAAGAAGACGGAGCCGCCGGAGCCGTTGTCAGACAACATATACCACTTCACAAAGAAGGACATCAAGAAGCTGAACGTAGATGTTCTGCCAGAGCACCTCGGAGAGGCCGTGGAGTGGTTCAAGGAGGACGCCACGATGAAGGACGCCCTGGGCGACTACCTCCACAGGAACCTCGTAGAGCTGAAGCAGGCTGAATACGAGAGCTACCTGGATTACACGGGCGTCGAGTGGGCCGCCAGCAGACCCAAGATCACGCCTTGGGAGTACGAGAAGTACCTGACCAGGTGCTAGCCGCCGCACCTATTTTTCTACGCTGCACCCCATCTCCGCGATCCTCTGGGGCAGCTCATCAAGCTCCGAGATCATCCTCTCGTGCCACGTGTCCAGGGTTCCGCGGATGGAGTCCTTGAGCCTCTCAGGGGGCACGGCCCTGTAGATGTACTTGTAGCCGCCGAGCCCTATGAGCTCCTCCTCACGGGTGGCCAGCCCCTTCTCCACCAGGTTCTGCAGGAGCCTCTGGGCAGTGGACCTGCTCTTGTCTAGCCTGTCCGAGGCGTCCTGTACCGTTTGGGGCCCCACGTTTACCAGGGCGCAGTATGCCTGTATCTCGGTGGTCTTCATACCGAGGGCGCATTTAATGAGCTCCTCGGGCCCTATCTCCGGGGCGTTGAGGATGCTCTGGATCTCCCTGAGACTCATACCTATGTTCAAAGATGGCGAACATCTTTAAATACCTTTATATTTAGCAGCCATGGAACATACTCTGAAACCCAATGAGTAAACCCACAGAACTCACAGACTCCAGCTTCGACAAGTTCGTGAAGGAGAACGGCAACGTGGTAGTAGACTGCTGGGCCGCCTGGTGCGGGCCATGCAGGATGCTGAGCCCGGTCATCGAGCAGCTGGCAGAGGAAAGGACGGACATAAACTTCGCAAAGCTCGACGTAGACAAGAACAGGGCTGTCCCCATGCGGTACGGCATAATGAGCATCCCCACCCTGCTCTACTTCAAGAACGGGAAGCTCGTGGACAAGACCCTGGGCGCGCTGCCCAAGCAGATGGTCGAGTCCAGGCTAGCTGTTTTCGACTAGACTAGGCCCGGCTCCTCAGTTTTTCTGTTATCTTCATAAGCTCCTCGGGGCTTATGGGCTTGAAAAGCACCTCGTCCGTACCCAGGTCCTCCGGGTCCATGTCGTCCAACAGCTCCGAGTGACCCGTCAACAGGACCACGTTAAGATCCTTGTTACGAGACTTGAGCCTCTTACCCAGCTCGCTTCCCGTGGTGTCAGGCAGCTTAAGATCCAGGATAGCCAAGTCGAAGTCGGTCTGGCTCGCCTTAAGCAGCGCCTGATTCCCGGTGGAAGCCGTCTCCACTTCGAAGCCCGCGTCCTGAAGGAGCATCCTGAAGCTCTCCGTCAGGAACTCGTCGTCGTCCACAATTAGCACCGAGCCGTTCCCTCCCGTGGTGAAGGCCATCCGCTGCTGGTACTCCATGAGGGCTTCCGAGAACTGCGGGTGCCCCTCCAGTATGTCTACTATTATCTCGAGCCTCTGAACGATGTCATCCATCTTCTTCTCGTGCTCGTTGAGGACATTTATGATAAGGTCAAGCACGTCTATCTTATCGGTGAAGCTCATGTGGGCACCGGCTACCGTACGGATAGTAGTGTGTATCGATTAGGTATTTTAGTTTTTAGACACCTTTTGGAGGAAACATGTTGACATATGTATTTCATCGACGGTGTTGAATGAATGATTTTCATGGTTTAAACTGCACATATATCCTGTGTAACGATTATACGCATTGTTTTCACCGTTTTTTCAGTGTATTAATACCGTGTATACTGGAAAAGTTGCTATAATGTGTGTGGTTTCCTGCCAACTATCACTCATCGAACAGCCTCTACGCTTTGGTTTGTTTAGAGAACGTTCCTTTCAGGGTTCCTCCCATGACCGAGATGGCCGGTGCCACCGAAACGGTTAAAACCATGATATCGCTAGAGATATACGGTGTGGTGTTGGGCGCGCTCCTCATACCCCTGCTAACATTACTCGGGATCTTCCTGCTGGTGGCATCCATGTTGATGGGGGTAACCTTCTTCGTCAAGCTCGTACTGACCCTAGTGCTGCTACCCCTGAGGATTATACTCTTGTTCATCAGGGTCATACTCAGAATATAGCAGCTCTGTGAACGGAGGTGCTCCGCAGGCCTCAACCGCATATTATTAGTGTTTAAATAGCATCGGTTACTTGCACAGAGATACCGGTCCTCCCCATGATTGAAGTAGCAGGTGTCATAGCCGCGTTCGCCATGATCTTCATCCTAAGGGCGAGGAACATCCAGTTCTACGTGGCCATCACCGTCGCCGCCATAATCATAGGGTTGACCTCCGGGGGGCCGCCCTCCATGGTCTTCGAGGTCCTGCTCAAGACACTGACGGAACCCAGCACCTGGACGCTTTGCGTAGCCGTGGCCCTCATATCGGTTCTAGGCTACGCGTTGAAGGAGACGGGACTCATGGTCCGGTTCATCGAGGGCCTGAGCACCGTGCTGCCGGGCAGCGTGCTCTTGGCGACCATACCCGCCCTCTTCGGGTTCCTGAGCATGCCGGGGGGCGCCCTCATGTCCGCTCCTTTCATCGAGCCCGAGGCCGACAGGCTAGGGCTGAAGCCCGAGCACAAGACCTACTATAACGTCTGGTTCAGGCACCTCCTCTACTGGATGAACCCCATCACCTCCTCGACGATAATGGCGGTCACGCTCTCGGGTTTCCCCGTCAACACGTGGCTCAGGGTCCAGTCCCCGCTGTTCTTCGTCATGGTGGCCATAGGGCTTATCGTCGGCCGCAGGTTCATAGCCGTGAAGAAGAAGGGGGGCCGCGGGGCCCTCGACTTCGGTGCCATGAAGGGCGTCGTGCCCATACTGTTGGCCGTGGGGCTGACCCTGTACGGTCTCCCCGTGTGGATGAGCCTCGTCGTAGGGATCGCCGCGGCCTTTGCGCTGGGCCGGGTGGGTCCACGCGAAGCGGCGAGGATGGCGGCAGGCGGGTTTAGCCTCGAGATAGTCCTCTCGGCAGCCTCCATGCTGTACCTACGGGACATGATTCTGGCGTCGGGGAGCGTGACCAAAGTCTTCGACGCCGTGATCGCGTCGGGGGTCCCTGTGCTCGCCGTCGCCATCGTCATCCCCATGATGATTGGCGCCGTATCGGGCTCACCCGCCATGGGCGTCGGCATAGGATTCCCCATACTGCTCCCCCTCTTCGGTGGGTCCAACATCCACTACGCGAGCATCGTATTCTTGGGCATCACGTGCACCTACATCGCGTCGCCCATACACCTATGCACGGTGCTCACCAACGCCTACTTCAAGTCGGACATGAACAAGGTCATCAGGTACCTGGCCGTCTCCAGCGCCGCGCTCTACGCCGTGGGGCTCGCCTACCACCTGCTGCTCAACGGCCTGTGAAGGTAAACCGATTTATTCGGCTGCTACTTCAATGGTTTCGTTGAAAATGATATGAGAATCGAATAGCAACCTATATCAAATCTGATTTTACTACAATTTTAAGAATGAGAGAGTGCTTCCCGTTAGTAAATTGTGTATTTTGTCATTTGAGAAAGCGGATATAACTAAATGGTTAGTATGTGTAACTGAAACAAAAACCTGAAATTATGTTTAACTACATATAAAATAATGCTCTATATTATTAATTGGGACAGATTCTTTACAAGCTTATTTGGATTAATAGGCTGTGCTGTTTCCGTTTTTTTATCAAAGAATATAATTTTTCTTGAATATCCAGAAAACTGTGCCACTGAATTAGACGTCAATATTCTTGATTTATTTTTTTCCTACACTGAAGAAAAAATGAGTAAATTAGTAGATGTTATTATTGATGACTACAAAGAATGGAATAGAAGCGTTCAACAAAGGCAAACAATTTCTCTTGTTGTAGGCACCTTACTATTAACGGCATCATTTTCGGTTCTAAGTAATACTGTTCAAAAGAATCAAGGTCTAATCTCATTTAATGCATTTTTATCCATTGGATTGTATATGTTTTGGGCATTAGTACTTCATTGGACTGAAAGAGAGTTCAATACTGAGTCATATAAAAGAATGAGAATTATTGAAGCGACTTTAGGGATGATTTTCGGCTATAAATTTGGTGTTCACTATTCTATGAATGAGATCAGAGTGAATAAAAAAAAGTTCAAGATTCGTACTTTGTTTTGGCAATTATTGCTGTTTCTGTTATCCTTAATTTGGTTTCTAATTGGTGTTTTTCCATTACTACTTAGATAGAAAATACTTACTTTAATTTTCAGTCATTGATATCTTGAAATCAGTTATTCTTATTTAATAAAATATGGGATATTGAAACCCATGGATATTGCTTAATATATTTAAAACATTTCAATAGATAAATTTTTAACATATAATTTTTACTTAAAATATATGAAAAGAGGCCGTCTTTTTTTTATTTTATTTTTCAGCATATTTATTCAGGAATTATTTGTTATTAATTCTCAGCCTGATGAATACACTATATCACTAGAATATACAATTGAAATCATCGATGTCAAAATTGACGATTATTCTACTAAAATAAACCTTAATATAAAGTTAAGAGATTTTCCTTATGAATCAGATAAAGTAACAATAATTATACAAGGTATTGAAAATCATAAAATTTCCCTTAATAGTACTGGAGGTTATACAAAACATTGGTCATATCAAGGTAATTTAAAAAACAAGTTATTTTTTATTGAAGGTTATGGAGAGTTATTCCCTTATGATTTTTATAAAATATACATTAATTTATATCCACATCATCTAGAATATTATGAAAAAAATCAAATATATGGACTTACTAATTTTAATTTTAATATTAATGTTGAAGATAGTAGTGTTCATTTTACAGGTATAAAGAATAGATTACTTACGAACACTTGGAGAAAAGGGATGATAAAAGATGGGACTACTTTATATATCTTACTTAATAGAAAGTCTTCTTTTTTTTATAGACTTATTTTATTGCCGCTCTTTATAATAGCCATTACAATATTTTTTACACCCGTTCTAAATACCAATGTCCTTAATAGAGTTATTAATATAAGAATATATTCTTCCATACTCGTATTTTTAATTGGATTTATTTTTACAATTCAAAATCATATTCCAGTAAGAAGTACACTATCAATACCTGAATTTTTTGGAACTTATTTAATTTCTATGTCGGCTCTATCTATATTATTTAGCTTATATGATCCAATAAATAATAGAATAAACATATTTTATCGTCATGATATTCTGCTCATAATAATATCTTCAGTAGTATATGTCTTATATTTTTATACTGTATATTATCCCTATAGAAACATCATAGTAAACAATATAATATATATATTAGTTTTTTCACTGTTACCAATGGTGATCTCAATATGTGCATTTTCACGAAAAAAAATTAAAGCTGGCTTTTAAAACCATTGTATGACTTGTATAGAAATAAAATGTCATGGCCTATGTAAGGAATCTTATCTTCCTTTTTAGTGATTGATGAGGTCATTTCTTGACCACCTTAGGTGACTCGTTTGGCTAGTTTAGGCGTGCTTCCTTAATTCAAATCTGGCTTTTATACCAGAAGACTTGTTTGTAGTAGATATCATCCTTGGTTTTGTTCTGACGACTTTGCATACCTTGGTTGTACATCCGTATTGGCCTTGAACGCATTACCATTTTGCGATTCGATCCCGTGGGGCTTCATTTCTTTATTTTAAGCATTTTCGGTAGGATGCGGGAAACCGATTTATTCGGCTGCTACTTAGCTTCAATGGTTCCGTTGGGAGTCCCCCTCACACCCATCATAATCAAGAAGACGCTGAGCCTAGAAGACCTCAAGGGCAGGAGCTTCGCCGTGGACGGCTTCAACGTGCTCCACCAGTTCCTCGCCCTCATCAGGACAAGGGACGGGACTCCCCTCTTGGACGACGAAGGCAGGGTCACCAGCCACCTCGTCGGCCTGGCCTACAGGACCACCCGCCTCATCTCGGACTACAACATGAGGCTGGTCTTCGTGTTCGACGGCAGGCCACCTGCCCTGAAGCGGCGGGAGGTGGAGAAACGCAGGGAGGCCAGGCAGAAGGCCGAGGAGGAGTACGCGGAGGCCGTGAGCCGCGGCGACATCGCGACGGCATACTCCAAGGCCGTCATGACGGGGAGGCTGACCGGGGAGGGGCTGGACGACGCCAAGAGGCTGCTCACCCTGCTGGGCGTACCCTGGGTTCAGGCCCCCAGCGAGGGAGAGGCCCAGGCAGCGTACATGGCGTCCAGGGGTGACGTATGGGCCGCCAACAGCAGGGACTACGACTCCCTCCTCTTCGGGGCGCCCCGGCTCCTGAGGTACCTGACCATAGGCGGCGAGGAGTGGCTCCCCAGCAAGGGGAGGGCGAGGAGGCTCGAGCCCGAGCTCATAGAGCTGGAGGTGCTGCTAGCGGAGCTAGGGATCACCAGGCCGCAGCTAATAGACCTCTCCATACTGGTGGGCACAGACTTCAACGAGGGCGTGAAGGGGATCGGGCCCAAGACAGCCCTCAAGCTCATTAGGCGGCACGGTTCCATCGAAGAACTCCCCGCGAAGACCCTCGCCAAGGTTCCCGATACATACCAGGGCATCCGCGACATCTACCTACACCCCGAGGTCACTGAGACGTTTAGCTTGGAGACGCGAGGGATAGATGAGGAGGGGCTGGTGGGGTTCCTCTGCGGGGAGCGGGGCTTCAGCCGGGACCGCGTGGAGACCCTGGTGAAGCGGATGCGAGCCGCGGGGAGCCAGCGGAGCCTTACAGACTACCTCGGAGGTGGCCGCCACGCCTGAGACCGGATTCGGCGAGCTCGCCGCTCTATGCAGGGAACTGGAGACAACATCGAAGCGTAAGGAGAAGACCGCCCTCATAGCGGGGTTCCTGAGGCGGCTGGAACCCGCTGAGGTGGCGCCGGCTGTGCTGCTGCTGGCGGGTACGGTCTTCCCCGAGTTCGACCCGAGGAGCCTCGACGTGGGGTGGAGCACCGTCCGGGATGTGCTGGAGGGCGGGGGCCAGACCACCCTCTTCAGAGAGAGGCTAACCGTAAGGAAGGTACATGAGACCCTGAGCAGGGTCGCGGAGGCTTCGGGCCCGGGGTCCAGGAGGCTCAAGGAGCAGCTCATCGAGGGGCTGCTCACCTCCGCCGACGAGGACGAGAAGGACGTACTGGTGCGGATCATCTTCGGCGAGATGAGGATAGGGGCGAGCGAGGGCGTGATCCTCGAGGCCATAGCGGAGGCGGCCGACGCTCCCCTGGCAGTGGCCCGCCGCGCCTTGATGATGACAGGCGACCTAGGCATGGTCGCCGAGGTCGCTCTACGGCGGGGGGAGGAGGGGCTGTCCAAGATCGAGGCCAGCCTGTTCGTGCCGTTGAAGCCCATGCTCGCCAACATGGCCGAGGACACCGCGGAGGCCATCGAGGTGCACGGCGGCGAGACGGCGTTCGAGCACAAGTACGACGGCGCCCGCATACAGATACATCGGAGGGGCAACGAGACCCGGGTGTTCAGCCGCAGGCTCTCGGACGTGACGGAGAGCGTCCCGGATGTGGTGGAACTTGTGGAGCAGCGGATCAGAGGCGGCGACGTGATACTGGAGGGTGAGGTGGTCGCCGTCGGGGCCAACGGCAGGCCTCTCCCCTTCCAGGACCTCATGCGCCGCTTCACCCGGGTCAAGAACGTGGACGAGATGGTGGAGCTGGTGCCGCTGAGGCTGCACCTCTTCGACGTGCTCTACCTGGATGGAGAATTGCTAATCGACGAGCCCTACAGTAGGCGCTGGGAGATTTTAGGGTCCATCGCCCCGGCGAAGCTTCTCGCGGAGAGGTTGGTCACGTCCAGCCCGGAGGAGGCGGAGCGGTTCCTCGGGGAGGCTCTCGCCATGGGTCACGAGGGGCTCATGGCGAAGCGGCTGGACAGCAAGTACACGCCTGGCTCCAGGGGCAAGGCGTGGCTCAAGATCAAGGAGGCCGAGACCCTGGACGTGGTGGTGGCCGCCGCCGACTGGGGCTCGGGCAGGCGGAGGGGGTGGCTCAGCAACTACCACCTCGCCGTCTGGGACGGCGACACGCCCATGGTGATAGGGAAGACCTTCAAGGGTCTCACCGACGACCAGTTCAGGTGGATGACGGAGAAGCTCCAGACGCTCAAAGTCTCGGAGTCCAGCTACACGGTGCACGTCCGCCCGGAGCTCGTCGTGGAGGTGGCGTTCAACGAGATACAGAGGAGCCCCCACTACGAGTCGGGGTACGCCCTCAGGTTCGCCCGCGTCACGCGGATCAGGGAAGACAAGCCGGCGGAGGAGGCGGACACTCTGCAGACGGTGGAGGAGCTCTACGAGAAGCAGTTCAGGTACAAGGACAGGGTTCAGCTCTAGCGGTGTAGGGCCTCTGAGAGCCGGCTGACGATCCTGGACAACACGTTCTCCCCGGAGCCTATCCTTATGCCTCTGCGGTCGTCGAAGCCCGTCTTGTTTAGCTTGCCGTTCACCATCTGGTACCTCAGTAGCAGCCAGATCATCCACAGGAGAGCCCCGAGGAGGAGCCACCAGCTGAAGCTGGTGACGTAGAGGACTGTGTCGAAGGGCAGCGGTATCCCGCCTGGGACGGTGAGCGCCGCCGACGAGAAAAGCACCGAGGCTATCAACACGTAGTAGGTCAGGTGGACCTTGCCCTCTAGCTCCCTCCGCCTCTCAAGCACCTCGTCGATGCTCGCCAGCCTGTGACGCCACCTCTCGCCAAAGCCCGACGCCTCCACGGACTCGGGGTCCCTGTCGATGACGCCCTGCATCGAGCTCACGAACTCCTCGTTCTCCCTGACGAGCAGGCTCCTCTGCCTGTCCTTGTACACGCTGAACCTCAGCTCGAAGTCGTCGTCCAGGACCAGCCTGAAGACGGCGAAGTGGCAGACAGCCAACGTGACCGCTAGCAGGATCAGGATGTAGGGCTCCATCAACCTAACCAGACTGACGTGCTTGGCTTTAAAAAACTAGTCCGGCTCCTCGCCGAGCTCGCCCTCGACCTCCCTCAGGGCCCTGTCCAGCCGCCGGAACGACAGCTGATACATTATGAGCAGGATGCCCGCGAACAAGGCGAAGCCCCACCCGATGGTGACGGAGTAGATCTTGACGCCCTGGGCCTCGAATAGGGGCAGCGGATGGATCAGCCCCAGGGCGGCGTGGATGAGCCCGAACCCGAGGATGTAGTAGACGAACCTTATGTGGCCCTCCATCTTCTCCCTCTCCGCGTCGAGGGTTTTTATGACCTGGAGCCGCTTCCTCCATATCTCCCCGAACTCTATGAGCTCCTCCGGCTCCTCGTCGCCGATCCGGTTGCCGAGCCGGGCCTCCATCTCCTTGTTCGCCTGGATCATGCGCTGCCTCATGCCCTCGGTTGCCGCGGTGAATCTGTCCTGGAACTTCCCTCCGATGAAGGAGCCTAAGATGAGTCTGTTCCCCACCGCGGTCAAGCATATGTATGCGATTAACGCATATGCGGCGATCAACCTATAGCCGTATTGACTTAAACACTAAAAGGCTTTGTCGTATGTGAAGCTCAAACAGAATAAAATGGAGAGGGGCGGATCTAGGCGTCCTTGAGCTGGTCCAGCGGGGGCTTGAGGTCCATGGGGATGGGCGGCTTGTACTCGCGCCCCGCGAGCCTCTCCACCCACTCGTCCTTGACCCTCTGTAGCAGCTCCGGCTTGGTGAGGAGCTCTAGGGCCGTGGCGGCGTGGACCTTGGTGCTGAAGATGAGGCCCTTGTGGCCTATGCTCATGCCGTTCTGGGCTACGAACTGCCAGCTGTGCCCCGGTGTGCCCAGCATGCTGCAGGTGGTGCCGAACTCGATGGTGGGAGTCACCCAGCTGACGTCGCTGACGTCCGTGCTGCCGGCGCTCACCATGCCGGCGCGGTAGTCGTCGAGGACGCGCTCGTCGAAGTGGACGTCCCTGAGCTTCCGCCAGTCAGGCCTGTTGCTCTTCTGGAGGCTGTTCATCTTCTTGTCGATGTCGATGGTCTCGGCCATCTTGTCGGCGAACTCCAGCTCCTCATCCGTGTGGGTGGGGGCGCCTATCTCCCTCATCTGGCTGACCACCAGGTCGGCGAGTACCTTGTTGGGGATCTTGTTGTAGCACCCTGTCAGGAACTCGATCTTGCTGGTGGTACGGGCCATGAGGTCCGCTCCCTTTACGATATCCATGACCCAGCCGTATATCTCCTCTACCTGAGCCCTCTCCGGGGCGCGGACGTAGTACCAAGTCCTGGCGTAGGCGGGCACCACGTTGGGCTGGCCTCCGCACTCCTCGTGGATGTAGTGGACGCGGGCCTTCTCGATGATGTGCTCACGCATGAAGTTGACGCCGTCGCTCATTAGCTCCACGGCGTCCAGGGCGCTTATGCCGTTCTCTGGGTCCCCGGCGCTGTGGGCGGTGCGGCCGTAGAAGTGGACCTTGAAGCTGTTCATGGCGTTGCCGCTGCCGGTGCCCGCCGTGTTGGCGCTTCCCGGGTGGTGGGCTAGGACCGCGTCCACGCCGTCGAAGAGGCCGTGGCGCACCATCCAGACCTTCCCGACGAGGGTCTCCTCGGCGGGGCACCCGTACACCTTGACGGTGCCCTTCACCTTGTTCTCCTCCATGGCCGTCTTTAGGGCGATGGCCGCCGCGATGGCGCCTGCGCCGTAGATGTTGTGTCCGCAGCCGTGGCCGGGCGCCCCCTCCTTTATGGGGGCCCTGTAGGGCACGGCCTTCTGGCTGAGGCCGGCCAAGGCGTCAAGCTCTCCTAGGATGCCTATGGTGGGGCCCTTGCCGTTGCTCCACGTGCCCACGAAGGCGGTGGGCATCTCGGCGACGCCGCGTTCCATCTTGAACCCGTGCTTCTCGGCTACGCCTGAGAGGTACTCAGCCGTCTTGAACTCCAGGAGCCCGAGCTCGGCGAACTCCCAAGCCTTGTCGCTCCACTCTATGATGCTCTTCTCGTTCTCGTCTACCCATTGGTAAGCGGTTTCCTTCAACTCGATCAGGAAAGATACGGT
>CAZGZR010000008.1:0-61235 GCA_964529745.1 uncultured Candidatus Bathyarchaeia archaeon
TCCCCAGAGGGAGCCCGATACCAGTAACGACGTTTCCTTGGCTGAACCCGAACTCGAACGCTGCCACGAGCCCCGAGAGGAGGCCGGTTAGGCCGCCCACGACTGGGCCGCCGAACAGCGCCGCGATGAACGTGGAGAGGTGGCTCAGGTCCAGCGCGAGGGAAACCGTCACGGGGCCCAGCGGAATGCTGGGAACCAGCGGCGTCAGCTGGATAGAGAGGAAGCTGAGGGCGTTCCCGAGGGCCGCCATGGTGGCGGCGAAGGCCAGGGTCTTGGACTGTATATGGGTCTGCATAGGGGTCCCGGTTATACAGGGAGGTCCACAAAAATACAGGTTGTTACCAACAAACTAGTAATCCCTACATCCCTCTATGAGCCCCTCAAGCGCCTCCACCGCCCTCACGGCGTCCACCTTCTTCACCAGTATATGGTCTCTCAGATATGTGGAAAGCGCGTATATGCTCACCCCCTCATCAGCCAGAACAGACGAGACGACGCTGAGGAAGCCAACCAGCGACAGGTCCAGCACGATGTCGAAGGTGATCAACGTGTAGGGGCCCTCCACCCTGTAGGCCGTGAAACGATCCCTGAGCTCCAACCACTTCGACTCGCTGAGAACCACGGAGACCTCCATGTGGTCGTAGGTGACGGAGCTCCACGGCCCCAGGTCCTTGAAGGCAACGCGGGCGCTTTCCTCCTCCGCCCTTTCTATGCTCACAACTAGATAGTCCTCGGGGTGGGTCTTCAAAACCGTGGAGGCGAAAACGGGCCTCATCTCCGGGCTGGGCTCCAAGGGCATCACCCCAGCTCCTGTATCCTCTTGCCCCGGCTCGTGAGCTCCACGATCTTGGCGGTGAACCGCTTGTTCCGTCTCTTTAAGTCCCTGAGGAGAGTCTTGGGCTTCTCCGGGCTAATCATGTATATGTCGAGGCCGACGAAGAGGTTCATTATCTTGTCCTCCGAGTTGGTCCAGTCCTTGAACTTGAACCCAGACTTCCTGTAGTTGGCGGAGGCATCCATGGCGTACTTCTTGGCGTCGTCGCTTATCTTCTCATCCGGCCTGAGGTAGACCTCGGCCCTGTCGATCTCCCCGTAGGACAGCAGCTTCCGCCCCCGTAGGAAGCGTGAAAGAGACAGCCCCTCGTCCCCAAGCCTGTAGCTGCTCTGGTAGACCGGGAAATAGCGTGGGATGACCACGGCGAGGAAGAGGGAGCTGAGCGTGATCAACAGCTCCTCTAGGAAGGCCCCCGAGTTGACGTCCACCGCCTCCGTCTGCACCTTGACGAGCAGCTGGTACAGATTCCAGCCGAACAGGGGCAGGTTGAACGCGGGCGTCAAGTACCCTAGCAGCCTCCTCCGGAGCATGAGCGGCGTCGCGGGTATCTCCTCGCCTCCAGCCAAACCGATCCCACTGAACTACGGCCCCGCGAATAAAAATGGCACCATCAAAGCAGATTAATAGATAGGGCCGCGAAGTATACCGGTATGACCGTCACGGTGCTCCGGCTGGGCCACCGGCCCCAGAGGGATAAACGCCTGAGCACCCACGTGCTTCTGGCAGCCCGCGCCTTCGGGGCGAGAGACGCCGTGTACTCGGGCGTCAAGGACCCGAGGCTCGAGGAGACAGTGGCCGAGTTGGTGGAGGACTGGGGCGGCGGGTTCACGGTGCGGCACACGGACAGCTGGCGGGCCACGGTCAAGGCGTGGCGGGGCGAGGTGGTGCACCTCACCATGTACGGTCTCCCGGTGCAGCAGGTCATCCAGGAGATCAGGGCCAGCCCAGAGCCCAAGCTCGTGGCGGTGGGCGGCCCCAAGGTGCCCCGCGAGATATACGACCTGGCGACCTGGAACGTCTCCGTGACGAGCCAGCCCCACAGCGAGGTGAGCGCCCTCGCGGTCTTCCTGCACATGCTGTTCGGTGGCGAGGAGCTGGAGAGAAACTACGAGGGAGCCCGCCTCAGCATCAAGCCCATGAGCCGCGGCAAGGACGTCGAGACCCTCAGCAAAGATTAAACACCGCGACATGGCATTGTGTATAGGTTAGGAGAAGCCATGGCGTCCATCTACACTGTCAACGAGGAGACGCTGTTCAACATAGCGAAGGTCCTCGGCGGCGACGACGGGGTGAAGATCATCGAGGTCCTCAACGAGAAGGAGAACATAACCGTGGAGGAGCTGGCGGAGATCACGGGGATACAGATAAACGACGTGAGGAAGCTCCTCTACAGGTTCTACAACCACAGCATAGTCACCAACAGGCGCTTCAGGGACAAGGAGACGGGGTGGTTCATATTCCAGTGGAGCCTCCAGCCCGAGCTCGTCGAGGCGTACGTGCACAGCACCAAGCAGAAGATACTCAGGAAGCTGGAGACCCGGCTCGAATACGAGACCACCCACGAGTTCTACCACTGCGGGAACCCCCAATGCCCCAACACCACGTTCGAGGACGCCATGGAGACCGTTTTCCACTGCCCCTACTGCGAGCAACCGCTTCACAGGGTGGACAACACGCCGGTGGTCGAGTTCCTGGAGAAGAAGATCGCGGAGATCAAGGAGGAGCTGGAGACCTGACCGTCCCCAGCAGGGACGAGGCCATCGACCTGCTCCAAAGGGTCGGATGCTCCATCCACGTCATAGATCACTGCCTGAACGTCTCGAGGATAGCCGTCAGGATGGCGCGGCGGCTAAAGGAAAAGGGCTACGACGTGGACGTGGAGCTGGTAGAGATCGGGGCCATACTTCACGACATAGGCCGCAGCAAGACCCATGGCACCGACCACGCCGCCGTGGGCGGGGAGATGGTCAGGAAGCTGGGCATCGCGGAGCCGGTGGCTCGCATAGTTGACAGGCACATCGGCGCCGGCATACCCGAGGAAGAGGCCCACGCACTGGGGCTGCCCGAGGGGGTCTACGTGCCGGAGACCCTAGAGGAGAAGATCGTTTGCTACGCGGACAAGCTCATCGCGGGGTGGCGCGAGGTGGACATCAGCGTCACCGTCGAAGACTTCGCCCAGAAGATGGGCAGAGACCACCCGGCGATAGAGCGGCTGTGGAGCCTCCACCGGGAGATGGAAGCCCTGCTCAACGGCGATGTGAAACAGTTTTAAGTTTCGTGTTTAACCCTTCTTGATGGTGTGGGCCGGTCGTCCAGCCTGGTCAGGACGCCGCCTTTACGAGGCGGAGGTCGCAGGTTCAAGTCCTGCCCGGCCCACCACACCCCTATTTGAGAAAGCCTTTAACTTCAAGCATCAGACAGCTACTCGGTATGAAGATTCTAGTCGTCTATGACTCGTATTTCGGGAACACGGAGAAGGTGGCTCAGGCCATCGGGGAAGCGCTGGGAGACGCCGCCGTTAAGCGCCCAGGCGATGTCGAAGCCGGTGAGCTCTCCGGGCTAGACCTTCTCATAGTCGGCTCCCCTACCCGCGCCTTCAGGCCGTCAGACGCCGTCAAGGACTTCCTGAAGAAGATCCCCTCGGGCGGTTTGAAGGGGGTCAAGGTGGCCTCCTTCGACACCAGGATAGCCAGGGAGGACACCGGCAACCCGGTGCTGAGGTTCATGATCGGCGTCTTCGGGTACGCCGCCAAGCCTATCCGGGACAAGCTCGCTAGGAGGGGAGGGACGCCTGTGGGCGAACCTGCCGGCTTCATCGTGCTGGACACGGAGGGCCCGTTAAAGGACGGCGAGCTTGAACGGGCGGCGGCCTGGGCGGGGAGCCTGGTCTCCTAGCGAGGCGGCTGCACCTCGCGTATCTTTTTCCCTGAATAGTCGTTGTACCAGACGTGGCGGCCGTCCCACGTGACCCCCGTAGGGTTTCCCTCAAGACTGTACCGGGCCATCTCAGCGCCGGTCCCCGGGTCCACCTCCACGAGAAGCCGCTGATCATACTCGCAGTAGAAGAGGACGCCGTCCGCCGCCGTTACACCGGCTATCCTGGGCTCAACCCTGTAGTCTCGGAGTATCTCGCCTGTGTGGAGCCGCCTCTGCTGGAGTCTCCCCCTCTGCTCCAACCCCAGCCACACCTCTTCGCCGCGGACCTCGACGCCCGCGACGTACATGCTGTCCACGCCGAGCCCCACGACATCAAGGACCTTGCCTGACTCGGGATCGATCTTGGTCACCGTCTTGGGGCCGGCGAGGCGTCCCCCGCCCGTGACCTGCCATAGGTAGCCGCCGTCGTAGGAGAGGCTGGCGTTCACGCGAGGTATCTCGTACACTGTGAGAGTCTCCCCGTTCACGGGGTCCAGCCTGTAGAGGGTGGACTCTTCTCCGTCGCTGTACCAGAGGAAGCCGTCCACCCAGGCGAGGCCGCATAGGTGGTTGGTAGGCGACGGGATGGAGTGAAGAACCGGTAGCTTTTCCATGGTTCACTTAGATGGTTGGAGGTTATCAAAGGTTTCCCAGCGGTGAAAAGCAGAGATTTTCGGTGGATTCACGGAGACGCGTGTTCTCTGAGAAGAGCGCCATAGCTTCTCACGCCGCCTTTGCCGAGTAGACGCAGGGCGGCCCACATGGTGGCCTGGTTGCTGGTCACGAAGGGCATCCGGTGCCTCTCCTCCAGCCTCTCGATGAGGTGGACGACGGGGAGGTTGGTGCAGCTGACGAAGACAGCATCAGAGCCAGGGGTGGGGGCTATGAAGGCTTCAAGCCGCGCCTCGTTGACCCTTCCGATCACCTGGTTATCCGTGAGCCCGAGGCCCCTAATAGCTTCCACGTGGAAACCGTGGGCCTCTAGGAAGGATCTCTCAGCCGCGTTCACCGTGTCCACGTAGGGCGTGAACACGGAAACCCTCTTAGCCCCCAGAGTCCTCAAGCTCTCCACGACGGCGCCCGCCGTGGTGACGACGGGAACCTCGGCCGCCTCCTCGAGCCTCCTCCGGAGGCTTTCCTCCCACTCGACGCCCCCTATGAGACTGCCACTGGTGCAGCCGTAGGCCAGCATGTCCACGCCGGCAGTCTTTAAAAGCCGCGCCGCTCCCTCGGCCTCGCACGCCATCTCCTCCAGATCCTCGACGGTCACGGTACGGAGGAGCATGCGGGCTGTGTGGAATGTTACACCCCTAGGTGCCATCCTGTACAGATCAGGCTCCATGGTGGTGTTGCTGCTGGGCAGAAGCAGGCCGACGCGGCTCATGATGCATCAAGATCTAGTTGTGGGCCCCCGTTAAAGATGTACTGAAAGGAGCCAGCGCGTCGCATCCATCCAACCCGATAAAATTTCAAGTGAACGCACGGCAAGAGACAGACACCTCCTGATCTGGGTTTGTTTTGGGTGTAATCTTGAGAAACCCGTAAAAAGGGTCATACAGATTTTCTCCGAGGCGGAACCAATGGCCATGGAAGAGAAAGCACACATGGAAACGGCTAAGCACATCAGGGGCAGTCGCCTTCTGGCGCTCAGTATCATACTCAACGTAGCGCTGGCTTCGGCGTGCGGCTACATGTACAACATGAACAGGCAGGTGAGCAGCGAGGCAGAGGAGTACGTGTCCACCCTCAACCAGCTGGCCGAGAAGACGGTCCAGCTGGAGCAGCGGCTCAACATGTCAACCAGCCAGCTAGAATACTACAAGGAGCTAGCCAACCACTACGCCGCGGCGGTGACGGCGCAGGACAACGCGTCCGGCATAATCGGGGAGGCCAGCATCCCCATATTAGCTGTGCAGACATCCCAGACCCTGTTCCAGACCAGCTACCGGGGATACGTGCTCCACGCCGATGTCGAGCTAGCGGAGGGGCAGGGCAGGGTCCTCGTCAACACCGAGGTCCTCAACGGCATGGACATCCAGACCAGCGTCAGGACCGCCGCCGCGGTCGTCGAGACCCTCACCGGCGCCTCCTTCGGCAGCACGGACATAATACTCACCATCACGTCTGACGTGATCGTGGACGCCGTAGATGGGCCAAGCGCCGGCGCCGCCATAACCGTGGCGCTGCTCGCCGCCCTACAGCACGTCGAGGTCAGGGACGGCGTCTACATCACCGGCACCATAAACAGCGACGGCTCCGTCGGCAAGGTCGGGGGCATACCCTACAAGGCGCTGGCGGCCGCCGAGGAGGGAGCCGAGACAGTCATCGTCCCAGCGGACCAGGGCACGGTGACGGTTTACGAGCCCAAGACCATCCAGAGAGGCAGACTCACCATCACCACCTACGAGATGGTGACGAAGACACTCGAGGAGTACCTGATGGAAAACGGCTACACCGTGAAGGTCGTGGAGGCCGCGTCGGTCCTAGAAGCATACATGGAATTCACGGGTCACTCCCTATAGCCGCTTACCCCACAAGTCAGGGCTCTACCATCAATATACGATCTGAATGTCAGCAGTTTCCAGTATGTGATCAGCATTATCCAGAACGGCTATATCGGTTGATCAGGCTCAGTCTAGAGCGGAACCAAGATGAATGGTGAAAACCAGGAGCCAAGTCACGGAGACGACCCACATGATGATCCGCGGACTTTCAAGGAGAGGCTTCAAGGCATAATGCCCACCAACTATTTCGTTGCCTTGATGGCGTTGAGCGTAGCACTGCATTTCGTTTACCCCATAGCCAAGGTGCTCTACCCTCCAGCCACCTACGCCGGATACCTGTTCATCGCTCTCGGCGCGGCCATGAACCTGTGGACCGACGCCCTCTTCAAGAGGCACGAGACCACGGTGAAGCCATACATTGAGCCATCCGCGCTGATCACGTCGGGGCCCTTCGCGTTGAGCCGACACCCCATGTACCTCGGCATGGCTTCGGTCCTCCTCGGTGTAGCCGTTATCCATGGGACCGTCGTGACCTTCGTCTTCCCCTTGGCGTACGTGGCTCTTATGGAGGTGCTTTTCATACCCTACGAGGAAGAGAGCTGCGTCAAGGCGTTCGGCGACGCCTACCACGAGTACAGACGAAGGGTCAGACGCTGGCTTTAGGCTAAACGTCTTATGCAGCGTCGCAGAGGCTTATGTGGGCGTGTACACGTTGCATGAGCCTCTGATATACGTCAACGGAGAGCTGGTGCCCAAGAGCGAGGCAAAGATAAGCGTCTTCGACGAGGGCGTAACCCATGGCTGGGCCGTCTACGAGGGGATAAGGGTCTACGACGGCAGGATAGTCGAGCTGGATGCCCACATACGGCGGCTATACGCGTCCGCGAAGGGCGCAGGCATAGAGATGCCGTTGACGCCGGGGGAGTTCAGGGACGCCGTCGTTGAGACCGTCCGCGCCAACGGCTACAGGGACTGCCACCTCGCCCCCTGGGTGGGTTACGGCGAGGTTGGAGGAGAGCCCAGTGTCGTAATCAGGATAAGGGAGGTGGGGACAAGGATAGGTGAGCCCCTAACGGCCATAGTGGCCAGCGTCCGCCGGGCGGCGCCCGACAGCATACCCGCCCAGATAAAGACCAACAGCCGCCTGGACCTGATGCTGGCCAGGGTGGAGGCAGAGGTGGCGGGCGCCGACTACGCCATAATGCTGGACCACAGGGGATACGTGGCCGAGGCCAGCCTCGCCAACCTCATGATCGTCAAAGACGGCGTCGCGTACACCCCCTACGCGACCAGCGCGCTGGAGGGAGTGACCAGGAATCTGCTGCTGCGCCTCCTCCCCATGAACGGCGTCGAGGCACGTGAAAGCGACGTCACGGTGCAGGACCTGTGGACGGCGGACGAGGCGTTCATCTGCGGCACAGGCGCAGAGATCAGGCCGGTGACAATGGTAGACGGGAGAAAAATCGGCAGCGGAGCCCCTGGCACCGTGACCCTGAAGGCAATGGAGCTTTACGAGACCTACATCAGGGAGAACGGTGAAGAGGTCGAGTATTAGCCTGAAGCCATCATAGTCTCTTTGACTAGAATCCCTCATTTAAAGCCATGAGCCTGGACACCACGCAGGTAGATAACTAGACCGTCGTCTCACACACCGTCGAGCCGGATAGATGAATGGAAGTCACCGCCCGGCTGTTCAACAGCCTCACGCGCCTCGGCGAGGCATTGCTGCCACATTACACGGTCAAGGTATGGCACCCCCAGATATTCACCATCACCAGCCTCAGGGTGCTGAGGAGCCCCGAGGACGAGGCAGGCGTCGCAGACGAGCTAGCCACTTGCATTAAGGATCTGGGGGTGGCGTCCCACAAGATCGACCCGCCAGCGACGACGTGGACTTCAGGGGATGCCACGACTGGATCAGGAAGGGAGAGACGGACGCCCACTGGACACGGGGGAGGTGCCTGGTCCTGAACCGGCTCAGCGCGCTGGCCGTGAAGGCATACGAGGAGGGTGTCTTCGACCCGGAGAGTAGGTTCGAGTGGGCGCATCTGTTGGCCAACATGCTCGCGGCGAACGAGGCTGTGAACCTCGACCAGGCGTACCTCTACGACGTGTTGACGGGTCGCTCCATGGGGCCCTACAACACGGTGAGCATCTGAGGCCCACGCCGAGACCGCGGGCCGGGTAACCCCTAAATCGTAGTATCGCCCCGGTATCTCTGAGGAACAATGGGCGAGAAGATCATCGGCATCCTAGGCGGCATGGGCCCCGAGGCCACAGCCGACCTGTACATGAGGATCATCAGGGCGACCCCCGTCGAGAAGGACCAGGACCATTACAGGATCATCATAGACAGCAACGCCAAGATACCCGACCGAACACCAGCCATACTGGGCACGGGCCCCAGCCCCCTACCCATGATGCTGGAGACGGGGCGTAACCTCCAGCGGGCGGGAGCCGACTTCATCATCATGCCGTGCAACACCGCCCACTACTTCCACAGCCAGCTCCAGGAGGGCCTCGAGGTGCCTGTGCTCCACATGATCAGGCTCAGCGCCGAGGAGACCAGGCGGAGCCATCCAGGCGTCCGCAAGGCGGGGCTCCTGGCCACGGACGGCACCCTCGCAAGCCGCCTCTACCACGAAAGCTACGGCGACCAGGGCATAGAGATCGTCGCCCCCACCGACGAATCCCAGAGAGACGTCATGGACGCCATCTACAGGCACATCAAACGGGGGGACCTGGAGACGGGGAGCAAGCTGCTGCACAGGGTGGCCCACGAGCTCATGGACGCCGGCGCCCAGGCCGTCATATGCGGGTGCACCGAGGTAAGCCTCGTGCTCCACGACGGCGACCTGATGGTGCCCGTCGTAGACCCCCTCCAGGTGCTCGCCGAGGAGGCAGTCGAGCTGGCCCGAGGCTAAGCGATGGAGGAGCCCAGCCACCGCCGCGGCACCCTGACCCATAGAGGCGCGGAGACGGAGTTCTACTACCCGGCGGGGCTCAGCTGGACGTGCACCCGCTGCGGACGCTGCTGCATGGATGTCGAGGACTGGGACCGCAGGGTGCTGCTCCTAGAGAAAGACGTCAGACGCTTGGAGGCGGCGGGAAAACAGGACTTTCATATACCCGCGGAAGAGGGCAGGTTCGTCGCCGTCATCAAGAAGCGGGACGGGAGATGCGTCTTCCTCGGCGAAAAAGGATGCAGGGTCTACGAGGCGCGCCCCCTCCTATGTCGCATGTACCCGTTCTACGTAGAGCGACAGGGGGGCGTCTACGTCATGGGTGTGGACGAGGGGTGCCCCGGCGTCGGCGGAGGGGGGGTTCTCTCGGAGGGGTTCTTCGCGGGGCTTCTCGGCTATGCCCTTGACGAGGTGGAGGGGTAGCGTCTGTGTTGTATCCTTGATATGGTTTTCTTGTTCACGGAGCGGATTTTGGCGGTAGTCAATACTACCTCCCGATTGGGTGACAGCCTTTAATTTCCGTCCGCCCCAAACATCAGACATGGTCACGCTCCACACCTTGACGACGGACGACCAGGATTTCTTCCTCGGCCTCATCGACACGGTGGGCTGGGGCCTCACCGAGGCGGACTACCGGCGCATGCTTAAGTTCAGCGCTGACGGCATGTTCAAGGCCACGGTGGGCGGCGTGGACGTCGGCGTCGTCGTCACCGTCGAGTACGGCGACGTGGCCTGGATAGGCAACCTGGTTGTGGCTCCGGGGGCGCGTGGGAGGGGCGTCGGTGAGGTCCTCATGAGGCGGGCCGTGGATCACCTGCTGGGCCGGGGCGTCCGTTCCATAAGGCTGGACTCTGTCCAGAAGGCCATACCGCTGTACAGGAGGCTGGGCTTCAGGGAGGAGTACTGGAGCCTCAGGTACACGGCGCGGGCTTCCCGTGGCCCCGTAACCGGCGTTGAGCCCATGCGGGTGGGCGACCTGGACGCGGTGGAGGAGCTGGACCGCGCCATTTTCAGGGCGAGGCGGGAGCGTCTGCTCAGGTGGGTCTACGACGCGTATCCCGGCCTCTGCTTCGCTTACTGGGAGGGCGGCACGCTGACGGGGTACATCATGGCCAAGGACGGCTCGGACAGCGTCAAGGTGGGTCCTTGGATATGCCGCCCGGGGCACGTGGAGGCGGCTGAGGCGCTGCTGCGGTCAGTGATGAACAAGCGGGTGGGCGAAGCCGTCTGGGTGGGGTGCCCCGAGGGCAACCGGTCCAGCGTCGCCGTCCTGACGCGTAACGGTTTCACGGCTCTTCCCAGCAGCCTCAGGATGTGCTTCGGCGTCTGCGGCGTACACGAGGAAGTTGAAGGCGTATACGGGTTGGGGGGCCCGGACAAGGGCTAGACAGCCTTGAACCTGACCTTGTCCCCGACTCTGATCCTGGGCTCGTCAAGTGTCGGCGCCTTCACCACCACGTTCATATGGTTGGGCATGTGGGTCTCGTCGTAGCCAGCCAGGGTGCCGAGCCTCTTGGCGCCCACATTAACATTGTCGCCGGCGACGATGAGGCCGGGCTCGGTGACCTCGAAAAACGCCAGGGCGCGGACCCTGTCGGCTGTGCCGCCGGGCTGCGCGTTCTCGTCCGTGATCATGAGTTCGTGTATCTCGTGGAGCCTGACGGCGCGGCTCTTGGTCTCGATGAGTCTGAGGCCGCGGTCCTGGAAGCTGACGTGGAGGATGGCGACCACCTCCCCCTCCACCTGTCTCCGTTCGCCGTAGACGCCAGGGGTTATGCGCTTGAAGTCGTAGGGAGCCGCCACCATCATCGCCTACGGCTTGACGTTGATGCCTTTGCGGAGCTCGGGCTCCTCCATGTCCGGGGCCATGTACCAGTGGATGCTCTCCCGTTCCACGCGGGTGGTGGCGCTCACGGTGTTCCCCTCCCGGTCGAGGACTAGGCAGTTCATGCCGCCGAAGGTCTTTAGTGCGTGGATGTCCTTCATGGCGCGGAAAGCGGCCTCCCTGGCGGTGAGGCTGTCCTCCATGTAGTGGATTATGGTGCGGGCTGTGCTGTTCCTGATGGCGAGCTCGCCTCGGCCGGTGCAGCAGGCGGCGCCGTACCTGTTGTTGCAGTAGTTGCCGGCGCCTATTATGGGGCTGTCTCCGAGGCGGCCGGGGAACTTGAGGGCGGTGCCGCTGGTGCTGACGGCCGACGCTACGTCGCCGGCGGCGTCCATGGCCAGCACGTTGACGGTGCCGTGGTAGTGGTCTTTCAACCTGTCGTACCACTCCCTCATGTTCTGGCTCCTGGCGTAGTCCACGATCCAGCGCTGGCTCTCGTCTATGTCCTCGTGCTCGAAGGCGTCCCTGACGAAGGTCTCGTAGACTGTTCTGCTCTTGTCGGTGGCGAGGTCGCCCTCCTCCATGCCCATGGCCCTGGCGAACAGCTCGGCTCCCTCGGCCACCAGCATGACGTGAGGCGCCTCCTCCAGCACCCTGCGGGCTATGCTTATGGGGTGGAGGAAACCCTTGACGGCGCCCACAGCGCCCGACCTGAGGGTACGGCCGCACATTATGCTGGCGTCAAGCTCCTGGACGCCGAATAGGTTGGGTATACCGCTGAGGCCCACGGAGGTGTCGTCTGGGTTGCTCTCCACGAGCCTCGTGGACGCCTCGACGGCGTCGAGGGCGCTGCCTCCTTCGCGGAGGATCTCAGCACCGGCGTAGAGGAACTGGCCGGCGTTCCTAGTTCCTATGATGAACGGTTTAACCATCTTGTGTCACATGGATTTGAGGGTTCCACGGTTACTTAAGATCATGGAGGCATCGGGCTGCCTCGGGGGGGTGGGGCTCACTGTTTTTTAACGTGTTTCCCTCTAGTTAGCGTGGGGATGTGCTCCGTTGCCCGCTAACCTGCCGCATGACGCCAAGGCCAAGTGGAACGAGGTCACGTTGACCCGTAACCCGGAGGATAGGCTGCGGCTGATGGGGGAGTTCGTGTCCCTGGTCCCGAAGCACAAGGGCACGGAGAAGCTTCTGAAGACCGTCAAGCGCCAGATGGCGCAGCTGCGGGACGAGATAGAGGATAGGAAGAAGCAGGCGAAGCGGGGGGGCGGCCCCAGCTACTATGTGCAGAAGCAGGGAGCCGCCCAGGTGGCGGTGGTGGGGCCGCCCAACGTGGGGCGGAGCAGCCTGCTGCGGGCGGTGACCAACAGTACTGTGGAGGTGACGAGCTGGCCGTGGGGCACCACGTGGCCGACGCCGGGTATGCTGCCCTACCAGGACATCCAGTTCCAGCTGGTGGAGGTGCCGCCCATCGTGGAGGGGAGCAGCGAGGGCAAGGCGGAAGGCTTCATGAACCTGGCTTCCGCCCGCAACGCCGACGCCATCATCATCATTGTTGACCTCCAGGACGACCCGGTGGGTAATTACCTGATGGTGGCCGGGGAGCTGGAGAACGCACGGATACTGACGGCGCCTCCCCCCGGCGAGGTGGAAATAGTGAAGCGGGGCCACGGCAGGGACATCCAGTTCGTCTGGGAGGGGGAGCTGGACGGCTGCACCACGGAGGAGGTCATAGCTCTGCTCAGCGAGTACAAGATCCGGAGCGCCTTGGTGCATGTCTGGGGCAGGGTGACTCTGGACGTTGTGGAGGACGCCCTCTTCGGGAACGCCGTGCACCGGCCTTCTCTGGTGCTGGCTAACAAGGCGGACCTGGGCTACGATGAGGGGACGGTGGACAGGTTGAGGGAGGCGGCGGCTCCGCTGCAGGTGGGTGTCTGCAGCTTCGAGAAGACGCCTGACCTGCAGAGGGCGCTGGGGGAGAAGCTGTTCGAGCTCATGGGCATAGTACGGGTGTACACGAAGGAGCCGGGGAAGGATGCGGCCGTGGAGCCCATCGTCTGCAGCGAAGGGGTCACCGTGGGTGACCTGGCGAAGATGATCCACAACGACTTCTACGAGCGTTTCAAGTACGCGCGTATCTGGGGCGCCGCAGCAAAGTTCGACAACGAGAAGGTTGGGCTGGACCGGGAGCTGCTGGACGGTACCGTCGTCCAGCTCTACACGTAACCATTTATCATGTGGAATCGTTACTTCCTTGAGGGCAATGAAGAGGGTTGACTTCATCTACCTTTCGCAGGAGGATGTGCTGGGTCTCGGGGTCCCGTTGAGCGAGGTCATCGAGCTCGTGGAGAAGGGGCTCTACGAGCACGGCCACGGCAGGGTTGAGAACCCGCCCAAGCCGGGCATACACAGTAAAAGCGACTCGTTCATCCACGCGATGCCCGCTTACTACCGGGGGCTGGGGATCGGTGGCCTGAAGTGGGTCAGCGGCTACCCCACCAACAGGGCGCTGGGGCTCCCCCAGATAGCCGGGCTCATGATCGTGAACAGCATGGAGACCGGGATGCCTCTGGCGGTGATGGATTGCAGGTGGATCACGGCGGCGCGGACCGCGGCGGTCTCGGCGATCACGGCGAAGTACTGCGCCAAAGAGGAAACAGAGTCGTTGGGCGTCGTGGGGTGCGGCGTCCAGGGCAGGATGAACCTCGTCGCCTTCAAGGAGGTGATGCCGGGCCTCGAAGAGGTCACAGTCTTCGACATCAACCCCGTCGCGATGGAGCGGTTCAAGGCCGACTTCGAGGAACAGCTGGGGGTCAACATCGAGATAACCGGATCGGTGAGGGAGGCGGTGGACGGCAAGGACATGATACTCACCGCCACCCAGAGGCTGCCCGAGCCCCTCATACGGAACGAGTGGTTCAAGCCCGGGTGCCTCGGCTTCGGGCTGGAGGCGAGCAGGGCGTGGTACGGCGACGCCATACTAGAGGCCGACAAGTTCGTCACCGACAGCTGGGACCAGACGGTCTACTACCACGAGCACGGCGCCTTCCCCGATGGGCTGCCCGCGGTCTACACCGAGCTAGGCGAGATAGTCGCGGGGCTGAAGCCGGGGAGGGAAAGCCCGGAAGAGAGGATACTGGCGATAAACATCGGGCTGGCCCTCGAAGACGTGATCGTGGCCGACCACGTGTACCGGATGGTGAAGGAGGGGGATTACCGGAGGCTCACGTTGATGGAGGAGGATTTCTAACCCCTGGGAGATCAATCCTAGCGGAAGCCAGACGCTCATGGATGTAACAGGCCCCGAGAAGCTTCCTATGGTTCAATGCAGTTCGAACGCCGCCTAAAGTAACCCTATCATGGTTGCACGGAGTAAACGTTTTAGGGTGTCTTTTTGGGTTCGGTGGATTACACTTTTGTATATGTTTGAATCGTAAGGGGTTGTTTCTTGGGCTCCTTTCGGTTGAAGGGGTTTCGGTTCGACTTATCTCGTTTATCCCCCCCCGTGATGTGGTTTCAGGGTGGACTGGATGGAACGTTTTTCTTGGTTACATTGAATAAGCGGTTTTAAGACGTGATCGGGGGTCTTTCTTGGGGCTTGTTCCCTGCTACTTGGTATTACGGAAAAAAAATTCTGTGGCGGGGAATTTTCTTAGTTACATGGAACTAAGATAACGCCAAGATTGTTACCTACTTGAAACGAGCCCAAAAGACCCACGTCACACGGCATGCTTTTAACGAAAACACCACACCAATACACAGAGCACCCCCTTGATCACCATAGTATCCGGGCTCCCCCGCAGCGGCACCAGCATGATGATGAGGATGCTGGAAGCCGGCGGCTTACCCATCCTGACAGACGAGAAACGCGAGGCAGACGAAGACAACCTCCGAGGCTACTACGAGGACGAACGCGTCAAACAGCTCAGAGAAGACGCGTCATGGATAAACGAGGCCGAGGGCAGAGCCGTCAAGGTCATCAGCTACCTCCTCAGACACCTGCCCACCGGCCACAGCTACAAGGTCATATTCATGGAGCGCAAGATACCCGAGGTTCTGGCCAGCCAGAGGAAGATGATGAGGCGCCGAGGCGAGCCCACGGAAGAGGTGCCAGACGACGTGATGGCCGGCATCTTCGAGAGGCACCTCGCCGAGACGGAGGAGTGGTTAAACCAGCAGCCAAACATAGAGGCCATACAGGTCAGCTACAACGACACCCTCCGGGACCCCGAGCCCACGGCTAGGCGGGTGGCGGCCTTCCTCGGCGGCGGCCTCGACGTGGAGAAGATGACGCGGGTGGTGGACCCCCGTCTCTACAGGCAGCGCCGGTGACGCACCAAAAAAATTTTCCGGTAGCCTACCCACATATCCTCGATCGATATGGCTTCACATTCTCTAGGCGGCCTGTCCGGCCTGCCCCGCCTCAGGAACCATAAACGTAGACGGTTCAGCAGCCACGACCGCACAGGCGGAAACAAGGACTACATAGTCTTGGACCCGGGGGAGACGGCGACCCTGGCCGAGATGACGGGCTCCGGCTGCGTCAAACACGTCTGGGTCACCATACGCACGGACATGGAGTGGTACCTAAGGAAGCTGGTGCTCCGCGCCTACTGGGACGGCGAGGAGCACCCCAGCGTCGAGGCCCCCGTGGGGGACTTCTTCGGCATAGGCCACGGCGTCACCCATAACTACGTCTCGGCTCCGCTTCAGATGAGCCCCGAGGACGGCAAGGGCTTCAACTGCTGGTGGCCCATGCCCTACGGCGACGGGGCCCGGATAACCGTGGAGAACCAGGGAGAGGGAATGGTAACCGCGTTCTACTACTACGTGGACTACGAGGAGTGGGCGGAGCCTGAGCCCGGGTTCGGCAGGCTCCATGCCATGTGGCGGCGGGAAAACCCGACGGACGGCGTCAGCGACAGGGGAGTAGACAACCGCACGTGGATGTTCGCGGGCGAGAACCCCCGCGGCGAGGGCAACTACCTGATACTGGAGGCCGAGGGAAAGGGCCACTACGTGGGCTGCAACTTAAACGTCGTCAACCTCAGGAAGACGGACAAGTTCAACTGGTACGGTGAGGGCGACGATATGATCTACATCGACGGCGAGGAGACCCCCAGCCTCATAGGCACGGGCACCGAGGACTATTACGGCATGAGTTGGTGCCCCACCCAGGAGTACTGCGCCCCCTACCACGGGCTCCCCATACCCGGCGGCAAGAACTGGAGCGGCAAGGTCACGTGGTACAGGTACCACATACAGGACCCCGTCTACTTCGAGAAGAGCATCCGGGTCACCATCGAGCACGGCCACGCCAACCACCGCAGCGACGACTACAGCAGCACGGCCTACTGGTACCAGACGGAGCCCCACAAGCCCTTCAAAATAGCGCCTGTCGGGGAACGTATACCCCGGAAATAGTGAACTCGCAACACGTGAGCCACATTTTTAAACGCAACTCCCTGCTTAACCTCAATGACGTTCTCGATAGTCGCCGTAGACCGGGAGAAGGGAGAGACCGGGTTCGCCATATCCTCGTGCAGCTACGACTCGGGGCGTGTAGGACGAGCCGAGGCGGGCGTCGGCTCCATAGTCTCCCAGGCCAAGAGCAACATGGCCTTCCTGAACCTGTTCTTCGAGAAACTGGGTGAAGGATTTTCCCTGGACCAGATACTGACGCACTTCAGAGAAACCGATGAGGACATTGAGCACCGCCAGGTGGGGATGATCACCCTGGACGGGGAGGCTCTGTCATTCACCGGAGAAAGGTGTTTCAGGTGGGCTGGTCACCGGGTCGGGGACGACTACGCCTGCCAGGGCAACATACTCGTGGGCCCCGAGGTGGTCGAGGGGATGACCGAGGCGTTCACCGCGACGGAGGGCGCGCTGTACGACAGGCTCTACGCGGCGCTCAAGGCGGGCAACGACGCCGGCGGCGACTCACGGGGGAAGCAGAGCGCCAGGCTGGCCGTCGTCAAGAGAGGCGGGGGGTGGGGAGGAACCGACGTAGTGGTTGACATCTCCGTCGAGAACCACGTGGAGCCCGTGAAGGAGCTGGAGAGAATCCTCCAGGCGGGGAAGGACGCGCTCAGGTGCTGGTCCATCGTTGGGGAGCTCGACCGGGCGTCAGGGAAAGACAGGAGCTTGGCACTAAGGAAACTAGAGGAGTTCCTTGAGAGCCGCGCCGACCGCGCCTATATAGATGCCTGGATGGAGCTCGGTGCAGCCCAGCTTGAGATGGGGCTGAAGGAGAAGGCGGTGGAGACGTTCAGGAGGTACCTAGAGATAAGCCCAGGGATGACCCCGTTTATAGAGGGCCTAGTCGCGGAGGGGAAGCTCCCGGAAGAAATTCTTGAATAATACCTGCATAGATTCACACATATGAGCTACCTCGTAGGCACCGACATAGGCACCATGGGCACCAAGACGGTGCTCGTGGACCCCGAGGGAAAAGTCAAGGCCAACAGCTTCAGGGAGTACGGCGTCCTCACCCCCAAACAGGGGTGGGCCGAGCAGTGGCCCCAGGTGTGGGCCGAGGCCACATACGCCACCATCAAGGAGGCCGTCGAGAAGTCAGGCGTGGACCCGGGAGACGTGGCTGGGGCCTGCGTGAGCAGCCTCTACGGCGGCAGCGGCATACCCGTTGACAGCAACTACACCGCCATCAGGCCCTGCCTCATCTGGGCCGACCGCCGAGCCACCGACGAGTGCAGGTGGGTGGAGGAAAGGATAGGCAGGGAGGCCCTCTTCGAGGTCACCGGCAACGTCATCGACCCCTACTACGGGTACACAAAGATGCTGTGGATAAGGGAAAAGGAGCCGGGCCACTGGGCCAAGATACACCGCTTCGAGACCCCCAACGCCTACATCATCAGGCAGCTCACAGGCGAGGAGAACATCGACTACAGCAGCGCCGGCAACTACGGCGGCATCTTCGACATACACGGCCGAGGCTGGAGCGCGGAGATGATGGAGGAGCTGGGCATCCCGCGATCGTTCTTCCCAGACAAGATACACAGCTCGGAGGAGGTGGTGGGCGAGGTCACAGCCACTGGGGCCAGGCTCACGGGCCTGGCCAAGGGGACGCCCGTCTGCGCCGGCGGAATAGACGCCGCCGTCAGCGCCCTCGCCGGCGGAGCCATACTGGACGGCGACCTAGCGTCCATGCTGGGGACGTCCATGTGCAACGGCTTCATCAGCCACGAGCCCCGGCTCAGCCCCAGGATGATCAACTTCCCCTACGTTGTGAACGGCCGCAGGTACCTGTACAGCTTCACCGGCATCTCCACCGCCGGCTACTGCGTCCGCTGGTTCCGAGACACCCTGGGCGCCCAGGAGATGACGAAGGAGCGGGAGACGGGGGAGGACGCGTACAGGCAGCTGGACGAGTTGGCCGAGACGGTGCCCATCGGCAGCGGCAGCCTCGTATTCATGCCCCACATGATGGTGGGCGAGAGGGCCCCATACTGGGACGAACACATCAGGGGAGGCTTCCTCGGCCTCACAACGTACCACACCCGCGCCCACATGTTCAGGGCTGTTCTGGAGGGGGTCGCCTACGCCATGAGGTACAGCATAGAGGCAGCGTACGAGACGGGCATCGAGATCAACAGGGCGACGCTCGTGGACGGCGGAGCCAGTTCTCGCCTCTGGAGACAGATAATAGCGGACGTCACAGGCGTCGAGATGAGCTACATCCCGGATGCGCAGGGCGCCCCCCTGGGGGACGCCATGCTCGCCGGCCTAGGCACCGGAGTCATACAGGACCATGGGGTCATCGAGGAATGGATAGGGAGGAAGGTGGCCATGAAGCCCAGCCCCGAGAGCCACGAGAGATACAGCAGATACTACGAGCTGTACAGGCGGTGCCTGGAGGCCACCGAGCCGGTCTACAGAGCCATGTCCGAGTAGCCCATCTTTTATAGGTCAAGCTCGACTCTCTACGTGTAGCCCGACGTTAGGTTTTAGATATGAGAAAAACAGCCGCCTTCCTGCTCGGCGTGGCCCTCGTCCTCGGGCTGGGGCTCACGCTCCTCCACCCGTCGCTCCAGCTCATCGGCATCTGGCTCACCCCGCTTCTCGGGACGCAGTTCTACGTCGCCCTCAGCCTCGTATACATGCTCCTGGCGGACCCCCTCACGTACCCGGCCGTGCTGTTCGCCTGGCTGGCGGTGGCGTTCATCGGCGGGGGCATCGTGAGGACTCGTCTGGGCGGCGTCGTAACCATGCTGCTTGTGTGGCTCCTCGTGTTCCCCATGCTGGCGTTGTCCGTGTTCGGGGTGGCCATGAACGTCGGCCAGATGATGGAGGAGGTGGAGGGAGAGGAGGCCCTGGGCCTGGTGCCGCCTATACCCGAGGGCATGACGTTGACACGGCTCATGGAGACGCCCATGCTGGGGGAGGTAGCCTTGGACCTGCTCGACATGGTCGTCGAGGGTCACGGACAGGGGATAGGGATGGATTATGTAATGGGGTACGCGTACAGGGCGCTCACCTGGGCGGCCCTGAGGCCCCTCATAGTGATCGTGGGAGCCCTGATCGGCGTTGAGGCGGGCAGACTCGGTCAGCGGCGGTTAGCCGAGCAGCCGTCCAGCCTTCAAGGTAACCAACCAACCTTCGTCACCGCCGTGAAGACGCTACTCGTCGCCATCCTTCTAATAGGGTTGGCCTTAGCCCCAGCCGAGGGACAGTTCATAGACCTGGGTGACAGCGTCTACGTGGAGCAGCTGGCGGCTGGGACAGACGGCGCGGGCCGCGTCGGCCTCATCGACGTGTTCCTAGAGACGGAGGACGCCAACATCCCTGAAGACGTGGTGGCCGCCATGGTGGTTTCCCATGATATACGAGCCCCTGGCCTGCTGAGCCTGCTTCCATTCCCCGATGAGCTGGACGCCGAGTCGCTCCTGAACCTAGCGCCGGACACGTTGTACGCCGTGGTGTACGTGGACACATCCCCCGAGGAGGCGATCCAGAGATCGGCGGATACGAGAGCGTTGCTTGAGGACAGGCTCGGCGTAGATCTGGTCACGCTGCAAGCCTTCGAGCTCCCCGAGTACAGGCTCGACGAGGCCACGCTGCCAAGCATGACCGCCGTGGTGGGGTACAGCGAAGCCGAAGCCGCGGATGTGGCCGAGGCGTTTCTCAGCGGGGTCACGGAGCATGGGGGCCTAGCCGACGGGGTGATGGAGGCCGTCTCCAACGGCGCCCTTGTCCCGGGTGCCCGCGAGGGATCCGCCGACGGCTCCGTTTTCGTCTCGGGGTTCCTCCGGCTGGGGCACTTCACGTTTATGCTGCCCGAGAACCCCATGCTAGACTTGGTCATGGAGGACCTCGAAATGTTGTTCGAGGAGCCCCTCGGGTTCGCGCTCAGCGGCCACTACTGGGAGGAAGGCGCATCCGCCGGGGGCACGGGACAGATCGTAGACCTCGCAGAACTCCTGGGCCTAGAGGCATTGCCAAGCTACAGCGTGGACTCCGACGCCAGCTTCATAACGCTCCTCAGGCCTAACGGGACCAGCACGATGGATGAGCTCAGGGTAGCCGCCAGGTTCCACTCTAACCTTCCGCCGGCTTCTCCGCTGCTGCCCATGTACGGGTTCATGGTAGAGGGCTTCGGGAACGCATCATACGTGGAGGGGATGGGCGTCACGGCCGATGCCCTCAGCATGGCTCTGGAAACCCCGTTGCCGCCGAGGCTAACGGTGTCCAAGACGGTGAACAGAGACAGGGCGTCGGTCGGCTCCCAGGTCGAGGCCACGGTCACCATCACAAACACCGGTGACAGCGTGGTGAACGACGTTGAGATAGATGACAGCCGCACGCTCCTGGGATACGCGTACGCCTCCGATCTGCGGGGCTCCGCCACCAAGACCGTGGCCTCGCTGGCCCCAGGGGAGTCAGAGACTCTCACCTACGGCTTCACGCTGAGCCGCCCCGGCGCCTTCAAGCTGAGGCCGGCGGAGGTATCCTACGTGAACGAAGGAGAGACCTATACAGAAACGTCCGGTCGCCCCATTTTGGAGACGGGGACACCCGGCCTCATTCAGGCGGGCTCCGCGTTGAGGGGTGACCTGGTCCGGCTCATCGACTTGGCGGCGGAGGGACGCGGGGAGACTGTTGTGACGGCCGCTATTCTGGTAGTGGGCGCCCTGATTCTACTGAACCTCGTTTTGACCGTTAGAAGGTGGAGGCTTGCCGCGGCTCCCTCGCTAAAGCCCGTAGAACTCGACTAGCGCCAGCGTCTGCCTCAATCCCTCTCTGATGAGTATGCAGCCGACGGCCAGTAACGCGAGGAGATCAGCCACGTAGAGTACCCCTCCATCCGCTCCCATGATGAAGACGTAGAGGTACTCTGATGAGATTACCACGCATATGAAGCCGAGCAGCACCTTGACCTGGTTGTAGAGCAGCGTCGCCTCGTCTCTGTCGGTTAACTCTTTGAAGTACGTTCCCATGTGTCCCGTGAACCGGTTGTGGCTTCGACAATTTATTCGCGGTGTGACAAAACCCCCGTTTTAAGGGTGATCGAAGATAGACAAGCGGGAGACCGTGAGTGGTCTACATGATGACCCTGGCGTCCACGATGCGGGCGCCGTCGGGGTAGGCGAGGATGGGGTTCATGTCCAGCTCCTTGACCTCGGGGCACTCCATGAGCATATCGCTGGTCTTCACCAGTATGTCGGCCAGGGCCTCCTGGTCGCTGGGAGGCGTCCCACGGGCCCCCTCGAGGATCTTGTATGCCTTGATCTCCTTGATCATCTCCCTGGCGTCCACGGCGTCGATGGGGACGACGCGGAAGCTCACGTCCTTGAGTATCTCGACGAAGATGCCGCCCAGCCCGAACATTAGGGTGGGCCCGAAGGTGGGGTCCGTGGTGCTCCCGACGATTATCTCGGTGCCGTTGGGCGCCATCTCCTGTACGAGGACGCCCGTGATCTCGGCGTCCGCCTTGTACTTCTTGGCGTTCTCTATGATCCTGTTGAAGCCCTCCCTGATGCCCTCCTCGTCCTCGACGCCCACGATGACGCCGCCCGCGTCGCTCTTGTGCAGTATCTGGGGGCTAACGATCTTGAGGACTATGGGGAAACCTATCCTTTTCGCAGCCTCGACGGCCTCGTCCTCCGTCTTGGCTACGTGTATCCTGGTGACGGGCATGTCGTAGAGGGCGAACAGCTTCTTGGCCTCGTGCTCGTAGAGGAAATTCCTGCCGTCGGCCTCGGCTGCCTCGAAAACGTCTGAGATCGCCTTATCTCTCATAACGGACACCCACTAATCTTCCATGTATGACCCGTTTACGATAATTTAAAGAATACGCCAGAAAAAGAGGTGCTTTTTCAACCCGCCAGAATGGATAAACTATGTGAGATTCTAGATGCGGCGGCTCCCCCGGCGGCCCATCTGCTGCCTTATCCATTTCGCCGCCTGTATGAGCAGCGGGTTGGGCGTGGCCACGATGGGTATGTCCCTTGGGCCTATCTTCAGCGTCGGCCTGTACTCGGGCAACGGGGCGTAGATGACGCTGGCCCAGTAGATTCGGCCCTGCTGCCTCTCCTTCAGAAGCTCCTTGGTGTTGAAGGGGAGGGGCATGTGGTGGAAGACGACGCCCTCCGCCCAGTTGAGTATTACCGGCCGCCCCGCCTCCTGTATCAGGGCGCCCGTCTCGGCGAGCTTGTCCAGGGAGTACTCCACCATCTCGAGGATTATCAGCTCCTCCGCCGGCTTGTAGGTTATCTTCATCAGACCCAAATGTGGGCGGGTGTCATATGAACTTCACCCTCTGCCTGCGAGATAGTCGATCATTGTCATCATGTGCACCTTAGCCGTGGTCTCCAGGTCCGCCACGGTGATGTGCTCGTCTACCCCGCCCATGCCGTAGACCTTGGAACCATACGACACCGCAGGGACACCCAAAAGCCTCCAGAACCGGCAGTCGGTGCCACCGGAGGTGAAGCTCAGGTAGGGCTCCATCCCCGTGACATCGGCGTGGCACGCCTGAAGCACTCTCACTATCCTCGAATCGGGCGGCGTATAGGTGGACCCTGTGAGCGTGGACCCGTGTCGCCCCCACTCGACCTCTATACCCTGATCCACGTTGTGAACTTCCTCCTCCACCCTTCTTCTTATCTCATTGGGGCTTATGCCCAGGGGCAGCCTGAAGTCAACCTCCGCCTCGCAAAGCGCGGGAACTATGTTGTCCTTGACGCCGCCCCGTATCACCCCGACGTTCACCGTGACGTGCTTGAGTACGTCTGCCATGGTTGAGGACTCGTGACCATACTGCTCCTTGTACCCCTTCATGACCTCCTCGGTGAGGCTCAGCTCCTCCGCGTCCAGGGGCGCGGGCGTTCCCTGAAGGGCATCCACCCTGGGCAGCGCCCTGACCATCTTCATTATGGCGTTCTCGCCTACGTACCCGGCGAAGCTCCCGTGGGCCGCCTGTCCCCTAGCCCGGAGGACCAGAGGCACCCTGCCTTTCTCGCCGATCCTCACAGTAAGGCCCGAAGGCTCACCGTTCAGGACGGCGTCCCCGCGGAGGCCCTCCACGTTGTCGAGGAGCCATCTGGCGCCCCACCTGCCCCCGGTCTCCTCGTCGGACGTGCCCGTGAAGGTGACCTTGCCCAGTAGGCTGGCGGCGCTCAGCTTGCCGAAGCAGTGGAGCAGCGACGCCAGCCCGCCTTTCATGTCTCCGCTTCCGCGGCCATGCAGCTCGCCGCCTATCACCTCGCCCGAGTAGGGGCTGCGGCTCCACTCCTCTCCCACGTCGCCCGGGAACTGGTCTAGGTGGCCGTTGAGTATGAGGTGGGGGTGTCCCTCACCAATCGAGGAAACGACGTTAACCACACCCTCTACCGGCTCGTACGTCTCAACGGTGGCACCGAAGCTTTCCAGGTAGCCCCGGATGAACGAGGCCAGCTTAGATGTGTCCCCCGGCGGGTTGTCGCTGGGTATCCTCACGAGGCTGGAACAAAGCCCCACGAGGTTTGAGACATCTGCCTCCAGTTCATCGAGTAAGCCGTCTCTCAAAATACGTGACATCAAGCACCGAATTATTCACGCTGCAACGAGAAAAAAGGGTACCGGGTCTATGGGTTGAGCTTCTTGACAAGCTCGGCGACCCTTGCACCCATCTTACGGCACACCTCGGCGTCTGCGTCGTCGGGCGCCCCCACGGACGCGGCGCCGTAGTGGTTCTTGCCCGAGGTCCCCTGGACGACCATGCCGTGAATCATGAGGGCCCCCAGAAGCGCCATTATCGTGGTCTCGCATCCGGTGTGGGTGCCCCCTGAGCTGCAGAAGGCGCCCCCCACCATCCCGTCAAGCTTGCCGTGGAACTTCACCGACTCGTCGATGAAGGCCTTGATCCTCGCGGAGGGCAAGCCATAGTAGACCGGTGAACCCAGAATGAGACCCCGGACCTTCAGAAGCTCGTCCACGTTCGCTTCATCCACCTTCCTAACTATGGGCTCAACGCCAGCCGCCTCGACGCCGGCGGCGACGGCTTGAGCCATCTTCTCCGTGTTCCCAGTCTGCGAATCATAAACTATGAGAACCTTCACTTTGTTCACCTACGCAAGCTTCTCCTCGGCGCCATCAACGGCGTAGACGCCTCTAACCTCGCCGTAGTAGATCACGTGCATGTTCTTCCCGGGGTACACGTCTTCCTCTATCGCCTTCCTTAGCTGACCGGGCTTCATCTCGTTCCTGTAGACTATCTTGCACTCGAAGTGGACGGGGCACTCCTCGATGTAGGGCGCCTCCACGTCTACTCCCTTCGCCGCCGTCATGCCCAGCTCCTTGAACTTGTCCACGTCGCGGCCCGACTTGGTGCCGCAGAAATCAAGCCACTCCTCCATACCCTTGCCGGGGAGACAGACCGTGAAGCTGTCCGACTCCTCCAGGAGCTTGTGGGTATGCCTCGACAGCCTAACCGCCACCACGAAGACAGGCCTCCTCCATATGGTCCCGAGGAGCCCCCACCCTATGGTCATGGCGTTGGGCTTGCCGTCCTTCCCCCGGGATACGAGGAACAGGCCGTTGCCTCGCATGAGCCGGTTGGCCTCCACGACGTAACTGAACTCGTCAACCTTTTCCCTGCTCAAATCAGAACTCCACAGTACAGAACGGCTGAAACCGTTTAATCTTTTCCGGGATGTGCGACGCCACTGGACGGCTGGGTCACATAACCGTAAACAGCGGCGCGGGTGAGACCAAACCGGCATGGTTCAGGCAGAGGAGCCGCTTAGAACGGGTGTTAGGCTCAGCCCGGTGCAGAGGATCAAGCTGCTCATCATGGGGGCGGTTCCCACGTCCCGACGGTCACGGCCCGGCTGGAGCGGGAGCCTCCAGTTCTACGCGTTCAGGTGCCCGGTACACGGCCTCGTGGAGAACTACCCGCAGGGATACGAGGGGGTCCTCAGGTGCCCATATTGTGAAGAAAGTGCAACAAAAAATGGAGCCTAGATATAGAAATCAGCGCCTAAAGAGTCTTATATCATGATAGTTCTACAGCTTCCAGTATAGATATCCACGTGATGAAATGTCGTTCACAGAGAAAATCGACGTGCTAGACCTGCTGATAAACATCCTCAGAGAGCACGAGGAGAAACTCGACGAGCTAGTCGAGCGTCTGGAGATCGTGAGCCAGACCATCCAGAGGGACCCCGCGCTCAGGAGAAGCCTCCTCGAGTACGAGGTGGGCGGCTCCGATATGGAGGAGGTTGCCGGGGTCCAGAGCATACTGGTGGTCGACGACGACAAGTCGCTGGCCAACACGTTCAAGCTCGTGCTCCAGAGCGTCGGTTTCAACGTGGACACGGCGATAACGGGCCTCCAGGCACTCTACAAGGCCAACAGGAAGAACTACGACCTGGTCATCCTCGACATCAACCTACCCGACATGCTCGGAGACGAGGTCGCAGAGAAGATACGCGAGAACAGCGACGACGTTAACATCATCATGATAACCGGTTACAGCAGCTTCAAGGACGATGTCAACGAGGAGGAGCTGGGCATCAAAGAGGTGCTAATGAAGCCCATCCCACCCGAGGACCTGGTGAAGATCACCAAGAAAGCCCTGTTAAAGAAGGAACAGGGCTAGATTCCTCTAAATAATATAACCGCTGTCTATTCTCTCGAAGTCGCGGACCCTCTCTAGGTCCAGATCGGGCTCGAGCTCGTCGAAGTCCTCCTCGGACAGGCTCACCCAGGGCCCCGTCAGCGTCGCCTCCACCGTCGGGTGTGTCTTACCGAAGTTATCCCGGCAAACCTTGTAGGTGAGCTTCCGCACCCTGCGCTCATCGGCGAAGCCGAGGGAGTGAAGGTACTCGTGCACGAGTATGGCGAACACGTGCGCCTTATCTTTCTGGCTCTTCGTGGAGCCCAGCAGACGCCTGTTGAGCACTATGTCGTTTGTGCCGAGGGGGTGAAACGCCCCCACCCTCATGGGCAGGTTCCCGAGGTACAGCATCAGCCCTACCCGGTGAAGCCCTAGGCTCCTCTTCACCGCCCTCTTGACGAGGGCGAAGATGTCACCGTAGCTCTGGGCCTGATCCAGTTCAACGGGCAGCGTCAGCTGGTTTCCTCCTATACCGCTTCAACGGACTTGACTGCGGGGATCTTCTTCTTGAGGTAGTTCTCTACGCCCCATTTCAGGGTCATCTGGCTCATGGGGCAACCAGCGCAGGCTCCTGTCAGCTTAACCTTCACTGTTCCGTCTTCCGTTACATCCACAAGCTCCACGTCCCCTCCGTCTACCTGGAGGTGTGGCCGGACTTCCTCAAGCGCCTGCCTTACTTCCTCTTCCAAAATCTACCACTCCCAAGAGAGACATTTTAATACTATTTAAACGTTGACCGCAACGATTTTTCCCCATGTAACCAAGTTTCGCAGCTGAGAGATGGTTGTGTGTTGCCAAGGCCTTCACATCATGGGTTTTCTATGCGAAACCGTTATATTGCCGCGGCTCATTGAAAAGGAAGTCAAGGTGAATAAGGGTGACAGGTGACTGTAAAACAGGTTCGTGTTTACTCGCCTGGCTCCATAGCTAACCTCGGCCCTGGTTTTGACGTCATCGGCGTAGCCCTCGAAAGCATAGGCGACACTGTACTGCTGGAGAGGATCGATGAACCAGAGGTCAGGCTATCTATCAATGGAGTCGGCGCAGAAGGCATTCCGGTGAACCCGGAAATCAACAGCTCGGGGGCTGTGCTCCAGCTGGTTAAAGAAAGATACGACGTACCCCACGGTTTAAAGGCGGAGATCAGGAAGGGCGTGCCCCCCGGGAAGGGGATGGGCTCCTCCGGAGCATCGGCCTCCGCAACGGCTATAGCCGTCAACCAGCTGCTCGGCCTGGGCCTCAGCGTGAGAGAGCTTGTCAGGCTAGCCGCCCATGGAGAGGGGGCCGTCGCGGGCGCCCCCCACGCAGACAACGTGGCAGCGTCCATCCTCGGAGGCTACGTGTTAGTCGGGGACGACTGCGATGTGGTGAGGCTCGACGCCCCCAGCGTAGGGATAGTCGTGGCTGTTCCCGATATCCACATAGAGAACAAGACCCGTAGAGCACGGGAGCTTCTCCCAGAGAAGGTTGCCCTGAGGGACGCGGTGCGTAACATAGGGTACGCGACCCGTATGACGGCGGGAGTGGCCCTCGGCGACCCAGTTCTGTTCGGGAGGAGCATCTGCGACAGCCTCGTGGAGCCTCACCGGGCCTCCATGATCCCACGGTTCTGGGAGGTGAAGCAGGCGGCGCTGGACGCGGGAGCCTACGGGTGCAGCATCTCCGGGGGCGGGCCCTCGGTGTTCGCAGTGGGTGAGCGGGTCAAAGAGATCGCGGGGGCCATGGTGGACGCGTTCAGTTCCATCAAGACACGCGTATACCAGACGACGCCGAGCAACGTGGGAGCTAGGGTGATATCAGGGTGAAGTATCGCTGCGTGAGATGCGGCAGATCCATCGACGCCCTCAACGGGTTCACCTGCGGCTGCGGGGGGACCCTGGAGGTCGTCCACGAGTTCCCGGAGTCGTCTTTAGAGGACTTCGATAGCAGGCTGAGCTACAGGGATGGCCCATATAGTAGCGGCGTCTGGAGATACAAGGAGCTCATCCACCCCCGAATAGGGATGGGCAGCATAGTCACCCGTCCGGAGGGAAACACCAACCTCTACAGACGTGCTGGGGTCTCCAGGTACGCTGGCGTGATGAACCTGCAACTGAAGCACGAGGGGGAGAACCCCACGGGCAGCTTCAAGGACCGGGGCATGACCGTCGCGGTCTCGGAGGCTGTGAGAAGCGGGGCGAGAGTAGTAGCGTGCGCCTCTACAGGTAACACCAGCGCCTCCATGGCTGCGTACACGGCGCAGGCGGGCCTCAAGGCAGTCGTGTTCATCCCCGAGGGAGAGATCGCCTACGGCAAGCTGGCCCAAGCGCTGGCGTACGGCGCCAACGTGATCCAGGTGACAGGCAACTTCGACGACGCCATGAGGATAGTGAAGGAGAGCAGCTCGGAGCTGGGCTTCTACATCCTCAACAGCCTGAACCCGTGGAGGGTAGAGGGCCAGAAAAGCATCGTCTTCGAGTTGCTGCAGCAGCGAAACTGGGAGCCGCCGGACTGGATCGTGGTCCCTGCGGGGAACCTGGGCAACACGGCCGCCTTCGGTAAGGCCCTGCGGGAGCTGAGGCAGCTGGGCCTCATCGAGGAGACGCCTCGGATCGCCTCCATACAGGCCGAGGGCGCGAGCCCCTTCTACAGGCTCTGGAGAGGCAAGCTCAACCACCTGGAGGCCGTGAAGCCCGACACCGTGGCCTCCGCCATCAAGATAGGTAACCCGGTCAGCTGGGTGAAGGCCTTGAACACCATAAGGGAGACGGATGGCGTCGTAGAAGTCGTCTCAGACTCCGAGATAATGGACGCAAAAGCCGTCGTGGACGCCTCCGGCGTAGGTTGTGAGCCCGCGTCGGCGGCCTCGGTGGCCGGAGCCAAGAAGCTACACGAGGCCGGAGAGATCGACCGAAACGAGGAAGTGGTCTGCATCCTGACGGGGCACCTCCTCAAGGATCCCGAGGCTACGATAAGCTACCACACAGGCTCTATGGAAGCCTTGAGGCCCAGCTTCCCTAACCCACCGAAGGTAGTCAAAGCGGATCTGAAGTGCATCGAGAGAGCCTTCGGCTAGCCAAAGAGAGAATCATTGATCGAGGTTGTGTGAAACATAGAAGTTGAAGTGCTGAAGTTCGGCGGCTCCATCCTCAGGAGCCACGATGATTTCGATAAGGCAGCTGACATTATCGCAGAGGAGCTGGAGCAGTCCCGGTTGCCCATCTGCGTCGTCTCAGCGATGAAAGGCGTGACCGACCGGATAATAAAAGCCCTCAACGAGGGCGGCTTAGAGGGCGACCTCGGGCCTTTGATGCAGGATCTGAGTAGCTGGCACCTGAGCGCCGCGCCTTCGGGTGGAGATCCATCCGAGCTTTCCGACGAGTTGGAGAAGCTGGAGCACGTCATATCCTACATCAACTCCTCAGGGGAGCTGAACGGCTCGGTCTACGCATACACCGTGTCGAGGGGCGAGAACTTCTCGTCCCGGGTACTGTCGCAGCATCTTAAGGTGAGGGGGGTCGAGAGCAGCTGCTTCTACGGGGAAGAGCTGCTCGTCACCGACGACAATCTCAGCGACGCGTCAGTCGACCTTGAGAAGACCTGCGAGAGGGTAGAGGAGACGCTTATCCCCTGCTTGGAGGAGGGCGGGGTGCCGATCGTCTCCGGGTTCTCCGGCAGGAGCAGCGAGGGCAGGGTTACCATCCTTGGGCGGGGGGGCTCAGACGACACGGCCGCCTGCCTAGGCTACTGCGTGAAGGCTAGCAGGGTCGTGAAGTACACGGACACGGACGGCGTCATGACCCTGGACCCCAAGTTCATGGAGGTGATGAGAGACGACCCGGAGACCAGGAAAATCCTCGGCGACGCGCCGCCTCCGCAAGTCGTCCCCTACCTGACATACGTAGAGGCTTCAGAGCTGCTCCGCGAGGAGAGGACCAAGGTGGCGCACTACAAGGTGCTGAATCCGCTGATGGGGAGAAACATCCGCTTCCAGATCAAGAACATACTCAGACCGGAAGACGAGGGAACCATCATAGGCCCCGAGGAGGGTAACCATGTCGCGGACAGCCTCGGAAGACCTAAGGTCATCAGCTTCCAGCGTGACCTCTACGGATTGAAGTTTCTTCCCATCCAGTCGCTGACGCCCACCGAGGTGCATGCAAGCGTCTTCGATGCGTTTTCGAGGGAGGGCGTCGACGTCCGGTACATGTCGACCTCTGGATACCAGGTATCGTTCCTGATGCCGAAGGCCGACGCCTCCCGCGCCCTCAAGACTCTCATGGAGCTTGACGCGGTCTTGGAGGCGACTCCCCTGGAAGGCAGGAAGGGCACCTTCAGCGTGATCGGCTCAGGCATGCGAGGCGTCAGAGGACTTTTCAGCCGAATAACAGGCAGCGTCGCCAGGAATGGAGTTAACATAGAGCAGGTGACACAGCCCAACAGCGAGAACATAATCCGCTTCGCTGTGGACGACGCGGAGATCCCGAGGGCCGTCGCCGCACTATACATGGAGTTTTTCGGAAGAGTGGATTGAATGGATAAGATGAAAGCATGTGTGTTGGGATCGACCGGCGCAGCCGGTCAGAACATCGTGGAAGCCCTGGTGGGGCATCCCTGGTTCGAGATATCATGCCTCGCGGCCTCCGATAGGTCAGCGGAAAAGAAATACAGGGACGCGATTGAAGGCGCCGTCTTCTTCGAGGAGGCACCAGGCGACGATGTTTTGGATATGACGGTTCAGAACATAAGCAACGTGGACCCGAGCGCCTACGGCCTCGCCTTCAGCGCCCTGCCTAGTTCGGTTGCCAAGGAGGCTGAGGCTAGGTTCGCCGAGCACATCCCCGTGTTCAGCACGGCCTCCGCGTACAGGTACGAGGACGACGTCCCGGTGCTCATCCCGGAGGTGAACCCCGGTCACATCAACCTGGTTGAGTCGCAGAGGAAGAACAGGGGCTGGGAGGGCTACGTAGTACCGGGGCCCAACTGCACCACTGTGGGGCTGGCGATGTCGCTTAAGCCCATCCATGACGCCTTCGGGGTGAAGCGTGTACGCATGGTGTCGATGCAGTCGCTTTCCGGGGCCGGGGAGAAAGGGCTCCGGGCGGACTCGCCCTACCGCAAGATGGTTGAAATGAACGTCTACCCGTGGATAGAGGGAGAGGAAGGAAAGGTCGTGGCGGAGACGAACAAGCTACTCGGGCGTCTTGTCGACGGCAGGGTCGTCGACGCCGGGATAGAGGTGCATGCGACCTGCACCAGGGTATACGTCGAGAGAGTGCATACAGAGGTCGTGGATGTCGAGACAGCTCGACCCGCCACCCTCGAGGGCGTCAGGGAAGCACTGGAGGGCTTCAGGTCTGAGGCTCAGAAACTGGGTCTCCCCACCAACGCCGAGCGGCCCATACTGGTCCTCGACGAGGCGGACATGCCCCAGCCCAAGCTCCACAGGTCGAAGGGGTCCATGGTGACGCTCGTGGGGCGGCTCCAGGAGAACCCCGTCGCGGAGAACGGTTTCACATACATCGTGACCAGCGACAACCTGAGCAAAGGTGCCGGGGCCGGGGCCGTGCAGAACGCCGAGTTCATGAAAGCCAAGGGGCTCCTGTAGGATGCGGCGAAGATGACTGCCTTGAGAGTGGCGCTCCTCGGCGTCGGCACCATAGGAAGCGAACTCGTTAGGCGCACCAAGGAAAAGCCCGAGATGGTATACGTGGCCCTCGCGGACAGGAGCGGCATCGTCGCCAAGGAGGAGGGGTTCAGCCAAACAGATCTTGACAGGGTCTTGGAGTTGAAGGGCTCAGGGGGCCGTCTAAAGGACCTCGAAGGCGATCACGAGAACGGCGGTTGGATGCTGGGGGCCATAAGAGACCTCGATGTGGATGTCCTCGTCGATGCGACTGATGCGCAGACCCATGACCTCTTCATGGACGCGTTAGACACAACGCACGTCGTGTCCTCAAACAAGATTCCCTTTGCTGAGGTACCCTATGATGGATACGTGGAACTCATATCCAAGGCGGAGGAGCAGAAACGGGTCCTCGACTATGGGACTACCGTGGGTGCGGGGCTGAAGCTTCCAGACGTATTGAAAAGGCTGGCCGTCTACGGGGTCGAAAGGGTCAACGGATGCCTCAGCGGAACCATGAACTACGTCTCCCAGAGGCTGAACGAGGGCGCGCTGCTTTCGATGGCGCTTGGTGAGGCGATGAAGCCGCCGAGAAGCTATACGGAGCCTGATCCTCGCATCGATTTGGGGGGCGACGACTTCGTCAGGAAGCTTGTGATCCTCGGGAGAGTATGCGGAAACGGAGTCGAGAGGGACATGGTGAAGGTCGAGAGCATACTGTCGGATGAGCTCAAGGAGATGTCTATCAACGATTTTCTGGAGGCGCTCCCGTCTCTGGACGCCGAGATGAGTCGCAGGGCTGAGAACGCAGAACGGGATGGAAACAGGCTCTGGTACCTCGGGAAAGGCGACTTGGATGACAACGAGTATAGCATAGGTTTCGAGGAGATCCCTGTCGGAGACCCGATAACAAGGTCGAGGGAGTCGGATAACGTGCTTACTGTACATCCCAGGTTCTGGCGGCGTCCAGTGACAGTCATGGGGCCTGGGGCGGGACCTCAGGAAACGGTGGCAGGCATCATTTCAGGCCTATTTACCATCCACAGATTATCCTGTTGATGACATACTGACTCTACTCGGGGATGTTTCATTTTCAGTATAGCATTAAATTATATTATTCTTGAGCCTAATTACCATCAGTGACGATGTTGAAGAAGATATCACTGGTGGCTACAGGAGACTCCCTCATCACCCTCAGTCAGTCTGTTCACTCTGAGCCGCGGTTCGAGAGGCTGCTTGAGGTGATCCGGGGCGTCGATGTGGCCTTCACGAACCTGGAGATGCTTCTCCACGACTACGACGAGGACTGTTACCCGGCGGCCGAGTGCGGTGGAACGTACACACGGGCTCCCCCCAGGATCCTAGACGAGCTGACCTTAATGGGGTTCGACATGTTCAGCACCGCCAACAACCACAGCCTCGACTACATGTACGGCGGCCTCTTCAGCACCCTCTACTACCTGGAGGAGGCGGGGCTACCCCACGCAGGAACGGGGAGGAACCTGGCGGAGGCGCGGGAGCCCGGGTACATGGACACGGGCAGGGGGAGGGTGGCGTTGCTATCGGCGTGCAGCAGCTTCGCCAACTTCGGTAGAGCCGGGGACGCGCGGCGCGACATGAAGGGTAGGCCGGGGCTTAACCCACTACGCCATGAAGAATGGTATGAAGCAAAGCCAGATACCATCGAGAAGCTCAAAGAGTTGTACGGTGCGCTCAACCTACCCGAGGTCTACCAAGAGGAGGGTAGCTACCACTTCCTATCCAAAAAGTTCATGGCGGGGGACGATGTCGGCCTCCACACGAAGCCCCACAAGGGAGACATGGAGGGGAACCTGGAGGCCGTAAGGGACGCCGCTAGGCAGGCGGACTGGGTGCTATTCAGCCTCCACGCCCACGAGGGCATGCCCAACGACACGGAGAGGCCCGCAGAGTTCATGGAGGAGTTCGCCAGGGCCATCATCGACGCCGGGTGCCACTGCTTCATAGGCCACGGACACCACGCCATGAGGGGCATCGAGATAAGGGACGGCAGGCCCATATTCTACAGCCTGGGCAACTTCATATTCCAGAACGAGACGGTGTTCAAGATGCCCGCCGACTTCTACGAGCGCTACAAGTTGGACCCATACAGTGGCAAGGTTAGCCAGGCCTTCGACGCCAGGCAGGAGGCGCCACCCACGCCGGGTCGCCAGGTGCACAAATGGTTCACAGAGGACGAGAAGTACTGGATGAGCGTCACCCCGAGGATGGAGTACGAGGGAGACAAGCTCAAGGAACTAAAGCTATACCCGATTGAACTGAGTCAAGGTAAGCCCAGGAGCCAGAGGGGTAGGCCGATGCTCGCGGACGAGAAGATGGGCGCCAAGATACTGGGCGTCATCAAGAAGCTCTCAGAACCTTATGGGACCAAGATCACGGTCAAGGACAACGTGGGCTTGGTGGAGCTCTAATCCCACTTTTTCCTGCTGTGAAGCACTATTACATACAATATAGCTGTTTTTTATGGAGCCGGTACAGACAGGTTGTTTGTGGTGATCCGGTCACCAATTACCCTTTTAACATGGCTCGGGATGTAACGACGTGGAAGTTAGGTGATTTGCCCAACCAGCATTTCAGCCCCCACCTAACCATTCCACCAATAAATATTCTATAGGCTACCAGAAAAATTGTTAGTTTTCTTATAAGCCTCCTCGCCGTGAAGGGATGCTGTGCAGTAGATGAAGATCGAGCGGGAAAGTGTCAAGCTGACGGCGACGGTCTCATGCGCCGTCTTGTACGCCGTGGGCTGCTACATAACTTCGTACATAGTTTCTCCTTGGGGTGTGGGCCAGTTCAGGCCCGCCGTGGTGATACCCAGCCTCTTCGCCGTGGTCTTCGGGCCGTGGCCTGCAGGCGTGGGCGCCGCGTTGGGTACGTTCATAGCCGACTCCGTTAACCACGGCGGTTTCCACGTGGGCAGCCTCATCGCCGCGGTGCCGGGCAACTTCCTAGGGTTCTACCTCATGGGGTGGTACGTTAGGAAGAAGTTCACGTGGGGGAGGTTCATCACCGCCAGCGTGGTGACGCTGGTCTTCGCGAACCTCTTGGTGGCCGTCCTCTACGTCGGCGTCTACATGAACCTGTTCCTACACAGCCTGCCCCCGTACGGCGTGGGAGGGTTAACGATGTTCATCGTCGGGCTCACCATCTGGTGGTTCGTCACCATGCTTCCCTTCGTGGTGCTCATAACGCCTCCCCTCATCAGGGCCGTGGCCAACGCCTTCCCCTACCTCGTCGATGACAGCGTCATCGAGGCGACGCTTCTCGGGGATGTCCCCGAGGAGGGGCTCGTGATGAGCCTAATGGTTCCCGGCGCGATCATGATCGTTCTTGGTCTGTGTATTTCATACACTGTGTTGGGGACTCAGTTAACAGGTTTCTTCGGAGAGCAGGCGGCTGAACTCATAGAATTAATGACCTATGTCGGCGGTTTTGTGCTCGCGGTGCTCGGGGGCATCGTGTACCTGAAGATACGCCGATGATAGGCTCATCTTGGACTCGCGTGGTTTCTAAGCTTTGACTGGTTTTTTATCCAATAGATACAGTATCTTCTACGTGACTAACGTTGGGTCTATGTGCTGATACCGTTCTTTTCAACGGTAAGATCATCACCGTTGACGAGGAGAACTCGATAGCGGAGGCCGTAGCCATCAGGGACGGGAGGTTCGTGGCTGTGGGCGGCAACGAGGAGATAAAAGCGCTTGCTGGCGAGCCCACCAGGGTTATCGACCTCAAGGGAAGAACCGCTGTGCCCGGGATCATCGACAGCCACACGCACCCGGGGAGCATAGCGTCGAGGTTCATGGAGGTGGACTGCAGGGCCCCACCAGTCAAGAACATACCCGAGATCCTCGGTATGCTGAAGGCGAAGGCGGAGGAGCTGGGCCCCGGCAGATGGGTGCTGGGGGCCAACTTCAACGACAGCAAGCTCGAGGAGAGGAGGCACATCACGCGGTGGGAGCTAGATGAGGCGGTCCCGGAGAACCCGGTGTTCATCGTCTCCGACACGGGCCACCAGGCCCTCGTGAACAGCCTCGCGCTTGAGTTGGCCGGCGTCAGGGAGGACACGCCTGACCCGCTGGGCGGGGAGCTGGAGAGGAACGGGGACGAGCTGCACACGGGGCTGCTCTACGAGAACGCCACGGGCCTCGTGAGGGACCACATACCGGAGTACACGGTGGCTGAGCTTAAGGAGAGCTTCAGGAAGGTGGTGGACCAGTTCAGCGAGTGGGGCGTGACGTCCACCCACAACGCCAGCGGCCGCAGGAGCGAGATAAGGGCGTACAAGCAGCTGCTGGAAGACGGAGTCAGGCAGGTGAGGATGAACCTCATGATGAGCGTCAACGTGGACGAGCCGGGCGACGTCCTGGATGCCCTGGAGCTCGCCGGCGTCGAGAGCGGCTTCGGTGACGAGTGGCTAAGGGTAATGACCGTGAAGATCATGGGGGACGGCAGCGGCGCCGGCGGAACTTGCTGCGTATACGAGCCCCAGAACAGGGGCCCCAAGGGCCTGGGCCTGTGGATGACGGAGCCCGATGAGGTGAAGCGCCTCGTCTCAAAGGCCCACGACTCGGGGCTGCGCGTAAGCATCCACAGCATCGGCGACAGGGGCGTCGACATGGCACTAGACGCCATAGAGGAGGCCCAGAGAAGGAATCCGAAGCCGGACATGAGGCACAGATTAGAGCACAACAGCCTGTGCACGCCGAGGCAGCTGAGCCGGATAAAGGAGCTGGGCGTGACGCCCAGCAGCAGCATCGGCTACATGTACGGGCTGGGGGACCAGTACGCAGAGAACTTCGGCCCGGAGAGGAGCAGGTGGCTCCACCCACATAGGACGATGAAGGAGATGGGGATCGTAGCTGGCGGAAACAGCGACTGCCCAGTCACCTACTACAGCCCCTTCGTCCAGATATACGAGGCGGTGACCCGTAAATCCAGCAGCGGACAAGTCGTGGGGCCCGAGGAGGCCATCGGCGTCATGGACGCGCTGAGGGTCTACACGTGGAACGGGGCGTACCTAAGCAAGGAGGAGGACAGGCTGGGCAGCATCGAGCCGGGGAAGCTCGCCGACATGATAGTGCTTGACAGGGACATACTATCGGTGCCAGAGGAAGAGATCAAGGACATACAGGTACTGACGACAATCGTTGATGGGAGAATAATATACCAGAAGTAGTGTACCCAGACAATTTATTTTTATGTCGCTTAACACTTTAAGGTAGCATGTCTGTTTTTTTAATTGGTCGGGTAAGACCTTTCCAGCATGCATGCCTTTTTTCACGGAAAGGTGCTAGCTCTTACCCCTTATAACCCAATTGGGCATGAATAGAATCGTACTGTACATTTTAATGTATTATGTAACTCATTTTAAATTAAAAATAGTAATCATTAAAATATGATATTATATTATATGAAAATCTAGAACTCGGGCTCTGGCCTACCCTTCTTCTTGTCGTACGCCGCCTTCACCAGCCCATAGTACGGAGGGCTGGGCGCCCATGGGCGGCTCTTGAACTCGGGGTGGAACTGGGTGGCCAAGAAGAAGTAGTGGTCCGGCAGCCAGAGCACCTCCTTGAGCTTCTTCTCCTTGCTCCACCCGGGGAAGACCGCGCCCCCATTCTCCAGCACATCCCAGTACTCCGGGTTCACCTCCCACCTGTGCCTGTGCCGCTCCATTATCTCCGTGGAGCCGTAGAGCCTGTGAGGCAGGCTTCCCTCCTCCAAGATCACCGTGTTCGCCCCCAGCCTCATGGTTCCCCCGAGCTCGCTGATTCCTTTCTGCCCGGGCAGCAAGTCTATCACCGGGTGGGGGGTCTCGGGGACGCACTCGGTGCTCGCCGCCCCTTCGAGGCCCACCACGTGGCGGGCGTACTCGACCGTCGCCAGCTGGAACCCATAACATATGCCGAGGAACGGCTTGTCTTGTGTCCTGCAGTGGTTGATGGCTATTATCTTGCCCTCTGCGCCGCGCTGACCGAAGCCGCCTGGGACGAGGACGCCGTCGTATTCGTCGAGGTTCTCAGCGCGTCTGATGTCGTCCTCGAAGAACTCCGTCTCGATCCAGTCAATCTGCACCCTGCAGCCCGACTTGGCCGCGGCGTGGCGGAGGGCTTCGTTGACGCTGACGTAGCAGTCGGCCAACTCGGCGTACTTGCCGCACATAGCGATCTTGACGACGTCCGTGGGCGTCCGGTACCTGTCCACCATGGCTCTCCACTCTGTCCAGTCAGGCTTGCAGCCTTCCAGACCCAGGTACTCGCGGACCACCTCGCCCATTCCCTGCTCCTCAAGCTCCAGCGGCAACTCGTAGAGCGTGGGAACGTCGATGCTGCTGAACACGGCTCTCTCCTCGACGCTGCAGTAGAGGGCGATTTTCCTTCTATGCTCGACCCCCAGTCGGTCGGTCTCTACCCTGGCGGCGATTATATCGGGGTTGAGGCCGATGGCCCTGAGCTCCTTGACGCTGTGCTGCGTTGGCTTCGTCTTGGGCTCGCCTACGGCGTCGAGCACAGGCACCAGGGTCACGTGGATGAGCAGGGTGTCTCCCTTCCTCTCCTCGTTCCTCATCTGCCTGAACGCCTCCAGGAAAGGTAGCCCCTCGATGTCGCCGACCGTGCCTCCGCACTCGATGAGGACTATATCTGCCTTGCTTTTTTCCGACACGAGCCTGATCCTGCGCTTGATCTCGTCTGTGACGTGAGGTATGATCTGGACGCATCGGCCCAGGTACCCGCCCTTGCGCTCCCGCCTGATGACCTCTTGGTATACCTGGCCGCTTGTTATGTTGTTGAACTCGGTGAACTCGCCGCTCAAGAACCTCTCATATGTACCGAGGTCCATGTCTGCCTCGTAGCCGTCGTCTAGGACGAAGACCTCTCCGTGGATGTAGGGGTTCATGGTGCCGGCGTCTACGTTGAGGTAGGGGTCACACTTCACGGCCGTCACGTTGAATCCGCGTACCTCAAGCATCTTGCCGACGCTGCAGGTGACTAGTCCTTTCCCGAGGCCGCTCAGGACGCCACCCGTTACAAAAACATACTTCGTCACTTCAGTGACCTGCCGATAATAATGCGTTTCACACAATGGCTTCGTATAAATCATTCGCAACGTAAATATAAGTGGGTAGTCGTTCGATCAATCCATTTTATCGGTTTTTTAAACATATAATCTATCTAGATCGGAGAATTTACCTGATTTTTTAATTGTGAAGTAAATTTCATCTGTTGTTCCTTATGTGAAGCCTAGCGTCGTTGGTGATGGAGCCCCAGCTGCTTCAGGGGCCTCTCGCAGCCGGAATCCATGAGGTGCGTGGAGTGCATCTCACATCCCTTGAGACGTGATTTGCCGAATTTAGGCCGAGAGGTAATTGCCGGTGTCGAACCCCTTCGTCTTGATCATATCCGGCTCCGCCTATCAGCGCAAGAAAAAGCCTGTGAACGTCGAATCGTATGCCATATCTAGAGTATGTTTAAGCATAAGATAACTGGATTTAGGCGGATTCTTCGGCATATCCAACAATATTTTGATGTCTAATAAGACACTTACGGGAAGGACGTTGAAAGGAGCCTGCCCTTTCACATCTCAGCCATTACCTGATTCAGCTTCAAGGCGTACCTGTCTGGTAGCCAGGGGAGGCCCTGCCGGGCGGCCGGCCCCGCGTATAGAGCAACAAGGTTCTCGGGTCGGAGACATAACTCGACTATATCCTTTAACCCGATCTCGGGGTCCTCCTCTAGCACGGATATGATCCTCTCCCCTATGAAGTGGACCTTGGGGAGGATGGACTCACGGTCGATGAGTATGTCCATGAGCCTATCCTTGTATTCCTCCAGGGGCTCCTCACCGTCTAGGCAGTCTCTTATCAGGCTCCAAGCTTCCTCGAGCATCGCGTTCTGGTTCCGTTCGTAGCCGCGTATCTTCTCGTTGGCCCCGGGGCTCTTGTGATCCCCCGCCTTAACCATGTTCGGTGTGCAGTAATGGTTGGCGAGCCCCTCGGAAACGAGGTGGAGGACGAGCTGGGCCGCTACCTCCTCCGGCGTGTCGGCGCCCCCCGCAAGCCTCGCGAGCCCCCGCCTCCGGGACAAGCAGCTCATTAGGCCGGCGTGGTGGAACTCGTGGGCCATGTGGTCCATGCTTATATCGTCGAGGCCGTGGAGGATGCTCCGCCCGACGTCGCCGCGGCGCACCATCCCCGGGTTGAAGGCGTCCACCGTCAGGTACACGGTGCTCTCGATGACCGTCCCCGCCGGAAGGTACCTCAACGCCTTACGCTCGGCTACACCGAAGTCTAGGCTGAGGACTGCATCAACCGCCTTCCTGAGCCTCGACACGGCCTCAAAGCTGTAGCATGAACGGAAACCCTCCTCGAACCGGAGCTTCACAGGTTCGGTGTTGACCGGCTGCTCCGATCCCAAGTTTATCAACATGGATACCATGTCGTCCCTAGTGAGTCCCAGCAGTCTCTCGTAAGCGGAGAGGGTGAAAGACATAGACCGAGTTGAGAGGAGGCGCCGGGCCTCCTCGACCGTTATACGCCTATCCTCCCTGATCGAGGTCTCCACGAGGTCCAGGAACAGGACGGCGCCGTCGTCCTCTATGGTTATCATAGGCTTCAAACACGTGGGACGTTGAAGCCTGTTTAAAGGTGACTCACAAAATGTACTTACGAATGTTGACGTCTTCTGGCTACAGAAGGGGTTCGCCGGTCATCTCAGGGGGTTTGGGTATGTCCATGAGCTTGAGGATCGTGGGGGCGATGCTGCTTAGCCCCTCTCCGCCTCTGAGCTTCACGCCTCGAAGCCCCTGTTCTCCGCTAATGAGGATGAACGGCACCGGGTTGAAGCCGTGGCTCGGGTTGGGTGAGCCGTCCGGGTAGAACATGGTCTCTATGTTTCCGTGGTCACCCGTGACCAAGACGGTGTAACCCATTCCCAGTCCCGCGTCCACCAACCTGCCCAGGCACTCGTCAACCACCTCGCACGCCTTCACCCCTGCCTCGAGGTTCGCGGAGTGCCCCACCAGGTCCCCGTTGGCGTAGTTCACCAGTATGAAGTCGTAGACGTCTCTATCGATCTCAGGGACTAGCCTGCCGGTGATCTCGTATGCGCTCATCTCGGGCTTGTCCTCGTAGCTTGGTACCTTGGGGCTGGGCACCAGTATCCTGTCCTCTCCGGGGTTGGGCTCCTCGATCTGGCTGTTGAAGAAGAAGGTCACGTGGGCGTACTTCTCCGTCTCGGCTATCCTGAGCTGCCTGAGGCCGGCGGCGCTCAGCACCTGTCCCAGGTTGTTCTTGACCTGATTCTGCGTGAACGCCACGGGCAGATCCAGGTTCTGGTCGTAGACGCTCATACAGACAAAGAAGACGTCGGGCACCTTCCTGCGACTGAACCCACTGAAATCTTCCTCTATTAGCGCGTAGGTTAATTGCCTCGCCCTATCGCTACGAAAGTTCCAGAAGATGAAGGCGTCGCCGTCGTCTACGGTCGCTATCGGCGACCCATCTTCCAGCGTTAACACTATGGGCTCAACGTAGTAGTCGGTGAGCTCTGGATCCTCGGAGTAGACGTGCTCCAGCGCCTCGAAGGGATCTCTCTCTTTCCTGCCCTCGCCGAGCGTCAGTAGATCGTAGGCCTTCTGGGTTCTGCCCCAGTTGGTGTCCCTGTCCATGGCGTAGTACCTGCCCACCATAGACGCGATGCGGCCGACGCCCTTCTCGTTCATGACGACGAGGGTCTCCTCCAGGAATCCTGCGGCGCTTCTCTCCGGCACGTCCCTCCCGTCCAGGAAACAGTGGACGTAGACCCTCTCGAACCCTTCACGTCTCGCCAGCTCAAGCAGGGCATACAGGTGGCTGGTTGTGCCGTGGATTCCTTGGTCGCTGAGAAGCCCGGCGAGGTGGAGCTTCCCCCCCGTCTCACGGCAGCGCCGTATGGCGTCGAGGAACGGCTGTTTCTTGTAGAAGCTTCCGTCTCTGATGCTCCGGTTTATCTCCTCAAGGGGCTGCCACACGACCCTCCCGGCGCCCATGGTTAGGTGCCCTGGCTCGCTGCCGCCCTGCGTGCCCTCGGGCAGGCCGACGGCGTTGCCGGTGCACTTTAGCAGCGTCCACGGGTACTCCTCCATGTATCTATCGTTGTTGGGCGTCTCCGCGATGTACGCCGCGTTCCCGGCGGTCTCCTCCGTGTACCCCCACCCATCTCGCACGACGAGTATGACCCTGCGCCTAACCATCTCAGCCTATTGGTCCCGGGCCCCGTATAAATGGCTACCCTTCACCGTCTAAAGTAGCTCCACGCGAATGACAGCAACGAGAGGAGTATCAGGAGCGGGCTCGTCGCGAAGTAGAAGCCGTCCCTCCTGTAGACCCAAAGGACGTACCACGGCAGCCTCTCTACGCTGGGCACGGCCCTGGCAAGGTACGGCATGGCGACGAAAAGAATGCCGAGGACGATGAGGACCCACCCCAGCGCGCTGAACTCCCTGTAAGGCTCCATGCCTGACATATTGAATATCGTACAGTAAATCTTTAATGCACCTGACGGTGTACCTCACCGGATTCATATGAGTCGCTCACTCAGGATAGTCATGTTGGGACCACCGGGCAGCGGGAAAGGCACCCAGGCACACATAATATCGGAGCTCTACGACGTACCCGTGATAACCACCGGCGACATGCTGAGGGAGGCCGTGGCGAATGGAACCGAGTACGGCAGGATCGCGGATGGCTACATGTCCCGCGGCGAGCTCGTCCCCGACGAGATAGTGAACGGCGTCGTAGGCGAGCGGCTGGGTAAGTCGGATCTTGAGAACGGCTTCATACTCGACGGGTTCCCGCGGAGCACTCCGCAGGCAGAGTTCCTAGACCGTTTCCTTGAGGAGCACGGCCTGAAGCTGGACTATGTCATCCACGTGAACCTGGACGACGAGGCCATCGTCGAGAGGCTGAGCAACAGGCGAAGCTGCCCCGGCTGCGGAGAGGTCTACCACCTCGCATCCAAGCCCCCTATGAAGGAGGGGGTATGCGACAAATGCAGCTCAGAGCTGGTTCTTCGCGACGACGACCTACCCAACGTGATCAGGAACAGGCTGGAGGTTTACAGGGAGAAGACTCGGCCCCTGCTGGAGAGATACCGTGACAAGGGTTTGATTAGGGAGGTCCCAGGGGACTACCCCATCGACCGGCTTCCTGAGCTCCTGAGGAAGCTGCTCGGCTAGGTCTTGTACCGGAACTTCCTGAGAATCCCCTTCCTCCACTCGATGCCTTTCTCGTCCTCGACGCCCCTGCTCTTGGAGCCGTCGATGACTCCCATGATGCCTCTGCCCTGCTTGGTCTCGGCGACGACGACCTGGAGAGGGTTTGCCGTGGCCGCGATTATCCTGCAGACCTCGGGCACCATCTTGAGCTGCGTGAGCACGTTGATGGGATATGCGTCCCTCATGACGACGTTGAAGCTGTGGCCGCAGCTCAGCGCCTCCGCGTTCTCTATCGCAGTCCTACGGAGCTCTTCGTCGTTGCCCTCGTGTCTTATGAGGCATTCGCCGCTCGACTCGCAGAACGCAAGTCCGAACTTGATTGAAGATGAGGAGGAGACGAGTGCCTCGTAGACGTCCTCCACGGTCTTGATGAAGTGGCTCTGACCTAGGATGACGTTGCACCCCTCGGGGACATTCAGCTCGACTATCTTAAAGTCCATGTTCGCATCTGTGAAGAATCTCCGGGTCCGGGTTTTTAACGGCTTCGCGGGCCGTTGAACCCTAGCCTGCAGTTCTCTGCCTGGTCCGGGGAGTCAGGGGGACGTACTCGACGGATGGCCTTCTCTGCTGCTGCCCCATCTTGTAGAGGTTCATGAGCTGATACACCTCCCTGGGGAGCTCGTTCCTGGCGCACTGGCCCAGCAGCTCGCAGACCACCTCGGCCGTTATGGGGAAGTCGTGGGTGTACTTACCCGTCACCAGGTCCTCGATGATCTCATCCACCCTCTCAGGTGGATACTTGTCTCCTATGAGCTTCCTGACGGTGTCCTTCATCTGGCTGATTGCCTTTCCCCCCTCCTCGGCCAGGTACAGGGTCTCGTCGTCTGTCTTGTCGGTCTTCTTGCGCTCCACGACCTTGAGTATGCTCGACGCGGAGTAGGTGCCTTTCTGGGTTCCTATCTGGGGGTCCACGGGCCCCAGGACGGCGTGGGGGTCCATCAGTATCTCGTCGGCCGCCAGCGCGATGAGAGTGCCGCCGCTCATGGCGTAGTGGGGCACCATTACCGTGGTCTTGCCCCCGTGCTCCTTGAGGGCGAACGCCACCTGCGTCGCCGCAAGGGCTATACCCCCCGGGGTGTGGATGATGAAGTCTATTGGCTGGTCGTCCGGCGTCATCCTTATGACCCTGAGGAGGTCCTCGCTATCTTCGATGTCCAAGTACCTGGATATGGGAAGCCCGAAGAGGCTGATGGTCTCCTGTCTGTGTATGAGGCTGATGACGTTGGTTCCTCTCTTCTTACCCAGATTCCTGAGAGCGGATGAACGGGCATTCTGTAGCATTGTCTGCTGCAGCCTCGGTGTGAGGAACGTGAAGATGAGGAGAATCACCCATGCGTTACTTAACAGCGCGTCAATGGCGGCCATGTTGAACGGATAGATCAGGTGAACTGTAGTGTAAAAACGTTATTTCGGGTGATGGTTTCCGCGTTAATGTTTTAGATGAGCATGACAGAGGAATGGGTGATGGGTGGACGCAGAGGCGAACCGGATGACTACGACAGCCGCATAAGCGGCTGGCACAACAGCCTAGGCTGGGGAAACGGAACAGAGAGCGTCGCACCCTACGTCCCGACCCCACTTAATGTGGTTCGCCAGATGCTGATAATAGCCGAGGTTGGCCCAAGCGACGTGCTGTATGATCTAGGCTGCGGCGACGGCAGGATACTTTTCACGGCCGTCGAGGAGTTCGACATCTCCCGCGCCGTAGGCTTCGAGCTCAACCCCCGGATGGTGGAGTCCACCAGACTCAAGATCGAGGACAAGGGCCTCAACGGCAGGATAAAGGTCATCGAGGGCAACTTCTTCGAGGAGAACCTTTCTGGGGCTTCCGTGGTCACCCTCTACCTGACGACGTCCGGTAACGCGAAGCTCAGGCCAAAGTTCCACGACGAGCTCCGGAGCGGCGCCCGCATCGTGAGCCACGACTTCCCGATAGTGGATTGGGTCACCGCCAAGCACGATCAAGGGTACTACCAGGTGGGGAGCCACAAGATATACTTCTACAGGATACCACAGGCCTACAACATGAAGCCGCCCGGGAAAAACAACGAGAAAGTAGATAGGTGGGACAGGCTTAAACGCCTGTTCGATAGGGGCTAGTAGACCCCCAGCGCCAGCGCTATTATTGCCATCCTGGCCCAGATGCCGTGGTGCACCTGCTTGAAGTACAGTGCACCTGGGTGGGCGTCCACCTCTGAGGCGATCTCGTTGACCCTCGGCAGAGGATGCATGAGCACCATACCTTTCTTGGCTTTAGCCATCATCTTGTTGTCGATCACGTAGGTGTCGGCGAACTTCTTGTACTCGGCCTCGCTGGGGAATCTCTCCTTCTGGATGCGGGTCGCGTAGAGCAAGTCAAGGTCGCCGATCACCTTGGCCAGATCATCGGTCGCCTCCCACTCCACCTTACCCTTCGTGTCTTTGATTACGTCGTCGCGCATGGCCAGCTGCTTGGGGCTGATGAGCCTGAGCTTGACGTCGTAGTTGCTGAGCCCTATCATGAGGCTGTGGACGGTGCGGCCGTACAGCAGGTCCCCGCAGAGACCGACCGTGAGCCCGTCGATGGAGCCCTTGGCGTGCTTTATGCAGTGCATGTCCAGCACGGCCTGCGTGGGGTGCTCCCACGGGCCTGAGCCGCCGTTGAGGATGGGGATGCTGGCTACGGCGGCTGCCTTCCTGCTGCTCCACTCGTCGGGGTGCCTCATGGCGATGACGTCCACGTAGTTCTCCACCGTCCTGATGGTGTCCTCCATGGTCTCGCCCTTCTTTACGCTGCTTACGCCGGGGTCGGCGAAGCCTGTGACGCCGCCGCCGAGCCTGAGCATGGCTGACTCGAAGCTGAGCCTCGTCCTGGTGCTGGGCTCGAAGAACAAGGCGCCAAGGATCTTGCCCTTAGCCATGTCCGTGCCCTCTGCTTCCAGGGGCATCATCTCGTCCGCGACGCCCAGGATGAAATCGATCTCGTCGCGGCCGTAGTCCCTCATGGATATGAAGCTCTTTCCTTTGAAGCTTGACGCACTTACCATATGTCTCACAATAGAGGTGAGTACCCATTCATCTTATAATAATAACGAGTTCAACGAGCGGAGCCACCGAAGATGGAGCCATGATATATAATCATAAAATAAGAGTCACCCGACACAAACCCTGGGGGACGCTATGGCCGTGGAGAAGATACCCGACCTGGATAGCTGGAAGAAGATAGGCGAGATGACGTCCAGCCTCGGCACCGTCTACGACCTCTACGAGAGCCCGGACCAGCGGAAGGTGGCCCAGGTGGACAAGAATCTGGTTATCTACCTCATAATGGAGAACGGCAGGCTTTCCTACATGAACCCCAGAACCATAGACGCCCTCCAAAGGATGAAGGAAGTAGAGGAGTTCCTCAGGGAGAAGGTGAAGCGCCCAAAGCTCTAAGATTCGAGGTAGAGCCCCATGCGTTTCAGGAGCTCCACCAGCGTGGGGGTAAGCTCGTACTCGGTGAACTCCTCGGGCGTCACCCACACCGCGTCCAGGGCGTCGTCCATGGCCCTCATCTCCCCACTCAGCGGCCTCGCGTGGAAGTCTATTATTATGAAGTGGTATCTCACGTCCCCGCCGGAGTCTCGGACTATCTTGTCCACCACGTCGAGCCTGCTCAATATCTCGACGGTGAGCCCCGTCTCCTCCAGCGCCTCCCGGGCGGCGGCGTCCGCCGCCCTCTCCCCCACCTCTATGAGGCCGCCGGGTATGGACCATAGGCCGGCGTCCGGTTCCGCCGCCCTCTTGACGAGCAGGTAACGCCCGTCCTCCTCTATGAGTACGCCTACCCCGACGATGGGCCTACCCGGGTACAGCCTGTGGGACATGGCGACCGTCTCATGATCTAGCCGCGCGGGGATATATGTTAGTCGTCTGATGGCGGCGCCTCGCTTCCCGCCGTCTCCATGCGTATGAAGCGGCTTATGGGGGTGCTGAGGCTGGAGGCGGGGTAGAGCTCGGGCAGCACCTTGACCCATATGGGGAACCTGCACTTGAGGGCGGTTCCCTTGACGATGGCCTCTCCGGGGGGCAGGTCTCCTATGAGCTCGGAGAACTGGCTACCCATGATCTCTGCTATTCTGGCCTTGTCCACGTCTTCGAGGCCGTGGCATATGACGTTGTTGGCGCACTGGGTGACTACCGTCTTCTCCACGGTGCTCAGCCTCTGGGTTACTATCCAAAGCCCGACGCCGTTGCGGCCGCCGTTGGTGGCGATCTCCTTGACGACGCCCAGCAGCTTGCCCCTGCTGTCCTTCTCGCCTATCTCGAAGACGCCCCGCTGGGGCGCGTAGTACATGGCCTCCTCTAGCACCACGATGCACCCGAACCCCCTGTTCTCTAGGGCCTCGCCGAATATCCTTCTGAGGACCTGGGCGACTACCAGGTGCTTCTGGCTCCACGTGTCCCTGCCCTGGCTGAGGTCCATCAGCACAACGTGGCGGTCCTTCAACAGGTCCACGGGGTCCAGGGGCTCCATGTCGCCGTCGGGTATCAACTTGCTGCCCGAGACGGCGTTCACCACCTGCTGCCTGTAGCTCTCGAACTCCTCGTCCTTCTTGTTGAAGCCCAGCTTGTCGGGCTTCACCCAGCCGATGGCCTGCCTGAGGTTTATCTTGGTGACGGGCGCCGCCTGCGCGTAGAGTATCTTCAACGCGTGCACCAGTATCTTGGCGTTCCACCAAGTCTTCTGCCACCCGAACTCGCCTATGTAATCCTCCCACGGCACGTCGCCCGGCTGGAAGAACCTGCTCCAGGGCACCTTGAGCACCTTGTCGGCCCCCAGCTGCTCGGCTAGGCTGCTGTACTCTCCATCCTTGTCCACTACGAAGAAACGGACGGGTGGCTCCGCCGACGCCGCCCTCGCCACCATGGATACGGCAGTCGTGGTCTTTCCCGTACCCACGGCGCCGCAGATGAGGCAGCTCTGCCTGATGAGGCTGTAGAGGCCCAGCTCCACGTCCAGGTCCGTGCTGGGGTCCGACCCCAGGAGGAGCTTCCAGTCGCCGTTGGGCTTCGTGAACTGGGCGACTATCTCCCTCTCGGCGACGTAGACCGGCGTGTTCGGGGGCAGGGGATACCTGAGGGGCCTCAGGCTGCCTCCGTCGTCCATCCAGCCCCACTGGTACGCCTGGGCGTGGAGGGTGCTGTCCTCGAAGTCGGTGACGACGCGGCCGTCCCTCAGCAGAGCCTCCTCGTACTCCCTGACCCGCTTATGGGGGTAGACCCGGGTGACCTGGTAGACCACTGGGCAGCCGTTCTTGGGGTGCTCTACGTAGACGAGGTCCCCCTTGGCGAGCTCGTAGCCTCGGAGCAGCAGTATTGTAATCTCGTTGATGCCGTACTCGCCCGTTGGGCTGTAGGTGTGGCCGACCCTCAGGCTCCCATCCATTCTCCCTCACCCCAGTACGGCGCCAGCTGCGAGACCTCCCCGACCTCCCTCCCCACCCTGGTGACTATCTCGCTGTAGACGTCGCTGATGAACCTCCGGGTCACCTTTACCGCCTCGTCGGCCTTCACTATGGCGAGGGGGACGCCGTTGTACAGGCTCGTGGAGTAGCAGTAGTCGGCCACGTCGTCGATCCCGCTGAGGCAATAGGCGGGGAGGTCTATGCGGATGGGTGGGATGCTCCACTCCCCGGTCAGGCGGGCGTAGAACGAGTAGATGGGCTCCTCCACGGCGTCCATGAAGCCCGACCCCCCGGACGCCATCCTCATCGCGGTCCTGGGAGAGAATATGTCCGTCCTCTGGCCCGGCTCAAGGGCGTGGAGCATGAGGAAGCTGTCGGATAGATCGGTTTCATCCTGGAGCCCAAGGTAGTGCACCATATACCGTGCGCTTGGTCGTTTCACGATCCCCGCTGTGACGACCCCAAGCCGCCTGCATTTCTTCAACAGCCCCTTCACCGCTTCGATGAGCCGTCTCCTGTCTTTCTCGCGGCCTGCGTTGCTCCACATGTTGCTGAAGGCGAGGGGCCCATCTATGAGCAGCAGCTCAGGGCCACCGTGTTCATCCAGAAACCTCGTGGCCGTCTCGTATAGCTTCGCCTCGCGGCGCAGGTTCACCGTGCTCGGGAACCTGTCCCCGACTAGGCTGTACGGCTGGGAGAGGGACTCGGGCGCTAGGAAATATCGGCTGCCGTCGTGGAGCGAGTACATCATGGCTCCTATGACTGCGTACCGCCTCGAAGCTAGGGGTATGATCTGGCTCCCCGCGTCCACGCCCACCACCCTCCTGTATGCCTCCCTCTTCCTGAGTGTGTAGAAAGTGTCCTCGGCACGTATCCTAGACGCCAGCTCCTTGATGTGGGGACCCTCCTCCAGTATGTCGCTGGTTATCTCCGTGAGCAGGAGGTTCCTCAGGCTTAGGCTGAGGTTCGGTGGTGCCCGCTTATCCATGGCGGTATTTAGCTGGCTTTTCTCATTGTACGCGAGCACCTTCAACACACGTTCCTTGAAAATCGTCTGCGTACAACACTTTTTTTCCTTGATATATTAAGCTTATGATCTCTATGTGCGTAATTTCCGATAAAAGCCATTCTATATATAAAGGAAGAAATTTATTCGCTCGGGTATCGATCAAAATAAATGCATATACAGCCCAACCCCAAAAGTAAAGTTAATAAGAACACTGAAACAAACATGTCAACCAGTGAAATGTCATCGAAACAAAGCCTGAAGGACACGATTTTCAAGGAATTCCTGAGGAACCCGGCGCTAGGGCCGAGCGAAATGGCTGTGAAGCTGGACGCCAAATACAACTCAGTCAAGGCTGCTTTCGCCAAGCTCGCCGAGGATGGATTCCTCGATCGCCCGAGCCGCGGAACCTACGCGCCGAGCGTACCAGGCATCCTCCTCGATCTCATCGAGAGGGTGGAGGCCCTGGAGGAGGCCGCAAGCAGGTGACCGACCTATTCGAAGAGGTCCTGAGAGACGTCTCCCCGAAGACCGTCCAGTTCAAGGTCCTCACATACCTGGCCTTCAGGGGACGGTCCAACCCGGTGGACATCTCGGAGGAGACGCAGATATCTCCGGGGAGCGTAAGACCCGCCCTGAGGACGCTTCTGGATAAGGGATACGTGGATCAGCTCGACGACGGGAGTTACAAGTCCCGTGTTCCCTTCACGGACATCGTCTCAAATTTGTACTCATCTACTGAGTAGAGTCCGGGGAGGGCCAGCGAGTGGGTTCAGAGGAGCTTGAGGGGCTGAGGAGGGCGGAAAGCCAGAGGGAGGTCTTCCTCTGCCTCGTCGAGAATGGTGAGCCCATGACCTCGCAGGACATAGCCGGGAAGCTGGGTATAACCGTAAACGCCGTGAACATAGCGCTGTTCAACCTCAACAACAAGGAGTTGGTAGAGCGGGTTAGCCGGGGGGTTTACAGGTACAAGATGGGTCCCATACTCAAGGAGCTGCTTGTGAGGTACTTTGAGGAGTAGGTATGGAGAAGGCGCTTAAGGAGCTTGACCCCGAGACCCTGGCTTTCAGGGTCCTCGTCTACCTCACCTTCAAGGACCGCCCCATGAAGCCCATCGATATATCGAGAGCGCTGGGGGAGAACAGCAGCAGCGTAAGGGCCAGGCTCGCCGAGCTCAAACAGACTGGGCTCGTGGAGAACACGAGCGAGGGCTACGTTGCGTCCACCACGTCCTACGACGTGCTGATGAAGTTGTTCAGGGGTTAACCGGTTTTCCGTCCACTTTCACACGCCTCTCCTGTCTTTTCGTGTGGTGAAGACATAAAAAGTGGTTAACCCAAGTTAGAGCAACTCCCTTTAAGTGCGGTTAAGTAAAAATGATGTGAAAGACATGTCTGAGGAACGGATGGGGCAGCTGAAGGAGCTTACCGATAACCTTTTGAACCTGCAGAGGGCGCCTAGCCAGTCTACGGTGTTCTATCATCTTCTGGAAACTGGTAAGACGCTGACCGTGAAGGAACTCGCAAATGAGCTGGAGCTCACAAACAAAGCCACGGAGAGGGCTGTGGCCAAGCTGCTAGACAAAGGGCTGATACAGCGCAACATGTTCAGGGAGGGCACCTACATGTGCGACAGCAGGAAGATACTGCTCTCCCTCCTCATGGTGACCATCGAACTCTACCAAGACTACGAGGAGAGAGCAAAGTAGCTAATCCGTGTCGCGGATGCGCCGCAGCACGTCTTCCTCGATCCATTTCACGCCGTTGGCCGTGAGCTTGTGCAGGCTTTCCTTGCTGTCCGGCTTGAAGACTTGGCCACGTTTTCTCATCTCGTTGAGCCTCGCCGCTATGGTAACCTTTTTGCCGCTGGACGCCAGCCGCTCCCTGAGCTCTTTACTGGTGGCTTCATGGTCTTCCATCGCGTAGAGGACGAGCCCTATGGCCTCGTAGTGGGACAGGTCTTCACGTGAGACTATGGTCGGGCCTTCGTCGTCGATCCTCACTATTCCTTTCAGGCTGTTTCCCTCATCGGCGGTGGCTTCTGAGGCTATCTCGTTGATCCGTGACATGTATTCGCTTGTGAGCCAGCCGAGGCCTTCCAGCACCTCCTCCGGGGACTCGCCGCTCACCTCGATGGCCCCGTAACAGGTCTCGATTGTGACCCTGAGCCTCGGCATCACTCTTCCTCCTGCTTGTTGAGGACGTACTGGTAGCCTCGCTTCTTGTCCTTCCACCTGCGGAGGGTTCCCTTCTTAACCATCCACACCAGTACACCGCTGAGGGTTGTCTTGGGGAAGAAAATGGCGTTGGCCTCCATCGCCTCCCTGAGCTCGCCTATGGCCCTCGGCTTCATGCCCCAATCCGTCGCGAGCAGGCTCTCCACGGCCTCGCTGCACTGGCTCGTACGTTCGATGTTTGGGAACTTCTTCACCTTGCTCTCTTTCTCTTCCTTCTTCTGGGCACGTCTCCCTGTGGGCAGTTCGGCGTTAAAGGCCGATGATACCTTGTCTACGATGAAGTCCAGATCCTCCAGGGTCTCTAGGACGGCCTCCCTCTCTCCGCCTAGCTCCACCTCCATTTCACCGATGCGTACCTTTAGGCGGAAGGCGGGCTCAGGCATAAAACCACGTCTACTCTGACAGCGTAATAGTCTCTAAGACCGAATATAATACTTATTGGGGTTAGCCCTGTCTGGCCTTGAGGGCCGACTGCAGCAGCCTCTGGACCTCCTGAGGCTTTGCTCTCCCACGCACCTGGCTCATGATGACGCCCATCAACGGGCCCATGGCCCTCATGCCTCGCTCGGCCACCAGATCGGCCTTCTCATCGACGATGCTGTTGACCAGCTCGGCTAGCTCCTCGGCGGTCATCATGCCGAGGCCCAGGGCGGAGACGGCTTCCTCCGCCTTCTTGCCCCGGTTCTCCGCGAGCCACGCCAGCAAATCGGGAAGGGACTCCTTTGTCGCTTCCTCCCTCTTGACCAGGGTGAAAGCATCCCGTAGGGCCTCGTCTGTGAGTCCCTCGACGGGCACCCCGTCGCGTCTAAGCCTTGTAAGGTCTTCAGTAAGGGTCACCGCCAGAAGCGTCGTCGAGTGCCCCTCGCGGGCGAGCTCCTCGAACAGCCCGGTGTAATCGGAGTCCAGCACCTGGGTCGCCAGCTTCTCGTTGAGGGAGTAGTCCTCCATGAACCGTCTGAGCCTATCCTCAGGCATCTCGGGTAGCGCAGCTTTTAGCTTCTCCAGCTTCTCGGGTGTGATCTTCACAGGCTTGACGTCTGTCTCTGGGTACATGCGGGCGGCGCCTGGCCTCGGCCTAGTGTAACGGGTCGTTCCATCGGGGTTCGCGGACCGCGTCTCCTCTGGCACCCCGTGGATGGCCTGCTCCGCGCGGTTCACCACTGCATCCAGGGCGGCGACGCATCTGCTCTCCCCGTCGGCGACGATGACTATGGCGTCTGCTTCCCCCGCGATCATTTTCTCTTTGAGAGCTTGCACCTCCTCGGCCGTTATGCTGTAGCCGGGCAGCTCGTCCGTGTGGAAAATGCCTTTGACGCCGCCGCCGAACTTTGCGTGGTCGCTCAACTCGGTGCCCAGCCTTCTTTCGGGACAGAGATCCCGGCCGGTCAGGCCGCCGAACCCGGGGAGCTTGACGGCCATGACTTTGCCGCCTCTCTTCAATGCTGAGCCGAGTATCCGGGAACCGGTGTCCTTGAAGACCTCCGATACGTCCACCGGTTCCCGTCTGAGAGACTCCGGCGTGGCGCCTCTCCTCTTCAGCTCCTCGGCTATCTCGATGAGCGTTGCCTGCCGCTGGGCCTCGTACTCTACTATGGTCGGCATCAGGTTCAGGTCCTGGACCCCCTTGATCTCGATTATGGCGCCGCCGCGTATACTAACGTTGACATCCTGCCTGATGGTTCCCAGCCCCCTGCGGACCCTCCCCGTTGTCCTTAGGATCGCCCCTATCCGGGCGGCCACCTCATACACCTCCTCAGGTGTATGCATCTCGGGGGCCGTCGTTATCTCTATGAGGGGGATGCCCAGCCGGTCCAAGCGGTAAGTTATGATATCCCCCTCTTCGGATATCTTCCTGGCGGCGTCCTCCTCCACCGCCACCTGCTCCAGGTGGTACTGTCTGCCTTCGACCTCCACGGCCCCCCCGAGGCTGACGACGCTGGTCCTCTGGAACCCGCCGGTGTTGCTGCCGTCTACGACTGTCTTCCTCATCACTTGGACCTCGTCCACGGGCACGCCTCCGGTCATGAGCGAGAACGTGAGGGAGATGTCCATGGCCTCCGGGTCGAGGGGGCCCGGCGGCTCCTCGTCCATCTCGACGAGGCAGTTGGTGTCGTGGTTCCCCTGGTATATGATGGTCTTTCCTTTGAGGAACTCGAAGAGCGCCGCGGGGTCCACCTCGCCCAGCTCGCTCTGGCTTGGCCTGAGCCTCCGCGTGAACGTGTAGTCGGGCTCGTCGTCGCTGAGCCTGGGCGGGCAAGCGCAGAACAGCTTGTGCCGGGTGGCCAGCTCCTGATGGATCTCGATTCCGACGGTTAGCCCCAGCTTCTCGTAGTCCATCAGTGTGCCCCCTCCAGGTAGGGCGTCCGCGGGTTGAACTCTCCCACGAGGTCCGTGAGGAGCAGCTTTTTAGCCTCCTCGGCGTCGTCGGTCTGACCGAGACACCATTTAAGCTTCACGTACGCCGTCTCCGGGTGCATGTCCTCTAGAGGCACGGCGCCCCTGTCCACCAGCTCGCGGCCGTGGCTGTAGACGTTGAGGTGGACGCGGCCCCAGATGCACTGGCTCGTTATCCCCACGATGACGCCCTCCTTCCTAGCCCGATCTATGGCAGGCCACAGGTCCTTGCATACCTGGCCGAGGCCCGTCGCCTCGATGACGATGCCCCTGACGCCGTCATCTATTAGCCAATCGAGGAGCGCCGGGTTGAAGTCGGGGTGGAACTTGACCAGGGATACCTTGTCACTGAAGGTGTTCAGCAGCCGGGGCTCGCTTTGCTGACGTTGCCTGTATCTGTCGTTGATCATCTCCAGCCTGTCGTCGATGTAGCGGGCGATGGGCCAGTCGTTCACGGGCTGGAACGCGTACCTGGCGCTGGTGTGGCATTTCCTGACCTTGGTGCCCCTGAGGTATACGATGCTGTCGTCCGACGTGGTCTCGTGGAGCCCCACCACCACCTCGGCGAAAGGGGCGTACGCCGCCGTGTAGACGCCGCCTATGAGGTTGGTGGCGTTGTCGCTGCTGGGCCTATCGCTGCTGCGTTGGCTGCCGACGAAGATCACTGGCACCGGGAGATCTTGGATCGCGAAGCTGAGGGCGGCGCTGCTATAGCCCATGGTGTCGGTGCCGTGGGTGATAATCACTCCGTCGGCGCCACCCCTGATTTTGTCGTATACCCGCTCGGCCATGCCCTCCCACTCCCTGTGGGTGAGGTCCTCGCTGAACACGCTGTAGAGGATGTCGGCGTCCACGTCGGCCACCTCCACCAGCTCGGGCACTATGCCCAGCAGGTCGCGGCTGGTCATCGCCGAGACGACGCCGCCCGTGACGTAGTCCACCCTGCTGGCTATGGTGCCGCCGGTGCTTACGATGCTCACCCTAGGCAGACCTGGCTCGGCCTCGGGGAGGGGCGGGGGCCTGAACTCGGGCTTCTCCGCCACGCCCACCTTCCTTATCTTCATGGCTTCGCCGTGGGCGAGGCCTATGTTGTACCCGGACCTGAGCTTGATTATGAGGTGCCAGTCGTCGTAGCTCTCGACGCGAGGCATCAAGCTCCCCGTGTACTTCTGGTTACCGACGGTCACCTCAAGTCTGTCGCCTATTTCGGCCCCCACCTTCTCGAGGGCCGAACGCAGTTCTCCGCGGTACCCGGTAAGCTTGTCCTCGCTCATGTAAACCAGAGAACGTAACAGCGCATCGGCTTAAAAATTGGCGTGGTCACGCAAACCAGACGACCGTGATTGGCTTGGTTTCACCCTAAAAACGGTACTGTGGATTCAGCTTGAATAGTTGGTTTGCAGTAAAGTGTTTGAGGAGAGTAAATAACATCGGCGTGTGGACTAAACACGTTGAATGGGATGATAGCCGCCATAAAAATAGTCGCAGCCATGACAGGTTTAGCCTTCTACCTCTTGTTTAACAAGGGTTGCTGCTCGGACAACCCCGCCTGCGGAAGAGGGCTCTTTCAGTGTGCCTGGACCGAGATCAGGGACGTCCTGGGCCTAGATTAGATCATGTGGAAGTATTCTTTCTTGTTCGGCTCGTACTCCGCGTCGCCGAGCAGCTCCTTAAACTCCTCGAAGAGCTGGCTTATCCTCGGGTCATCGTCGAGGGTGGAGGCCACCCGCTGATAGTGCTCCCTGTCGCGGAACCTGTTGATCTCCATCCACCTCTGGGGGTCCTCGGCGTCCCTGTATATCTCCACCTTCACGCAGCCGTTCACCATGTACACCTCTATGGCCTTCTTCTCCAGCTTGAAGTACTCTATGGTCTTGTCGATGGGTATCTTGTAGTGGTATACTACTATGTACAAGTCGGCGATCAACAGTATTGGGCGCCTCGCGGATAAAAACGGTTCTCATAGAGGCTTGGAGACGTAGGGGCCTTCCCTCTCGTAGCCGAGTTTTCCGTAGTACTCCTTGGTGCCGAGGGCGCTCATCACCACCATGCGGGTCATACCGTACTCCTCCGCTGCGACGCGCTCGGCCTCCTCCATCAACGCCTCGCCCCAGCCCATGTGCTGCCAGTCGTATCCCTCTAGCCCGACGGGCGTCATCCCGCCATAGACGTGGAGCTCGCGGACGAGCCCCGTGGACGACGTGATCTCCGGGCGAAAGACGTGTTCAGACGGCATTCGTAGCCTGACGAAGCCCACGAGTACATCGTTCTCTGTGTCCTCGACGCCGATGAACGTCTCCTCGCCCCCGGACGCCTCGTAGGTGTGGCGCACAAGCCCCAGGCTCTCAGGCTCCACGCCCTCCCTGGAGCGGTGGCCCGCCTCCCTGCACCTTATGCAGCGGCACACTGAGCCGCGTTCCCGCATCCTCCTCTGGGCCAGCTGCCTGAGGTTGCTCTTGTCGACGCCTGCCTCGATCTGGTGGAGGGGTATGTCTCGCTGAACCCTCATTATGCGGACCCAAGGAGGCACCATCTCTTTCACATTTGCTACAAGCTCCACCGCCTGCTCCGTGGTGAGGGGCTCGTAGTCGCCGCGTCTCCACCACTCGTAGAGCTTGGTTCCCTTGACCACGAGGGTGGGGTATATCTTCAGCATGTCTGGCATGAAACGCGGGTCGGTGAATATCCGCCTGAAGCCTTCGAGGTCACGCTCCACGCTGGAGCCCGGTAGGCCTGGCATCATATGGTAGCAGACCTTGAGGGCCGAGTCCTTGAGGCGGCGGGTGCCCTCCACCACGTCCCGGACCGTGTGGCCTCTTTCGACGAGTCTGTAGATGTCGTCGTAGACGTTCTGGACGCCCACCTCTACTCGGGTGACGCCTAGGTCGAGCATTTCGTCAACGTCGTCCTCGGCGAGGCAGTCTGGACGGGTCTCCACGGTTATCCCGACGTTCCTTATGGGGGCCGTCTCGGCGAGCCGCTTCGCCTCCCCCAGCGAACGGGACTCCGCCCCCGTCATGGCGTCGAGGCAGCCCTTCATGAACCACTCCCGGTAGCTCCTGGGGGCGGCGGGGAATGTGCCGCCCATGACTATGAGGTCCACCTTGTCCACGGTGTGCCCGATGGCCTCGAGCTGCTCCACCCTGCTCCTGACCTGGCCGTAAGGGTCGTAGCTGTTCTGGATGCCCCTCATGGCGGCTGGCTCGTGGCCTGTGTAGCTCTGTGGGCTGCCGGCTTCTGGGCCGCCCGGGCAGTAGGCGCACCTGCCATGGGGGCAAGCCACGGGCTTGGTCATCACAGCCACGACGTTGACGCCGCTGAGGGCTCTGGTCGCCTTCCGCCTCAGCACGGGTATGAGCTTCTCCCGCTCGTCCTCGGTGAGCAGCCTGATGAGTTCCGAGTTGCCCGGTATCCTTCCTAGATTATATTTTCTGGTCACCTGAAACTTGGCGTGCTCCACGTCGTCCCTCGTGGGCTCCTCCTTCTCCAGCAACAGTTCGATGATCTCCCGGAGCGGCTGCAATTCGAGTCAAAGGGAAACCGGTTTGTTAAAAAGATTATCGCGGCCCGTCTGCGGCGATGGGAAGCGTCATATCCCCATAAACCGTGATCGATACCATGCTGAACGAGGCGGAGAAGAAGGTCATAGGGGAGGCGTACACCAGCACCCGTCCCCTGGAGAACCTTACGACCCTATGCGACGAGTACGGTGGCAGGTTCGCGGGCACCGAGGAGAACCGGGAGGCAGCCGAGTACATACTGGGCGTCTACGAGGAGTACGGCCTCGTCGATCCTCACTTGGAGCCCTTCAAGTTCCAGGGCTGCGAGGTCGGCGAGTCCAGCCTCAAGGTCCGAGGACCGACGCCTAAGAACGTGCCGACACTGACGCTGCCGATGACTCCCAGCGGCTCGGCGGAGGGGGAGCTTGTCGCTGTGGAGACGGCCTCCGATCTCGAGTCGCTGAACGTCGAGGGTAAGATAGTGCTGGGCACTAACAGGCTGCCCCTGAGGGACTGTGTGGAGGCGGGGGCCGTGGGGTTTGTGTGGATGCACCCGTTCCCCATGATGGGGCCGCCCACAGGCGTCGTGCCCCAGCTGGTGCCGGCCGTCTCGGTGAAACACGAGGACGGGCTGATGCTCCGGAGGCTCATCGACAGGAGGGAAAGCATAGCCGTGGAGCTCCGGACCAGCTGCGAGGTGTTTGAACGGGAGTCGTGGAACGTCTGCGGCGACGTGAAGGGCAGTGGAGGCGACAACTACGTCCTCCTAGGCGGCCACTACGACGGGCACGAGATAGCGCAGGCCGCGTTCGACTGCGGCGCCGCCTGCATGGCGGTGACCGAGATGGGCAGGATACTGGACCAAGTAGGCGACGAGCTCATGGGTGATGCCCGGGTAGTCTGCTTCTCGGCCGAGGAGTTCGGGTACTGGGGAAGCAGAGACTACGCTGAGCGCCACGCCGACGAGATGAGCGACATGCTGTTCACTTACCAGCTAGACTGCAACGGAGGCCCCGAGCACCAGATGGTCACCGTCGACCACTGGCCCGAGCTGGAGCCATTCTACGCTAGGATGAGGGACGACCTAGGACTCCCCATACCGTTCGACCAGAGGATGGGGCCGGGCGACAGCAGAGCCTTCCACGAGCTAGGAATCCCGACGGGGAGCATCCTCGACTACAGGGAGCCGGGTCGGCTGCCCTTGTTGAAGACGGTGAGGCACACGGTGTACGATACCGTGGATAAGATCAGCCTCCGCCACCTCCAGGACGACATCGCCATCGGGGCCGTCTCCACCATGCGAATACTATCGTCAGAGGACTGGCCGAGGCACAGAAGCAGAGAGGAAGTAGCTGAACTGAAGAAACGGCTCTCGACCTAGGTAATCTAAAAAATTAGAGGATGGTCAGGCTCTCAAGGTCCCGGGGGTAGTAGGTGATCCACTCGCAGCCGTCCTCGGTGACAGCGAGGGTGTCGCTGTGTCTGAACCCGGCGTAGCCCAGCTCGTAGATGCCGGGCTCGATGCTCACCACCATCCCCGGCTGCAACGGCTGCGGGTTCCCCTGGTCCAGGTACGGTGGCTCGTGGCCCTCCAGCCCGATGCCGTGGCCGGTGTGGTGTCGCACCAGCCCCCAGTAGCCGGCGTCCTTTAACACCTCATTGGCGGCCTTGTCCACGTCGGCGCAGGTGTTACCCGGCTTCAACGCCTCGGCGGCGGCCTCCTGGGCCCTGCACATGACCTTAAACAGCTTCTCCTGCTTCTCCGTGGGCTTGCCCACGATCATGGTGCGCTCCAGCTCGCTGCCGTAGCCGCCCACGTCGGCGCTGGCGCCCGTGACGAGGACGTCGCCCTCCTTAATGGGCCTGTTTGTGTCGATGCTGTGGGGCATGGCCGACTTCCAGCCTACCTGGCCCCTGAAGCCCGCGGAGACGAACCTGCCTTTGACGCTCTCGTACTCTGCTCCGTACGTCTTCTTCATGGCGCTGGTGGCCTCGAGGCAAGCCATGAGACGTACTTCGACGTCGTAGAGCCCCGGCCTGGTGTACTCCTGGAGGTACGAGTGGGCGAGGTTGCCCCACTCCGCCGACTCCCTGATGAGCGCCAGCTCCTCCTCCGTCTTCAGAAGCCTCATCCCCCATACGAACTGGCTATCCTTGACGAGTTCGGCGTCGGGGAGCAGCTCGTTGAGGGGCTTCCCAGTGTAGCCCATGGCTCCGCCCGCGCCCGCGGGGTTGTCGGTGCCAATCTTGGCCCTACCGAGGCCTTTCTCCCCGATCCACTCGGCGAACCGTTCCATGGTGTGCTTCTCGCCGGGGTAGTCCAGGTAGGTTAGGCACTCGCCTACGAGGGAAGTCTGGTGGCGGAGGTGGTCGGCCTCCAGCAGGGGCCCCATGAAGATGGGCTTCCCGTCGGGCTCCACCAGTAGCGCGGCGGGGCGCTCCGTCACCATGTGGTAGAAGTGGCTGAAGTAGAAGATGCTCACCCCGCTGGTGACGAGGTAGGCGTCGAAGCCCTCCTCCGCCATGTGCTCACGGAGGACGCCTAGTCGCCGCTCGTACTCGGCCCAGCTGATCCTTAGCTTAGGCAACTTTTATCAGAAATGATTGGAGGATGGTGGATTAAAACACCATCGAAGCCTGTGGTCAGTGGCTCTGCTTCTTGAGCTGGTCCAGCGGCGGCTTCAGGTCCGGGGGCAATGGGCTCTTATACACCCGTCCCTCCATCTGCCTCGCCCACTCGTCTTTGGCGGATTGAAGAAGCTTCTTATCGGTCAGCAGATCTATCACCGTGGCCGCCATAACCTTGGACGCGAACACGGTGCCCTTGCTGCCGATGCTCGTGCCGTTGCTGGCGACGTTCTGCCAGCTGTGCCCAGGGGCGCCCACGATGGTGTAGACAGTCCTGAACTGGACCGTAGGCATGTTCCAGGCCACGTCCGCCACGTCGCTGCTTCCGCCGCCTTTCTCACCCTCGCCCACGGGGTCATAAATCCGGTTGTCCAGGTTCACGTCCATCAGATCCATGGCGTCGGGGAGGCTGCTCCTCATGAGCCCTATCTTCTTCTTCTCACGTGGGATGCTCTTGGCGAGCTCCGCGGCGAACGCCTCCTCTTCCTCGGTGTACGTTGGGGCGCCGATGAGCCTCATGTTGGCGATGGCGGTCTCTGCGAGGACCCTGTTCTCCATGCCGTTGTGGACGCCGCTGAGGAACGTCACCTTGTGGGTGGTGCCCACCATCTTGTCGGCGCCGTCGGCGATGTCCAGGAGCTTCTGGTAGTACATGTCTACGAGTTCCCGCTCCGGTGCGCGGACGTAGTACCAGCTCCTCGCGTAGGGAGGCACGACGTTGGGCTCGTGGCCGCCGTCCTCCACCACGTAGTGGATCCGGGTCTCCTGGACCACGTGCTCCCGCATGTAGTTGACGCCTATGTTCATGAGCTCCACCGCGTCCATGGCGCTTACCCCCATCTCGGGGCTACCCGCGGCGTGGCTGGCAACCCCGTAGAACTCGAACTTGACGCTGTTCATGGCGTTGCCGCTCTTCAGCCTGGCGCCGTTGAAGCTGGCGGGGTGGTGGCCCACGCAGGCGTCTACGCCGTCGAAGAC
>CAZGZR010000009.1:0-30413 GCA_964529745.1 uncultured Candidatus Bathyarchaeia archaeon
GCACCGGGGTCACGTTGAGCTCCTCGTATAGGTCCTTCACTATGTGGCTGTTGGACTCGTAGAGGCAGATCCCGTACTTCTCGCGGCGTAGCCCCCACATCAGGGGCACCATGCTGAGGACGCTGTAGCTTATGCTGTTGATGCCCTCCAGATCGTAGAACATGGTGTTGCTTATGTCGAGAATGTATATGATCGTCCGCTTCTGCCTGTCGGGCCGCCTCATCATGAAGTCGTCGTACCTGATCTCATCCACGCCGCGACCCAGATCCAGTATGTTCTCGAGGCTCCGCTCCTCGTCTATGAGGTTAGGATCCTCCCCCTGCTGGAACGGCGTGATGCTCCTGTTCCTAGCCCAGTCCTCCTTCCTCTCAAACTCCCGGCCTAGCTTCAGCAGCTTCTCCTTCAGCAGCTCCGCCAGTATCTTACGCGTCTCCTCGCTATCGGTCTTCTTCATGGCCTTCACGCCGGCCTTGACGATCTCGTCCTCACCCGGCCCGACGCCTATGTCCGGCTTGTTCTGGAAGCTGTCGAACTGGTCCACGGTGCTGTTGTGGGCGGCGGCGAAGTCGTTCTCCTGCCCTATCCCGTGGGGCGTCACGTAGACCTCCTCCTGCATCTTCTGGGAGAGGAGGCTCATGAAGTCCTCGCCGGTGAAGTCGATCTCGGGCTCACGCTCCTCGTGGTCGAGGTTGACGAGTATCTCCGCAGCTATCTTCTCCGCGGCTTGCTGACACTCAACGTTGGAGGTCACCACCGCCGCGTTAAGGAGATCGTTGAACCCTAGGTAGCCCTGCCTCAGGTAAGGCGGCAACAGGAGCCTGCCCATGTTGATGCCCTGCCTGGGGCTGGGCTTGGCGTCGCAGTCGCGGCTCACACGCATCCGGGTGATGAACTCGGGTATGAAATAATGCGCGTACCTGAAGGGGTACCTCATGTACGCGTCGTCGGACACCTATGCGAGTCTCCTCTCGACTATCTCGTCGACGACCATGGACACGGTCTTGCCCTCGTCCCTGACCCGCATCTCTTTGCCGAGCACCGCCGGCGCGAAGAACTTGATGGCGGCGTTCTCGCTCTCGAACCTGCCCAGGTAACGGTTCACGAGCCTGGTGAGGAAGATGCCTGACCGGGGCGAGGCCGGGACCTCTAGGGACGGCGTGTGCCTCGTCTCGTCCACGATGTCGTATATCTTCTCCAATGCGCTTGTGGGGAGGCTAAACGCGGGTGTGTTCTCCATGATTATCATCATCTCGGTCTCCCGGGTCGGGTAGCCAAGCCTGATCCAGCAGCCCACCCTGTCCACCAGGACCTTGCTGAGTCTATAAGTTCCGGCGGTCTCTATAGGGTTCTGGGTGGCAACGAACGCGAAGTTCTCGTGAGCCTTAACCATGCCTAGGGGGAACAGGTGGTAGTGCCGCTCCTCCAGGGGGCTTATGAGGCTGTTCTGGCAGAACTCCGTGGCCCTGTTGAGCTCCTGGGCGACGAAGAGGCCGCCCTCCACCATGGCCCTGATTAACGGCCCGGGCTCGAAGCTGCTTATGTTCCGGCCGTTCCTGACCACCAGCGCCGGGTCGAAGGCCCCTATGAGCCTGCTGGGGGTGACGTTCTCGTCGAAGAAGACCTCGTGGAAGCTTCTCTCCGTGTCCTCCGCCACCTTCCTCGCTATGAGGCTCTTGCCGACGCCGGGGGGGCCCACGAGGCACGGCGTTATCCCGGTGTCCAGGCTGTCACGTAGCAAGTCGTAGGCTTTCTGGTACTGTCCCTTGAGTACTACTTGGTGCTCGATCTTGATGTTCTCGACGATGCTCTTCTCAAGCATCTTGCGGAAGCCCCGTTCCCGTTCAGCCATCATGACTAGTTCAACACTTTAGTATGCCGCGTAATAAAAAGGTTAGACAGCTAACCTAAATGTATCGTAGATTTGAGAGATAAAACAACGTAAATAGATTATTTATTGTTCCCGCGACGATCTTAGAACACTTTAAATGCAGGCGTCAATCGTTTCATGTGAAATCGTTATTCTTAATAATCGATATGGGTTAGAGTAACGATTCACGTAGAGGGAATACATTGATCGAAATAAGGTTACACGGCAGGGGCGGCCAAGGAGCGGTGACCGCTTCAAGGATCATCGCCACTGCTGCCTACGAGGAAGGCAAGTACTCTCAGGCCATTCCTATGTATGGCACGGAGAGGCGCGGTGCGCCGCTGACCGCCTTCGTCAGGATCGACGACGTGCGCGTCAGGGAGAGGGAGCTCGTCCACAACCCGGACATCAGCATAGTCCTCGACCCCCTCATCGCAAAGCAGCAGGCGGTCGTAGACAACCTCAAACCCGGCGGCATAGTTCTGTTGAACACGGCTTATCCTCCCGAGGAGGTTAAGCTGGGAGGAGACTTCAAAGTCGCAACGGTGGACGCCACGACGATCGCCCTAGAGACTCTCGGCAGACCCATCACCAACACAGCCATACTCGGCGCATTCGCCAAGGTCACGGGGCTACTAAAGGTCGAGTCCATCGATAAAGCCATCAAGAAGTACTTCCCCGGCAGGCTAGGCGACATGAACATCGCCGCCGTCAAGCGGAGCTACGATGAGGTAAAGGGGCCCATCCAGGCGGTGGTCAAGGATGCTCCCGAGCAGAAGGTGGACATCCACGTCGGCGGCTATGGTGTACTCAAGGACGTGTCCAGCTGGCGCGTGTTCACGCCTGAGATAGACGAGGACAAGTGCATCGGCTGCAAGACCTGCTGGATCTTCTGCCCCGAAACCGCCATACAGTGGGACGAGGAGAAGAACAAGCCCTGGATAAGGTACGAGGCGTGTAAAGGATGCGGGCTCTGTGCCAACGAGTGTCCAGTAGACGCCATAGAGATGGTGAGAGTGGAGGCATAGAAAATGTCGTATGAAGTTATGGTAGGAAACAAGGCCGCCGCCACGGCTGTGAAGCTAGCCAAGGTTCAGGTGGCAAGCGCTTTCCCAATCACACCCCAGACGACCATCACCCAGTACCTGAGCGAGATGTACGCCGCCGGCGAGTGGGACTTCGACTTCGTCAACGTCGAGGGCGAGCTCACGAGCCAGGTTGTCGTGCAGGCCGCATCTAGGGTGGGCGCCAGGGTGTTCACGTGCACCAGTGGACCCGGGCTACTCTACATGCACCACCCCATGCAGGTCACCGGAAGCAGCAGGCTACCGGTCGTCATGGCTGTAGTCCACAGGGGCTACAAGGGAATGCAGCCCGACCACAGCGACCTCATGAGCCAGCAGTGGACCGGCTGGGGCCACCAGTACGTCGAGCACGCCCAGGAGATCTTGGACAGCCTCCTCATGGCTTACAAGGTCGCCGAGGACAAGCGGGTGAGGATACCCATCGCCGTCGGCTACGACGGATACGTGCTCAGCTACACGGCCGAGCCCGTCGAGATCCCAGACCAGGACGAGGTCGATAAATGGCTTCCACCCTATAAGCCCATGCCAAGCATACTACCGGACGAGGTTGATCCATCCACCTTCGCGAGGGGCTGGGGCGGCGGCGACCCGCAGGCGCCGTGGAAGACCCACCACGAGGCCGTGCTGAAGATCGAGGACGTCCTCAAGGAGACCATGGACAGCTTCGAGAAGACCTTCGGCAGACGCTACGGCAACGGCATGATCGAGCCCTACAGGATGGAGGACGCCGAGTGCGCCATAATCGCCATGGGCACCATCGCCGGCACATGCAAGGCAGCCGTAGACAAGATGCAGAAGGAGGGCAAGAAGGTCGGCCTCATCAAGCTGAGGAGCTTCATACCCTTCCCCGTTAAGGACTTCCAGGAGTGGGCCAAGAAGCTCGACGGCTTCGCCGTGGTAGACAGAAGCATCTGCCCAGGGAAAGGAGGCCCCACCTTCAGCAAGCTGAGAGACTCGCTATATGATCTAGACGACAGGCCTGTGACGCTGCAGTTCCACGCCGGGCTAGGCGGCAAAGAGGTAAGGGTACACGATTTCGAGATGATCGGAGACAGGATCCTCGAGGCCGCCAAGGGAGGCAAAGTGGAGAAGGTGACATGGGTTTAAGAGGTATGATGGAGGAGAGATGAAGAATGAGTGAAAGAATAACGAGGGCCCAGATACCGATAAGCGAGCTGACCATCACCCCCGGCAGCGCATGCCAGGGATGCGGGGCGGCGCTGGCCGCGAGGCTGGCCTTCAAGGCGCTCGGCCCCAACGTCATCAGGCACGGGATCCCTTGCTGCCCTGACTCTGTAACGCAGACTCCGAGAGTCAGCACGGTGTTCGAGGGCGGCGGAGCCCAGCTCACAGGCACCAGTCGCGGGCTGAAGGCCATCGGCCGCGACGATATCCTGGCAGTCGGGTTCTACGGCGACGGCGGCACATACGACATTGGAATGCAGGGGCTCAGCGCGGCGGCGGAGCGGAACGAGGACATAATTGTCATCACCAAGGACAACGAGGCATACATGAACACAGGAAACCAGCGCAGCGGGGCAACCCCCAAGTACGCCAGGACCAGCACCAACCCCGTCGGCCCAAGGAGCAGGGGCAAGCCGAGGCCCAAGAAGAACATCCCGTTCATCTTCGCGGCCCACTACGTGCCCTACGTGGGCACCGCCAGCGTAGGCTTCCCCGAGGACCTCATAGCCAAGGTCAACTACATGAAGACCATCAAGGGCTTCAGGATGCTCATAGTCCAGAGCCCGTGCCCGGTGGGGTGGAGGTTCGACCCCGCCAAGACCATCGAGGTCGCCCGGGCCAGCGTCCAGAGCGGCATATGGCCCCTGTACGAGATCATGGACGGCCAGAAGTTCAAGCTGAACTACAAGCCCAAGGAGCTGAAGCCGGTGACGGAGTACCTAAGCCCACAGGCGAGGTTCCGCCACATGACCGAGGCAGAGATCGCCGACATACAGGAGACGGCCGCCGCCAACTGGGAGAACCTGCTTAAGGCGGACGAGCTGGGCAGGCTCATCATCTAAACCCCTTCTCTTTCAATTTTTATAATCAAGTTTATACAACCTACTCCCTATTCGATGGAGGAACGGCTGCTGTTATTTCAATTTACGTGGAGGATGCGTGTTTGACCGGGGCAGGGGTGCTGAGACATGGGAGGATAATCGTGGGCGGCTTTCTGGCGTTGGCCACGTTGAACCTCATGAACAGCTCCTACAGTAACGTCCTGGAGACCATTAAAGCCGAGATGGGGCTCAGCTACACCCAGTCCGGGGCGCTGATGTCGGCGTACTTCGTGGGGTACATGCTGGGCCAGATACCGTGGGGCATGTTGGCCGACAGCAGGGGAAGCAGGCCCACCATCACCCTCAGCGTCCTCGGCGTCTCCGCTTCCACCATACTCTTCGGTCTGAGCCCCACCGTGGGCTTCGCCATGGCCGCCAGGTTTCTCTCCGGCCTCCTAGGCGCAGGCATCTTCGTGCCCAGCGTCCGCCTCGTATCTGCGTGGTTTAACTCGGAGGAACGGGGGACGGCACTAGGGGTTCTCAACGTCGGCGGTAGCGTGGGACTCGTCGCCGCAGCCTGGGCGGTGCCGTTACTGAGCCTGGACGCCGGGTGGCGGCCCACCATCAGATCCGCCGGGGCGTTAGGCGTAGCCTCGGGGGTGGCCGTGTGGCTCCTACTCAGGGACAGGGATGGCTCCGATGAGCGGCGTCTAAGTCTCTCAAACCTGCCCTTAAGGGACAAGAACTTCTGGTTGCTCGCCTTGACCCAGTTCATAAGGCTCGGCAGCTACTACACCTACATCGCTTGGCTCCCCCTGGTGCTCAAGGAGGAGTACGGCCTAAGCGTCGTGGCGACCAGCACGGCCCTCTCCTTCTTCAACGTGGCAGGCATGGTGGCGAACCCAATGGGCGGCGCGGTATCAGATAGGTTCGGGAAGAGAAACACCCTGATGGCCAGCTTCGTGTTTATGGGCATCGACGTGCTGATCTTCGCGGGGACGCCAACCGGGCTATGGGTTTACGTGGCCGTCCTCGTGCTGGGTTGGTTCATCAACTTCGTCAGGAGCCCTTCGTTCACCATAATACCGGACGTTTTCGGCGTCGAGGCGGCGGGCAGCATCTCCGGGGTGCACAACACCTTCGCCTCCCTCGGCGCCCTGGTACTCCCCTATACCCTCGGCTTCATAAGAGACACCACCCTGAGCTACCGCCTCGGCTGGCTCACGGTCTCCATGTTAATGTTCATGGGCGCCGGCCTCTACAGCCTGGTAAAGGCCACGAACAAGGCATATTCTGGTAACCCTTAATAAACAACCCATGCGAATCAATCTAAATAGGGTTAAACATGCCGTTCTGTCCAAAGTGTGGTCAAGAGACCAGTGAGGACGACGAGTACTGTCCAAACTGCAACTACCCGCTGAAAAGGAGGCCCATAAGGCCGGTCCGTAGACGCGACGAGAAAGATGAGAAGGACGAGAAACACGAAGGAGACGAGAAATCCGCCCTGATGGGAGGCATGGTGGTGATCTGGCTCGGCCTGAGCCTGCTCCTCCAGAACGCCGGCTTACTCGCTTGGACCGACTTCGGCGGCGTCTTCCTGCTGGGCCTCGGACTCATCATAATATTCAGGGGCCTTTGGGCGTACAGCCAGACAGGGGTCTTCGAGCAAGGCTTCGGCTACGTGGTGGGAGGCGGCTTCGTCGCCCTCATAGGTGTAGGCATAGCCTTCGATCTGGATGAATGGTGGCCTTTCCTGTTGATCGCCTTCGGGCTGGTAATTGTAGCTAGAGCCTTCATGGACCGGTCCCGGAACCCTCTACCCTAGAGCCCAGCCGAAGGCCGCCCTGTAGAGCACATGCTCCAGCACCGTGAGAGGCCTGTCCCTTCCGAACACCCTGAAGTAATTCTTGCCCATGGCCTCGACTAGGTCCCCTATCTCGTACCTAGGGAACAGCGGGGTAGAGACTATCAGCCGCCCCCACTCTCTGCGGCTCATCTCGTACAGCATCTTGACTCCCTGTCTGGTTCTCACCTCAAAGTAGTATAGATCGTAGTTGGGCACCCAGTAGGGTAAGGCGTCCACCTGCTGGCCGAAGGCCCCCTCGGTGGCGGTGTACATCTCCACCACAAGGCAGTCGCCGTAGAGCCGCCTCAGCCAGGGAGCGTACCTGGTCTGGATCTTCGGGACGCTGGTGCTGAAGATCACGTTCAGGCTCCAGAGGTCACGGGGCACCACACTGTGCCGCCTCTCAAGGTACTGGGCGAAACCCGTCTGCACGGGGGCGACGCCCATGACCGTCACTATATCGGCGTCCTTGGCCTCCCGGTAGATGTATTCGAACCTGGCCTCCCACCCTTCCTTGGATAGGTCTGTGTCCAGGGCGTCGATCTCCTCCTGCCGGGGGACGAGCCGCAGACCGGCCATCATGGGGTTAAGCCTAGCGTATGTGCCCGAACTATGGCCATACACCTTCTCCTCGCCGCCCACGGTCATAGACCTTACGTTGCTGGGGAACTGGAGATTCAGCACTCCGCCGGCGAGGACCTCCAGCCCTCCCCCAGTCATCGCGTGGTTAAGCACCGCCCTGGAGCCGCCCCTAACGATGTGGTCCAGATGCCGGGGCGTCACCGGGATCATCTTGCTTTCCCCCGTAGTCCCCCTCGTCATGGCCCACGTGATGGGCTCCTCAGATAGAAGCGCCGGGTAGTCTCCATCCATCACGCGCTCGATCCATGGCTCAAGGTCGCTGTACCCTGCCACTGGAAACGAGTCGTGCAGTTGGCCGTACTCGGTCTTCACATAGTCGTCCAGCAGCGACTCGTGCAGCTTCTCCTGTGTGGCCGCCGGGTCCTCTAAGCCCTTTCGCATGTCGCTGAGGTTCCTCTCGACGCGCCTGAGGGCGTCCTCAAACATCGCTTAGCCATACGCCCGCGGCTCTTATCCGGTTTATGATTCACCTTAATTATCCCCTGCGTCCCTAAGAGAAGCATGAAACGACAGTTCGTGTTAACGGTGGCCGAGTCCAAGAGGCTCATAGCCAAGGCGGTGGCCGCCCTCCCCGATGTACAGCGGGCCATGAAGACGGGCACCGTCGTCGTCGCCACAGGCACAACCAACGCCTACGTCTTGGAGGAGCTCTGGGGCAGGAGGATCGATAAACGCTGCTACAGGAGCGGAATAACGACGCCGGACGAGCCCGAGAGGAGCCCCGAGCCACAGGGGGAGAAGATACCCGACGCCGTCTTCGTAGAAGGTAAGCTTGACCCCAAGTACGACAGGGTCAACGCCGTCCAGGACATGAAGAAGGGCGACATATACATCAAGGGGGCCAACGCCCTGAACTACGACGACTACGTGGCGGGGATACTCATAGGCGGATCGGATGGCTCCACCATAGGCAACACCATAGGCCACATCATAGGCAAACAGATACAGCTGGTGATCCCCGTCGGCCTTGAGAAGCTGACCTACGAGGACATCAACGAGCTCCACCTCCTCGCCTCGGAGGAGGACTACGAGGGTCCCCGACTGTGGCCCATCACCGGCACCATAGTCACGGAGATAGAGGCCATGGCCCTGCTGGCTGGGGTGGACGCGTACCTGTACTCGGCGGGAGGCATAGCCGGAGCAGAGGGCTCCGTCAGGATACTGGTTGAAGGAGCAGACGAGGAGGTCGACGCGGCGGCGAAGCTCATAGCGTCCATCAAGGGGGAGCCCCGCTACCTCCTATAGGCGTCGGCCATGCTCAGAGAGAGGACCCGGGAGTTATTATCGATACATGGCGTCGAGCTGGACCCCTCCTTGGACGAGCAGCAGCTCGTTGACGAGGAAGTCATTGCCCGGCTCATAGACGTCTCCGGAGTGGCCGGCGGCGACACGGTCGTCGAGGTGGGCTCCGGCGTCGGGAACATAACTGAGGGGCTGCTCCGACGCGCGGAGGCCGTCGTCTGCGTTGAGAAGAACCCCAAGTTCCTCCCCATCCTCAGGGAGCGCTTCGGAGGCCGCCCCGGGTTTGGCGTCGTCCTCGGGGACGCCCTGCACGTGAGGCTGCCCAGATGCGATAGGGTGGTCTCAAACCTTCCCTACATGATATGCGAGGCTTTCCTCCAGAGGTTGTTCAGGATGGAGGTGGGGTCGGTGGCCCTCATAGTGCCGAGGGGCTTCGCCGATATACTTGAAGCCGAGGCGGGGAGTCCGGGTTACTCTAAGCTTTCCTATCAGGCACAGCTTTTCTACGAAGTTAGGGTCCAATTGGAGGTGCCTCGGTCAGCGTACCTGCCTGAGCCGAGGGCCGATACCTGCATCATGTCCCTCGTCCCAGTGGCTTCATCCACGGCGGCGGATGAGGCGCTGAAGCAGGTTTTCAGGCAGGGAGACAAGCTCTCCAGGAACGCCGTGAGGGAGGCGCTTATACGGGCCGGGATGTGTGACACCAAGAGGCAGGCGGAGTCATTAATCGCAGATTCGATGCTCCCCGCCGCCACCCTTAGGGCGCGGGTTGCCGGGCTCTCCTTGGAAGAAGTCGAGTCGCTGGGAAACTGGCTTAAGACGCTGGCTGATCGAACCGGTTAACCCTATATAGAGTGTGGACACCGTGATAGGGATTAAAGGAAGGCGTCTATTTGGGGCTAAGAGAGAGGCTTAACGGCATCTTTTACGGATACTGGATTCTCTTGGGAACCTTCCTGCTACACGGCATGGCGTCGGGGATATATTTCTACGGGTTCAGCGTGTTCTACACCCCGATACAGAGGGAGTTCGGGTGGAGCAGCGCCGTGACATCGGGGGCCGTAAGCCTCTCCAGGCTGGAAGGCGGCGTAGAAGGCCCAGTGGTTGGTTATCTGGTAGACAAATACGGGGCCCGCAGGCTTCTAGTCCTCGGAGTAATCATGACGGGCCTCGGCTTCATAGCGATGCTCTACGTGGACAGCGTCCTGATGCTCTACCTAGTATACGGCGGCCTCCTCAGCGTCGGCTACAACACGGGGTTCACCCACGCCATGACCAGCATGATAACACACTGGTTCAAGAGGATACGCAGCAGGGCCATGGGCGTCTACGCCCTCGCCGCGGGCCTCGGCGGCGCCCTCATCGTTCCCCTGCTGGCGAAGTCCATAGCTGTAAGCGGCTGGAGGACGACCGCCATCTACTGCGGCCTGGCCTTCTTGGTCGCCGGCCTGCCCTTCACACTCGTGTTCCGCAACAAGCCCGAGGACCTTGGGCTGTTGCCCGATGGAGACCCCCGTAGCCCCGGCTCACCGGAGCACGAGGCGTCTTGTCACGTGGCCCCGGAGAAGACCGCGTCCGTAAGAGATGCCTTGAAGTCCCCCATATTCGTCAGGCTCCTCCTCGCGGAGTCGTTCCGTACCTTCCTCCTAGGCTCCCTCGTCCTCCACCAGATACCTCACCTCATCACCATAGGCATCGCAGAGGAGAAGGCGGCCGACCTACTTGGCCTCATGATACTCATAAGCATCCCCGGCCGAATAATATTCGGCATCCTCGGCGATTTCTTCAACAAGCGACTGCTGTTGACGACAGTCATGTTGATCCAGGCCCTGGGCGTCTTCATTTTCGCCTACGCCTCGAACATGGTCCACGTCTACGCGTTCCTGGTGATCTATGGCCTGGCCTACGGCGGTGCAATACCTCTGCTCATGGCCTTCAGGGGCGAGCTCTTCGGCCGTGAACGCTTCGCGACCATATCAGGCGTCATGGCTCCCTTCCGCATGATCGGTAACGTGGTGGGCCCCGTGTTCGCGGGCTACGTGTTCGACGTCACCGGTAGCTACAGGTTCGCTTTCCAGGTGTTCGTGTTGCTCGCCGTGCTCTCTGGCCTCTTCTTCTACTTGGTCAAGGGCGAGTTCTAACCGTTTTTTCAAAAAATAGATATACTATATGTAGGCACTGGTTTCATGGTTAAGATGAAGGCCTATGTTCTTCTGAACGCCGAGCTCGGGCAGGAAGCCTCTATAATCGATGCCCTTCAGGGCGTCAAGGAGATAACCAACATATACAGTCTCTACGGGATCTATGACCTCATCATCGAGATGGAGGCCGAGTCCATGGACCGCGTCAAGGAGGTCGTGTTCAACAACGTCCGGCGCCTTGATCACGTGAAGAGCACCATCACGCTGCTCACCTACGGAGAGCCAGTGATAAACAAGTAACCATTTCCCACCTCTTTAAGGTTACATCAAAACAAAATATTCATTGAATTGAACAACGGTTGAGGGCCCAGAGAACGTTATCTCCTAAACCCCCCTTCACGTAGATACTCTGGCCCTCATCTCAAGATAGGAATATATTACACGCCCCCATGAAATGCATAAGTGATCCAGATGAGCGATAAGGGAATGGGCTTCGGGGGTTTCCTCCTAGGCCTCGGTGTAGGATGGTATGTATTCAGGTACGTCACGGCCGACGTGGACATGATCGGTTACCTACTCATACTTGCGGGTGCCGGCATCATAGCGAACGCCCTGCTTTCCCGGGGCCGTCGCCGATCACCCATACAGGGGCTGTTCGGCGGACTAATCGGTGGATTGTTTCTGGCACTTTTCATCACCCAGGGATTCGGGATAATAACCGAGATCACCGACGAGTTCAGCGACGTAGAGTTTGGGACCTATAGGGCGACGAGGTTGTTCACGCTAGACGCCCTCGTCACGGCGGAGAGCGTCGATTTAATGATCGAGAGCGTGAACGGCGGGATCGAGGTCTCATCTTGGGCCGGCGACAACGTCGAGTTCGATATCGAGGTCAAGGCCCGGGGCGACACAACGGCTGAAGCTGAGGCCAACCTTGATAGGTTCACGCACAGCCTAGAAGACTCCGTGTCCGGGGCAACGCAGAGCATATCGCTGGGCTTCCCCATAGCCTCGTCTGAGTGGAGGAAGTACTCCGTCACCGTCGAGGCTCGCATCCCCACGGGGGTGGCCGACGAGATACGCCTCCAGACCACGAACGGCGCGATAACCGTCCAAGAGGTGTCGCTACAGGAACTTTTCATCGACACCACAAACGGCGGCGTGTCTCTCATGGATGTTGCTTCCTCCGCGATAAACGCTGAAACCACCAACGGGGCGATAACGGGCACAGTCACCTCGGCCTCCACGATCTTCAGCACCACCAACGGCAAAATAGACATGACCCTGGGCGCGGCGTCAGGCGAACACAGGTTCAGCACGACCAACGGCTCAATAGACCTCACCCTCCCCACGGACGCCGACATAGGGTACAGCGTAGACCTGGACACAAGCGTCGGCTCCATCGAAGTCAACCTGCCCAACATGGAATACGACGTGGACAAGGCACGGGAGAAGAAGGGGGAAACGGCGGGCTACGACGCCAAAGAGACACGGATAACCATCTCGGCGGACACGTCCATCGGAAGCATCAACCTGAACTAACCGGTTTTGACCCAAAACCCCGTGAACGTCCTACCCGGGTTTAACATAATCTTTTAATAAGATGTATCGACATAGCCCTGTTACACCGATAGGGAGATCTCACTGTGTCCAGAGAATTCAACTACATCGTCAGGCTCCACGGCACCAACATAGACGGTACTAAGATGGTGCCCTATGCCATCACCGAGGTAAAAGGTGTGGGCATACGACTCGCTCGAGCAATCGTAAAGCAGTTGGGGCTTGACGCGACCGAGAGACTCGGCAGCCTGGGTGACGCGGACGTTAGGAGGCTGGAGGAAGCCATCAGCGACCCGGAGAGCGTCAGCCTGCCGAAATGGATGCTTAACAGGCGTAAGGACCCCATGACGGGGGACGACCTTCACCTCTTGGCATCCGACCTAGACCTCAGCGTCAAGGACGACATAGACCTTATGAGGGAGACGCGGAGCTGGAAAGGCGAACGCCACGCCCAGGGGTTGAAGGTGCGTGGACAGCACACCAAGACCACGGCCAGGAAGGGCCGCAGCGTAGGCGTCAGCCGCAGCAGGGTGAGGCAGCAGCAGAGAGAGCAGCAGAGGTAGTGAAGTAGATGGGAGACCCCAAGAAGAAGCACAAGACCTACAACACCCCCAAGCGACCATACGACGCAGCCGCCCTGGAGGAGGAGCTACGCACCATAGGCGTTTACGGTCTCAGGAACAAGCGGGAGCTATGGAAGGCCCACACCGAGTTGTCCCATATGCGAGGCAGAGCCAGGGACCTCCTCAGCCTCGGTGCCGCCGAGCGTGAGAGAAGGGAGAGAGAGATAATCAACAAGCTCTACAAGCGTGGGCTGGTGATGGAGAACGGCCGCCTAGAGGATGTTCTCACACTGAGCGTCGAAGACCTGTTGGAAAGGCGGCTCCAGACATACATATACAGGAGAGGCATGGCCTCAAGCCTTTTCCAGGCGCGGCAACTCATAACCCACGGCCACATCGCCATCGACGGGCGGAAGGTCACGTCCCCCAACTACCAGGTCAAGATCGACGACGAGGAGACCCTTGACTACGCGTTATCCAGCCCCTACCACGACCCCGAACACCCTTTGAGGAAGACGCTGGAGGTCGAAGAGGCGTTAGCGGAGGAGTGAATGGAAAATGAGTGAAGGTGAGAGATGGGCGATAGTCCGCATATTCAGCAGCTTCAACAACACCATCATACACATGACCGACCTGACAGGCGCCGAGACCCTCGGCATCGCCAGCGGGGGCATGTTCGTGAAGGCGGACAGGCTCAAGCCCAGCCCCTACGCCGCCATGAAGGCGGCTCAGCAGATCACCGACATCGCAAGAGACAAAGGCATAAACGCCATCCACATCAAGGTGAGGGCGCCGGGCGGCATAGGAAGCAAGACTCCCGGCCCTGGAGCGCAGTCGGCTATCAGGATACTCGCTAGAAGTGGCTTCAGGATCGGAAGGATCGAGGAGACCACCCCCATCCCCCACGACGGCACGAGGAAGCCGGGTGGGAGAAGAGGCAGAAGGCCGTAGGAGCCCAGGAAAACCTTGAAGACAAAGGTCATTAGCCTCGACGAGGAAACCATAAGGTTCCTGGTGGAGGGCGTGGACGTCTCCTTCGCGAACTCTCTCCGCCGCACCATGGTAGCCGAGGTCCCGATGATGGTCGTCGAAGACATATTCTACTTCGACAACTCGAGCCTCGTCCCGGACGAGGTGCTGGCCCACCGCGTAGGGCTCGTGCCCCTCAAGACAAACCTTGAGAGCTACGTGCTCCCCGAGGAGTGCTACTGCGAGGCGGAGCTGGGGTGCCCCAAGTGCAGGGCCGTCCTGACCATGGACATCGAGGCCGGGGAAGACACCGTGACGGTGTACAGCGGCGACCTGATACCGGAGGACCCTTCCATAGCACCCGTTAGCAGCCGCATCCCCCTCGCGAAGCTGGCGCCGGCGCAGGCCATAAAGTTCGAGGCTTACGCCCAGCTGGGCCAGGGCAAGGTGCACGCCAAGTGGAGCCCCGTATCTATGTGCGTCTACCAGAACGTATCACTAGTCGCGGTGAAGGACATGGCCGCCGCGAAAAAGTGCTTGGAAGCATGCGGGGAGGGTGTGGCCACCCTAGACGGAGACAAGTTAAAGATAATCGATATCCAGGGCTTCGAGAGACATGCCCGTTGCAGGGAGCTGGTGAGCCACGAGGAGATCATGCATGGACTCAAGCAAGACGAGTTCCTGTTCACCGTCGAGTCCACCGGCGGCCTCCCGCCTGAGCGTATAGTGGAGGAGGCGGTAAAGATCCTTAAGGGTAAGCTCAGCGTCCTGGTTGAAAAGATCGACGCAGACGAGGTCCACGAAGAGATCAGCGACTTTGAGCTGCCTGAGATAGACGAGGGCAGGCTCTACAGCGTGGGCTCGGGGGACTACGACGAGGATGAAGAGGAAGGAGACGAGGAATACCAGGGAGATGACGTAGAGTAATGATGAACCAGACGCTCAAGGACACCATAAACGCGTTGAAGACGGCCTCGGATGAGACGGGTAAAGCCATATGGGGCGCCCTCGCGGAGGAGCTGGACAAACCCAAGCGTAGAAGGGTCGCCGTCAACCTGAGCCGCATCGACAGACACGCCTCGGAGGGCGAGGTCGTGGCGGTGCCTGGGAAGGTGCTGGCCGCGGGAAGCCTCAGCAAGCCGTTGAAGGTGGCGGCCTTCAGCTTCAGCGAGGTAGCTTTGAAGAAGATAGGCATGGCGAATGGCGAGGCCATGACGCTCACCGAGCTCCTCGACGCGGGCGTCGAGCCCAGCAAGATCCGCATAATGAAGTAGCTCTACCGATACTCTTTCTTAAACGGTTTATCTGGCATGAGGTGCTTCTAGAGAAGCGTTCTCAGCTTCATCAAGGCATCTACGTAGTCCTTGGGCGATATTCCGGGGCTCTCGGGGCTTTTCTCCTCGTAGAACCCCGTTATCCTCTCCAGTAGCTCCTTCTCCTCTAGGTGGGCTCCCACCAGCGCCGCCTCCAAATCCCCGACCGCCTCCTTTGGGATGACGAACAGGTCCCCCGTTATCTGCACGTCCAGTATCTCGGTTCCCTTGACCTCGGCCCTGAGCCTTATGAGCTTCCCTGCCTTGTGGTCAGCCTCCACGACCTTTACGTCGTGGGCGATCTTCACCGCCCGCCCAGGCCTGCCTCGGGGCGCCTCCATGTAGAGCCACTCCCTGCTGGTGTGCCGCGGCAGGGTCTCCTCGGCGTATATGCGCCGCTCCGTCTCTGTGGGCTCCCCCGGCGTGAGCGTCACCCCCATGAGCTCCTGGAAGACCTCGGCGTGGACCTCCTTTATGCGTTCAGGCGGCGGGCTCTCCCCCAGCTCCCTCTTCAGGGTGGTCACCCACTGCTCCATGCTCTTCGCCATCTTGTCCCTGAACTTCTCGTCAGGCACCCTGAGCACCCCCGCCATCTTCTGGTAGTCCAGGTCCATGATGTAGTTGCCGACCAAGATGGTGACTGACCCATGCATCCCGGCGCCGTTACCGCTTATCTTCCGGCCCCCGACAACCACGTCGTTGAGGGGCTTGAACTCGGCGGCCACCCCCAGCCTCCTGTAGCCCTCCACGGTGACGCTGAGGGCCTTCTCGAATAGACGGTCCACGCCGCGGGGCAGGGACGCGCTGTCCCTGCTCACTATCTGGTAGAATACCTGGCCGCCGTCGAGGTACGTGGCCCCGCCTCCCTGGCTGCGGCGGATGACGGGAAGCCCATGGGCCTCCGTGAACTCCAGGTCGATCTCCTTCTCCAGGTCCTGGTGGTAGCCTATGCACGCGTAGGGCGCCGCCGGCTGAACCAGTATTAGGGTGTTGGGGCTGGAGCCCCCATCCACGGCCTCGGCGACGGCCTCATAGAACGTCTGCGCCGTGTACGGCTCGGCCTCACCCAGGTCTAGGAGCCGCCAGTTCTCCAAGCGGCTATACTCCGGCCTTCTCTATCTCTTCCTTGAGCCAGGCCTCTAGGGCTTCCTTGTCGGTGCCCGGGATGAGGGTCTTGAGCTCGCCGTCCAGGTCATCGGGCTCTATCAACGCTACCCAGCCTTCCCCGTACGGGGAGTCGTTGATGAGGCCCGGGTTGTCGGATAGCCTTGGGTTTATCTCCACAAGGGTGCCGGTGAGGGGCGTCTTCAGGCTCCCCACCCACTTGCCACTCTCGATGCTGCCCAGGGTCTTTCCCGCCTTCACCGTCCTCCCCGCGGGGCGGGTCTTGATGCTGACGAGCTTGCCGGCGACGTCCGCGGCCCACGCGTTGTAGCCGACTCGGGCCTTTCCGTCCTCCAGCCGGACCCACATGTGGTTCCTGTCGTAGTAGAGGTCGTCCGGGAACTCGTATCCTTCTATCTTGACCATTTTTTACCACTCAGATATGGGTGCGTCGCCTTATATGCTCTATGAAAGATTTTTAATTGGGCTCGTGAATTGTTCGTAGGCCGAGGGTCTGTAGCTCAGCAAGGTCAGAGCGGTGGCCTCTTAAGCCATTGGCCGAGGGTTCGAATCCCTCCAGACCCGCCATCCGCCCCCAAGTTGTACGTAATAGAGCCGCCTAAGCATATTTTTACGATATGACCTGCTACAGGTAAAAAAAAATGGTTTATCGTTTGCTAAGCTCCTCTATGCTCACCTTGGGCTTGTCCCTGTACTTGAAACCGCCCGGCGGCGTCCACGACCCGAACTTCCTCAGCCCCTTGGCGAGGTAGTAGCCCGATGGCGTCTCAGGGCTGAACAGCGGGTGGGCGAACGATGCCTCATCCTCGGAGACGAGAGGCTCGACTAGCTCGTACTCCATGGAGCCGCTTCCTAGTAGCCTGCACGTGTTGGCGGTGATCCACTGGCTCATGCCCACGATGCCCGTGAACTTCTCGTCGCCGGGGTTCATGACCCCTTTCTCCTCGGCTGCGCTGCCCTGGATGCCGTGCGCCTGTACCGACATGTCCAGCGCCGCGACGTCGATGGCCACCATGTCGCGGGACGCGAGGACGCCGATGTTGGGTATGACGGGCCTGTCCGAGCCTGGGACGCAGTCGCAGGCTGGGGCTATGTCCATGGCGTAGGTAAGGTAGCCGACGTTCTCGGGGCCCATGTGCCTTATGTAGCCTGTGGCGGCGTCGCCCATGGCGACGAGGAACCACGTACGCCAGTCCTCGTACTTCTCGCGGCCCCAGAGATCGCACCTGAATAAGGGCCGCTGGTGGCCGAGGCAGCCTATGCAGGCGTCGCCGTCCCACTCGGCGTGATCCTTCTTTATCTTCAGGGCGCCGACGGGGCACATGTTGTCGCAGAGGACGTGGTCGGGGCACTCCTCGCCCAGGCAGTTCTCGCCGTTGAAGCTCCACTTGTTCCAGCCAACGGTCTGGTGGAGGCATAGGTGGACGTCGATCTTGCCGCGTTTGCTGCTGCACCCGATGGCCACGTTCTTGATGCTGCCGCCGTAGACGCCGCTGCCGTGGCCCTTGAAGTGGCTCACCACTATCATGGCGTCCGCGTCCGCGATTCCCCTGGCCATGTAGCTCTCCTTGAGGAGGAGGCCGTCGGGGATGTCCACCCTGACGTCGTCGGTGCCGTATAGACCGTCGCTTATGATGATGGGGCACCCCATGCTCTGGGGCGTGAACCCGTTCCTTGCCGCCGTCTCCAGGTGTAGGTCGGCTGTGCTGCGGCCGCCGTAGAAGTAGTAGGGAGCAGTGGTGGTGTCGGTGACGAAGGGCTTGCCGCCGTGCTCCTTCACCTTGTCTACGATAACCCGTACGAGGATGGGGCGGAGGTACGCCGAGTTGTTCCACTCGCCCATGTGGCATTTCACGGCGACGGTGTCGCCCGCGTCGAAGCACTCGCCCAGCTCGGCGTGGTCGAACAGCTGCTGAGCCTTGGCGGGTATGCTGGATGGGAGGCCGCTGTAGCGGTCGTCCATGTGGTAGACCTTGCTCTTCATGTCCATGGTCTCCAGAAACTGGATACTGATTGGGTTTATCCTTATTTAAAGCCAGAAGGTCAGGTGACGACCATGCTCCGGCGGCGGCTCTCCTCCTCGATCTCCCTAGCCCTCTCATCTAAGGCGTCCACGGCGGCTTTCACCTCTTCCATGGCTGAGCCGGCCTCCAGAGCCTTTAGCACCGTCGTTGCAGCCTCCTGCATGGACTCCGCCATTGGTTTTCCCACCTTAGTCCTCAGCCAAATCTTGTTGAGGTTCTGGGCTACCACCCTAGAGGCCCGTCTAACCCTCTCCGCCTGCTCCTCGGGGAGCCCGCCGTACTCGGCGGCGGCGTCAAGCGTCTCCTTCGCCGACTTCATGGGTTGACTCATCTCAGCCCCAGCTCCTCCCCTAACGCCATTAGCTTCTCCTCGAACGTGTTAAAGCTTGTTCTCTGGTAGCCGAGGTGGCGGCTCCTTGACGTGTCGTACCAGTCCACCGCCGTGTAGCGCGTCGGGTAGACGGGCTCAACCTCGACGCCCAGGGCCCCATAGAAACGGGTGAGGTACTCCTCCCCCCTCATCTGCCAGGTGGGGCCGCCGGCCACGTTATAGACATAATCAACGGGTTCCTCGTCTAGGCATCCGGCGATGGCCTGCGCGGCGTCCTCGACCAGGATGAACTCGACCCTCTGGTCCGCCCTGTAAGCCACCTCGTCGGGCAGCTCCAACACGTCGGCGACGCTGATCGGTGCCAGCCTGAGTATGGTGTAGGGGCGCCCGGACCCTTTTACGGCCTTTTCAGCCATGATCTTAGACTCCGAGTAGTAATCGTGGGACTCCTGGTGATGGGTCTCCCTTATCGGCGGCGTCTCGTTGTGGGTGACCCCGTAGGTGGCTATGCTTGAGGCGAACACGATGGGGGTCTCGGGGGGCGACGCCTCCAGCACGTTCAGTGTACCCTGCACGTTGACTCTCTGCGTCAGCTCTCTATTCGCCTCGCTGACCGGAGGCAGCACGGCTGCAAGGTGCACCACTGCCTCGACGCCTCTGCTCGCCTTCTCTACGCTCTCCGGATCCGTGATGTCCCCCTTGTGGATTGTGATGCCGGGGAGCGCCTCAACGTGGCTCCAGTTGACGTGGGGCAGGTCGAACGCCCTTACGCTATGCCCATCCTCGGTGAGTTGGGTGGCTGTCCAATACCCTAGGCGGCCGGCTCCCCCTGTAACCAGTATGGTCATGTCTGCCTCATGTTTGGTGTCCGCGAATATAACAGCGTGGATAAGCCTCATTTGGGTTAGTAACAGTGGTCTATTACCGGAGTTCAGCCCGTTTATTTTGTGGGTCAATGTTTCATCAAGCCTATATATCCTGCATCAGAGCACGTTGTGAACCAAAGAGCGCGCCCAGTGTCTACCATGAAGCCCGAGGAGAAGAAGATCTGGAAGGTCATCACGGCCTCAGACCAGATGCTGTCCTTCCCCGAGCTCCGTGAGGCCACTGGGCTCACCGACAGGGAGCTCGCCGAGGGCCTCAAGAATTTCCTCAAGATAGGCTTCATAAACAGGGACATAGAGACGGGTCGGTACAGGCTCCCCTACGCCATGAAGAGCAGAGAGCTCTACACACAGGACTACGGCAAGAAGGATTTGGGTGTGGCCGACCTCTACCCCCACGTGGATTGGGAGAGGCTTGACCTGCTCAGCAGAAGCAAGGAGCTGCAGTCAAGGGCGCAGGACGCGACGTCCGCGGGCTACGTTTTCGGTGAGTTCATCAGGTCAAAATCCACGGGTCTGGAGAGGAGCCAGGCCTTCAAGGACATATGGGAGAGCAGCGTCTACCAGCTATACGGCTTCATCAAGTTCCTCCTGGACATCATAGTCTCAGCGGACTTCGACGACGTCGAGGGCAAGGAGAGGTTCCACAGGAACATCCTAGAGATCTTCAAGACCAACCTGGACGAGTACTTCTTCCCCGTACTGCAGAGCCTAGTCTACTTCGTCTTCAAGAACAGCGACCTCATGGACGACGAGTTCAGGGAGTGGTGGGAGCGCCTGGAGCTCAAGGTGTGACCGCTGGGCTGGGTTTTTAAGCTGTGAGCCGTGTAGCTTCCATGTGATCGTATGGTTCTTCCGGTGAAGGTTTTCGAGGTCAGGGGCCTTGAGGGAGACCCCAGGGACGCGTTGACGGGGTGGAGGGAGGTCGAGGAGGTTGAGGGCGAGGAGACCCAGTTGGTGACCGAGGTCATCGAGCTTGAGCAGGTCGAGGACGCCGTTACTGGCGTCTTCACCCGGGACTTCATGAGGGAGCGGGTATATCGTCGTCGGGCGCGTATGACGCCGGAGACCGAGGAGGCGCCATTCTGGATCGTACCCCACGAAGAGAGGCATTTCCTCATAGTTATGGCGCCCAGCGTCGCCAGAGGCGTCAAGAAGATGCTGAGCAACCACGTTGCGGTGAAGCTGGGGGAGATACTGAACGCGGACGTCCGTGAGAGCAGGATAACCAGCGAGACCCTTCGGAGGCTCCACGAGGGTAACCCCAAGGCGACGAACCTCATCTGGTTCGACAATGTGGACATCCCCGGCGTCAACAAGCTGTGCCTCAGCGGTGAGGGCCTCGCCGACACGGGTCTATACAAGGACTACATGGATCACGGCATGATCTGGTACGTGGTGTTCACAAGCCAGGCCAAGGGCTACACGGTGGGCGTCACCAGGAACGCGGTGGTCACCAACTTCAGCAAATGCACCATGGAAGAGTTCATAGCCTTCGTCAGGGAGGACATACTCAAGCTCATCGAGTAGCCCAGATCATCGGGTCTCTATACAGGCTGGAACTCAGCCTTCACCGTCGAATTATAATAATTATGAAGCATGGGTCGAGGAAAAGACGCTCAAGATATATTTGGCCGCTCCAAAAGGTGATTGATATGCCCAAAGCCGAACTATACGAGGATATGTGCGAGGACTGCGGCCAGCCCCTGTTCCTGGACAAAGAGGAGTGTAAGGCGTTCATCGAGGACAGACTCAGGAAAGGCTTCATCGTCTGCAGCTGCTGCGGGGCAAAGAACAAACTAGATTAAGCCCCCTATTTCCTTGTTTGGTTTTCCCTATCTCGATTATATGAGTCGCCGGCGGGCGTCGGCTGAGGTGCCACAAGCCGTGTATTGAGAGCCTTCTGAGGAGAGCTGAGGCACCTATCACGGATCCGCGGTCTCTACGCCGTGTCCTCGGGGTGACACCGGTCTTCGAGAAACGCTATGGTGGTGACCATGGTTTCTGGGGTGATTAATGGAAAGTGATCGGGGGCTTGCCTCTTCATCATTAGACTTGTGACGAAGCAGGTTCGCGTCGCTTTGCCCATCTGGACAAGTGTTATACCCTCGACAACCGATATTGGAACCGTTCTACGGTGTTCAACGATGCCTGTTCCTGAGAGGTACCTGAAGACGTTCAAACAGGAGGCGGTGGGCGGCAAGGGCGTGGTGGTGACGAACAACCCCCATGCAAGCATGGCTGGGCTGGGGATGCTGGTTCAGGGCGGAAACGCCTTTGACGCCGCCGTGGCGAGCCTGTTCGCGTTGACCGTGGCGGAGCCCATGATGGTGAGCGTGTTTGGAGCGGGGTTCTTCGTCTACCGCGACGCGAGAACCGGGGATATATCGACCCTGGACAACTATGCGGTCGCCCCGTTAGCCGCTGAGGAAGACATGTACACGCCCGTCAAGGAGCGCCGCCCAGACCATTACCTCTTCGAGACGGAGGGGCGGAAGAACATGGTGGGCCACCTCAGTGTGGCGACCCCCGGAGCACTGAAGGCGTGGGAACACGTACAAGCCCGCCACGGAGTCCTAAGCTTGAAAGAGGTCACGGCGCCGGCGCTGCGGCTAGCCAGAGTAGGCTACAAGGCCACGCCATACCTCTCCTTCTGCGTCGAGGCTTCTCACCGCGACCTGGCCCTATGCGAGGACACGGCGAGGACCTTCCTGCCCTCAGGAAATCCTCTTAGGCCGGGTGACCCCGTCAAGATGCCTGACTACGCCGACACCCTGGAGAAGATAGCCAGGAATGGCTCAAGGATCCTCTACGGCGGGGAGCTTGGGAAAGTCATAGTGGACGACATGGAGGAAAACGGTGGCATACTGGCCATGAAAGACCTCCAGAGCTACCACCTCATAGAGAGGGAGCCCGTCACCGGCACCTACAGGGAAAGGTACACCGTTTACAGCATGGCTCCGGGGAGCAGCGGCGGCACCCACATAGTCCAGATGCTCAACCTGCTCGAGCACAGCGACCTCGGCGGCATGGAGTGGGGCTCCGCGGAGCACATCCACCTCTTCACGGAGGTCCTGAAGATCGCCTTCGCGGACAGGCAGCGCTACATGGGTGACCCGTGGAGGGTGCCCGTGCCGGTTGAGGGCTTCACCTCCAAGGAGTACGCCGCCGCCAGGGTCGAGGAAATAGGCGGCTCAGCCAAGACGTACACCTACGGCGACCCGGGTACCTACGAGAGCCAGAACACGACCCACGTCTCCGTGATGGACGCCGACGGCAATATCGTGGCGGCCACCCAGACCCTCTTCTCGCTGTTCGGGTCCATGGTCACTGTGCCGGGCACAGGCGTTCTGCTGAACAACTGCATGGGGCTCTTCGACCCCCGCCCGGGCAGAGCCAACTCGGTGGCGGGCGGAAAAAGGATGCTCAGCAGCATGACGCCAACCATCGTGCTCCGGGACGGCTCCCCGTTCCTCTGCATAGGAACACCCGGCGGCACGAGGATATTCCCAACGATCTGCCAGGCCCTCGTCAACATCATGGACTTCGGGATGAGCATGCAACAGGCGGTCGAGGCGCCCCGGGTCTGGACCATGGGGATACCCGGCACGCCGGAGGGTAAGCTGCATGTGGAGCCAGGCTTCAGCGAGGAGACCCTGGAGGGGCTCAAGGAGAAGGGCCACGATATAATGGAGGTGCCCAAGGTGGCCGGCGGCATGAACGGCGTCCTAGTGGACGAGCATGGGTTGATGCACGGCGGAGCCTGTTGGCGAGCAGACGGCGCGCCCATGGCGTACTCCGGCGGAAGGGCGTCCGAGAAGGCGCTTGTCTCCCTATTCAGCGTCTAGGATGCTGTTTTAAGAAGCCGTAAGCCACCTAGTCAGTGGTGGCGTTTTGCCCAGAAAATTGAAACTTCATTATCCTCCGAGCCGGAGGATGAATCATGTAGACGTGATCCACGGCGTCGAGGTACCCGACCCCTACAGGTGGCTCGAGGATATAGACAGCGACGAGACCAGGGCCTGGATAGAGGCCCAGAACAGGGTCACCTTCGGCTACTTGGAGAAAGTCCCCGCCAGGCGGCGGATCAGGGATAGGATGACCGAGTTCTGGGACTTCGAGAAGTACGGCATCCCCTTCAAGCGGGGAGACAGGTACTTCTACACGTACAACGATGGCCTCAGGAACCAGCCGGTGCTCCTCTGGATGGACGGCCCCGACGGGGAGCCCAAGGTGCTCCTCGACCCCAACGGGCTAAGCGAGGACGGGACGGTCGCCCTCACCAGCTACGACGTCAGCGAGGACGGGAGGCTGCTGGCCTATGGCGTCAGCAGCGCGGGCTCGGACTGGCAGGAGTGGAGAGTAAGGCGGGTCGAGACCGGCGAGGACCTCGAAGACCACCTCATGTGGGCCAAGTTCACTGCAGCCGCCTGGACCCACGACAACCAAGGCTTCTACTACAGCAGGTTCGACGAGCCCCGCGGCGAGGCCCTCAAGGAGGCCAACTACTACCAGAAACTCTACTACCACAGGCTCGGCGACCCCCAAGACTTGGACGAGCTCGTCTACAAGCGGGACGACGAGAAGGAGTGGAGGTTCCACGGGGAGGTCACGGAAGACGGCCGCTACCTGGTCATAACCGTGACCAGGGGCACCTACCCGGAGAACCAGGTCTTCTACACGGACCTGACGGGGGAAGGCGGCGTCGTTGAGCTGGTCAAGGGGTTCCAGTACAAGTGCGTGTTCGTAGCCAACGACGGCGGCGTATTCTACTTCCTCACGGACCTTGACGCTCCCATGAGCAGGGTCGTGGCCATAGACATTCAAAGCCCCGGCGAGGTGAAGGAGGTTATACTCGAGAAGGGGGACGCCCTAGAGTCCGTGAGCATGGTGAACAACCAGTTCCTCACGGTCCACCTCCACGACGCCCACAGCGTGGTCACGGTCTACTCCAAGGCGGGGGAGCCCCTCTGGACGGTGGATCAGCCTGGGATGGGCACCGTCACCGGCTTCACCGGCAGGAAGACCGACACCAAGGCTTTCTACCACTACACCGACTTCACCCACCCCGGCTCCATATACCGCGCCGACCTAGAGGAGAGGACCAACGCCATCTACAGGGAGCCCAAGCTAGGGTTCGAGCCGGGCGACTACGTGACGGAGCAGGTCTTCTACGCGAGCAGGGACGGCACCAGGGTGCCCATGTACATCACATACAGGAAGGGGCTGGAGCCCAGGGCCGACAACCCGTGCTACCTCTACGGCTACGGAGGCTTCAACATAAGCATCACCCCGTTCTTCAACGTCCGCAACCTCGTCTGGATGGAGATGGGCGGCCTCCTCTGCGTCGCCAACCTCCGCGGCGGGGCCGAGTACGGCAAGCAGTGGCACGATCAGGGCATCAAGCTAGCCAAGCAGAACGTCTTCGACGACTTCATCGCCGCCGCCGAATACCTGATAGCCGAGGGCTACACGAGCACGCCGAGGCTCGCCATAGGCGGCAGGAGCAACGGCGGCCTCCTCGTGGGCGCCTGCCTCACCCAGCGCCCCGAGCTGTACGGGGCCACCGTCCCCGCTGTCGGCGTCATGGACATGCTACGGTTCGAGAAGTTCACGGTGGGCTGGGGCTGGACCAGCGACTACGGCTCCGTCGAGAACCCCGACGAGTTTAAGGCTCTGCTGGCGTACAGCCCATATCACAACCTCAATCCCGACAGGTACCCGCCCACCATGGTCACCACCGCGGACCACGACGACAGGGTCTACCCGGCTCACAGCTTCAAGTTCGCCGCAGCCCTCCAGCACGCCCAGATAGGCGACGCGCCGACCCTAATCAGGATCGACACCAAGGCTGGGCACGGGCTGGGGAAGCCCACAGCGAAGGTGATAGACGAGTACACCGACGAGCTGGCGTTCATCGTCGGGGCCCTCGGGGTGGAGGCCGAGCCGTGAGCGTAGAGAGAAGACTCATGGACGAGGTCGACAGGCTCCGAGGCGACGTAGTCGAGTACACGCGGGGCATGGTCCGCATACGTAGCGAGAACCCGCCTGGAGACGAGACAGAGATCAGCGAACACGTTTCGGAGCTTCTCGCGTCCCTCGGGTTCGACGTGGAGCAGGTCGAGTCCAGGCCGAAGAGGGTGAACACCCTCGCATATCTTGAAGGCGTTGGGGACGGGGAGACTCTGCTCTGGAACGGCCACTACGACACGGTCCCAGTGGGAAACCTGGACTACTGGACAGTGGACCCCTTCGGCGGCGAGGTCAAGGACGGCAGGATCTACGGGAGGGGTAGCGGCGACATGAAGGGCGCCATAGCTTCAGCATTGGTGGCCTCCAAAGCCTTGGGCAACCTGGGCCTGCGGCTCAGGGGAGACCTCCGCGTCCATGCCGTGGCGGACGAGGAGTTCTTCGGCCGCTACGGCACCAAGTACCTCTGTGAGAACGGGTACGTCGAGGGCGTGGACGCGGCCGTCGTGGGCGAGGCGTCCACCCGCGACGGCGTCGTCATGGCCAGGCCAGCCGTCAGGGGCAGGACCTTGGTGAACATCCGCGTCAAGGGCAGGTCGGCCCACAGCAGCAGGCCTGAGACAGGCGTCAACGCCGTTCTCAAAATGAGCAAGGTGCTCCTCGCCATTGACGAAACCGAGTTCAGCTACCCCAGGCACAGCCTCCTCCCGGACCCAACAATAGCGCCGGGCACCACCATCCGAGGCGGCACCAAGGACAACGTCATACCTGAGGACTGTGAGGCCGTGTGCGACGTCCGAACCGTCCCCGGGATGGACCCGGAGCAGGTGTTACGGGACATCAGGGCGGTGGTGGAGCGGCTCAAGGCGGAAGACCCGGAGCTCGACGCATCCGTCGAGTCGCCGCTGAGCAAGCCGCCCAGCGAGATACCCATCGACCACCCGCTCTACAGGTCGGCGACCAAGGCAACAGAACAGGTCGTCGGCTACGGGCTGGAGCCTCTGGGGGCCAGCGGGAGCAACGACACCAGCTACCTAACCAACTTGGCGGCTGTGCCCGCGATGGCCTTCGGCCCCGGCGGCGGCAACGCCCACGCCCCAGACGAGTGGGCAGACGTGGAGACCCTGGTTAGCTTCGCCAAGATATACGGGCTCATGATGCTGGACATCTGCGGCTACGAGGAGTAGCTCCTCATCGCAGCCCCTATAAACGCGTCCCCCTCCATTTGATCCATGGTCGACGAGATCGATGAACGCATACTGAGGCTCCTGGAGGAGAACAGCCGGATGAGCTACGTCGAGATCGGGAGAACCGTGGGCCTCAGCGAGGGCGCCGTCAGGAACCGGGTACAGGCCCTGGTGTCCGGGGGCGTCATCAAGCGGTTCACCATAGAGAAGTCGTCTAGCCACGGCGTGCGGGCCCTTACCATGATCGCCGTGGACCCGGGTACGCCCACCTTCGAGGTCTCCACGATGGTGAGCCAGCTAGCCGGGGTGGAGAGGATATACGAGGTCACCGGCGAGTACGACATCGTCATGGTGAGCAGCGGGAGCAGCATCGAGGGCATCAACAAGGTCATAGAGGACGTGCGCAAGATCGAGGGCGTTGAGAAGACCAACACGATAATCGTCCTACGAACGCTGTAAACTCCGGCCCGTGCTTACCAGCCCGTCTTCCCGGGTGCTCCAGCCTGTCGTTGCTTCGGCTGAGACGTAAACCTTAGGTTACATGAACCACATCTCTGCAGACATGGAAGCATTGGAAGCCATAATGACCCGGAGAAGCATAAGGCGGTACACCGGCGAGCAGGTGAGTCCCGAGCATGAGAGGAGGCTGCTGGAGGCAGCCATGGCCGCCCCCAGCGCCCACAACCGCCAGCCCTGGCACTTCATAGTCGTGAGGAGCCGCGAGACCCTGAACAAGATACCCGAGTACCACCCCTATAGCAGGATGCTAAAGGAGGCCGGCTTGGCTGTGGTCGTCTGCGGCGACAACAAGGTTCAGACCACAGACTTCTGGACACATGACTGCAGCGCGGCCACCGAGAACATGCTCATAGCCGCGAACGCCCTCGGCCTCGGTGCCGTCTGGCTAGGCGTCCACCCCGGGGAAGAGCTCGTCAAGAAGACTAGGGAGCTCCTAGGGATACCAGGCCACGTTACGCCCTTGTGCATCGTCTCCGTCGGCCACCCAGCCGAGGAGAAGCCCCCCGCCGACAGGTACGACGAGTCCAAGGTACACAAGGAGAGGTGGTAGCCCCCTCACTCAATTTATCTGTGCATCCGTCACCTGAGTACCCATGAAGGTCTACTTCTCCGGCAGCATACGCGGCGGCGATCCCGACAGGGACTGGTTCCAAGCCCTCATACGACACATCTCACGCCACGGGAAGGTCCTCACCGAGAACAGCTTCGGCTACTCCCCCGAGGAGGAGGCCAGCTTCGACGACGCGTGGATATACGAGAGAGACGTTGAGTGGCTCAGGGAGGCGGACGCCGTTGTGGCCGAGGTCACTGCGCCTAGCCTGGGCGTCGGGTACGAGATCGCCAAGGCCGAGGAGTGGGGCAAGCCCCTGCTGCTTCTGTACCGGGAGCAGCCCGGCCGCAAACCCTCGGCCATGCTAAACGGAAACAAGGCTCTGGAGATGATGGTCTTCACGGAGGAGGAAGACGCTTTGAAAGCCGTGGACAGTTTCCTATCCCCTATAAAGCGGAGTGAAGCATCAACATCTTCTTGAGCGCTGGCTTGAATTTGAATATCTATCCAAACGAGGATTTGAACATGGAGTCCAGGGTTAGGCTGGTCTTCACCGAGGTATACGGCGGGGAGCCGACGGTCTACAGGGCTCCTGGCCGCGTCAACCTCATCGGCGAGCACACGGACTATAACGACGGCTACGTTCTGCCCACGCCCATAGACAGACACGTCTACGTCGCCGCCAGGCCGAGGCCGGACGACCGGTTCCACGTCTACGCCGCCGACTTCCATCAACACAAGGAGTTCACCGTCGGCGGCACGAAGCTAGACCCGGATCGCCCCTGGAGCAACTACATGCAGGGCGTGGTGGAGGCGCTGCGCGAGGAAGGCCACAGCCTGAAGGGGGCAGACATGGCCGTCACGGGGGACGTGTCCCTGGGGGCGGGGCTCAGCAGCTCCGCCGCGCTGCTAATGGCCACCCTCTACGCCCTCCAGGACGTGAACCGGCTGGAACTGGAACCTGTGGAGGCCGCATACATCGGGAGACGCGCCGAGAACGAGTTCGTCGGCGTCCAGTGCGGCGTCATGGACCACTTCGTCGCCTGTCTGGGAGAGCACGGTAAGGCGCTTTTCATAGATTGCAGGACTAACGAGCATAGGCTCATCGACATGCCGCCAACGCACAGCGTCGTCATCGTGAACACCATGGTGCGTAGGGAGCTCATGGACTCTGCTTACAACGAGAGGCGGGCTCAGTGCATGGAGGCCGTCGAGATCATCTCGAAACATGACGCCGATGTGGTGGCCCTCAGGGATGTCCCCCCCGAGACGCTTGTGGAGCACTGGGAAGCTCTCCCCACCGTCATCCAGCGGCGGACCCGGCACGTGGTCACCGAGAACCAGCGGGTCCTCGACGCCGTGGTGTGCTTGGAGGCTGATGACGTCGAGGGCTTCGGGGACCTCATGTACGACAGCCACGAGAGCCTCCGCTACGACTACGAGGTGAGCTGCGAGGAGCTTGACGCTCTGGTGGACGCCACCATGGACATGGACGAGGTGGTGGGAGCCAGGATGACTGGCGCCGGCTTCGGAGGCTGCACCGTGAACCTCGTCGAGGCGGGCTACGTAGCCGAGTTCACCGAGCTGATAAAGGAGAGGTATCTCCGGGCAACAGGCAAGAGGGCCGAGGTATACCTAGCGTGACGCGGCCCAGTACCGATCCACGTAGTCTGTGGCACGCATGAACTCGACGTCCGGGATCTTCAATGCGTGCTCTATTACGCCTTTCAGGCAGAGGAGCCTCGACGGCCTCCCCGTCACTTGGGGGTGGTTGGTGAGGCAGAAGAGGCTCCCGTCGGCGTACCGGGCGTCGAACTCGACGCGCCACACATCCACAGTGTCCTCAGCGGTCATCCCCCAGTCGTAGTAGAAGGTCCAGTCGTCAAGGTTGTAGGCGACGGGAATCTCCAGGAGCCGAGACTCCTCGCCATCAATGATGTTCCAGAAGCATTCCTCGGCGCCCATGTAGTCGCTGTTCCATTTGAAACCCATCTCGCTGAGGAACCCGTGGGTGTGCGTGCTAGGCCTCCACCGGGGCGTCCTGTGGCCCACGATCCTGGAGCCCGTGAACTCTTCAAGGATATCCCTGCTCTTAGCTATCCACCCCCGCTCCTGCTCCGGCTCCAAGGCGTTGTAACCCCTGTGGGTGTAGCCGTGGCAGGCTAGCTCGTGGCCCCTTGACACTATCGTCTCGACGGCTTCCGGGTACCGCTCCGCCGTCAGGCCTGGGACGCAGAAGGTGCCCTTGATCTCGTACTCGTCGAGGAGGTCCATTATCCTGTAGACCCCCCTCTTGGGGCCGTACCCTCCCTGGGTCACCCAGTAAGGGATTCCGGGGTGCGTCTCCTCGAACGCTGTCTCGCCGTCGAGGTCGAAGGTGAGTAGAACCGGGAAAGGCTTCATGGATGATGATGGGCCGCCCCTGTTTTTAGGGGTTACCCGTCTTTCCGCGCCGCCGCGCGCCTAGCCACGTGTTCGGCGCCTCCGTCCTTGTAATAGATGGGTTCTCTCTTAATCAACGAAGTCAGTTATGAAACCGGGGGGGGGGGGGTCCACGCGGGGTACCCCATACAAACTTGTTTTAACCAA
>CAZGZR010000009.1:30423-56833 GCA_964529745.1 uncultured Candidatus Bathyarchaeia archaeon
CCCCCCCCCCCCCCCCCACCCCCCCCCCCCCCCCCCCCCCGCCCCCACACGCGTCAGACGCGAAAACATCGTTCTTTAACCAAGAGAAGCCCTAAAACAGGTCCTTTCGGATCCAATCATATACAAAAACGTACGTTTAACTCGGCTAATTATCATAAAAAAAACGCAGCCCACCGCCCATGATCGCTGTCAACGAAGAGCATATAGCTTGAAAACAGTGCTGAACCCCGTACAGGCAACCCGCACAAGTCGCTACTGACCATCCAGAACATGTTCATGAACCCGTTGAACGGAAGATCCATGATATAGACGAAAACCGTGGCTGAACAGGTTCCCCGACGAGCATCTTAGCCAAGGGGTTCCGTCGCTTGAAGGCCGATAGATAATCTTATTCCGCCGTCACAGTACTCCGTAACATGGTCACCCTCGACCAGGTAATCTACGTCCTCCCCCTCCTCGGCATCACGGTCTCCATCCTGTACTACGCCATGGTTCTGAGGAACGCCAACAGGACCAGGTCTGCGCAGCTCTTCATGTCGTTGCACAGCATCATGTCCAACAAGGAGGGTATGTCCGATTACTTGGACACCATGTACATGGAGTGGGAGGACTACGCCGACTTCGAGAGGAAGTACGGCTCCGACAACAACAAGAAGTCGTATGCCCAGAGATTGTCTATCTGGAACACATTCAACAACTATGGGGTGCTGCTGAAGAGAGGACTGATCGACCCCGAGATGGTGTATGACGCCGCGGGCGCAGCCATCATCATGAGCTGGGAGAAGTGGAGGCCCATCATCATGGAGCAGAGGGTCCGGTACATGGGCCCCAACTACCTGGAGCACTGGGAGTACCTTGCGACAGTCTTGAGGTCCATCCAGGATAGAAGGGGAATAAAGTGGGTGCCGCCTGAAACGGGCTTTAGATTCGAGGAATAGTTCACGCCTTTCACGATGCTTCAGGTCTTGATCGCTTTGACGCTCCAGAGCTGGGGCAGCGGGTCGCCGGGTATCCTCCAGGCTCCGTCGTCCCCCTTCACCGACTTCTGGACGTACCTCCATTCCAGGTGGGGGTACTCACCGATCTCCTTTATTGAGAGGCCGGCGTCGATAAGGCTGTTCAGTACGTCGCCGACGGTGTGCTGCCACTCGTAGGTCTTCTTGTTGTCTAGCACAGCGTCCTCGTCGGCGTAGCTTCCATCCGTCTCCCAGCTCAGGGGCTCGTCGCTGTGCCAGTAGCTGTACTTCAGCTCAAGCCCCTCGGACTCGTCGTCGAGCATCCACATGAAGGGGTGAGACTCGACCAGCAGGAACACGCCCCCTGGCTTCAGGTAGCGAGCTATTATTCGTCCCCACTCATGGATGTCTCGGAGCCAGCAGAGGACGCCGTAGCTCGTGAAAACGATATCGTACTCCCCCTCGTGGACGTCCGGGAGGTCGTACACGTTGCTGCAGATGAACTCGGCTTCGACGTTAATCCTGTCCGCTATCCGCCTCGCCAGCTCGATGGCTGACTCACTGAAGTCAACGCCCGTCACCTCGGCACCGAGCCTCGCCCAGCTCAGCGTGTCCAACCCGAAGTGGCACTGGAGGTGAAGGAGCCTCTTCCCCTCGACGTCTCCAAGCGCCTTAAGCTCTAATCTGTGAAGGCTGTTCTTTCCAGCGAAGAAACCCTCTAGGTCGTACTCATCTGACTTGGCGTGTATCTCCACCAGTTCGTCCCAGCGCCTCCTGTTGGTCTCGTAATAGTCCTCCAAGGATGATCGGCCAATAGTAGATTGTAGCCAGATAAAAGTGGTGAAAAACAGGTGCCGCGCTGCCTCCAAACACCGAAAGTTAGAAGATATGAAGCACTGACTGCAATGATTTTACATAGAGCAGCGAGTATTGGGTAGAGGAGCAGCGATGGTGGACCGAGGGACCCTGCTCAGGGGGATAGCCGAGATGATCAACAGCATCCAGCGGCGCCACCCCGTCCGGGTTGCCATCGACGGCGTAGACGCAGCCGGGAAATCCGTCTTCGCCGACGCGCTCAAGCCTCTATTGGAGGAGAAGGGCAGGGAGGTCATCCGGTCCAGCATGGACTGGTTCCACAACCCCCGGAGACTGAGATACGCCCGAGGGAGGATGGACCCCGAGGGCTACTACCTCGACAGCTTCAACTACAGGGCGCTCCTCGACTACCTCCTCCTGCCCCTAGGGCCAGGTGGAAGCCTGGTGTACACGGATAAGGCGTTCGACTACAGGCTCGACCATAGGCTCGACGAGCCGTTCAAGAAGGCTGGCAGCGACGCCGTGATCCTCTTCGACGGCGTCTTCCTACTCAGGCCCGAGCTTGAGCGCCTGTGGGACCTGAAGATATACCTCGACGTCACCTTCGAAGAGTCGCTGCGCCGGGGCTTGGAGAGGGCGGCTGGTGACAGCTCCGAGGCCGAAGAGCTCTACATGAACAGGTACATACCCGGCCAGAAGCTGTACCACATACACTCGGCGCCCCTGAGGAAGGCGGACATCGTCATCGACAACAACGACCCCCTTAACCCGAGGATCACCCACATGAACCCCCGCCTCTAGTCCTTCTACGGGCTTAATACCCGCATATTACTAGGGCAGCCCCAGCACCAGTAATACCCGTAATATGACTCCGCCCAGCAGCACGGCCGTGAATATCTCCGCTGCGCTTATCACCGCCGCGGCCCTGTACCCGAACTCCTTCACGAGGGCGGCGATGGTCGAGATGCAGGGCACGTATACCATGACCACGAACGCGAACACGAACATCTGGACGGGCGACAGGAACATGGAGAAGTCGTTCCCCCCCAGCAGCGTGCCCAGGAGTATGAGGGTAAGCTCCTTCCTGAGCACCCCGAAGATGAGGACCACGCCCGCTGCGGAGGGCAGCCCGAGCCACCCCACGGTGACCGGGCTCATCAGCCCCTTGACCACCTCCAGTATGCCGAGGATCGCCGCCACCTGTATCACGAAGTTGCCTGCTATCATTATAGGGAAAGCCTCATAGACGAAGCCCCTAAGCCTGAACCAGGTGCGCTGCGCCGTCGTCCTAAGCGACGGCATCCTGTAGCCCGGTATCTCCATTATGAGCCCCACGGGCTCGTCCGGCGCCACCTTGTAGGCTATCCTGCCGAGGACGAAGATCAACACGAAGTCGATGAGGTACAGCAGCATGGCCCACCTGAACCCCACGTAGGCGGCCACGAGCCCCATGATGACTATGCTGCGGGCGGCGCAGGGGACCAGGCTGCCCACGAATGCGCAGATGAGCCTCTCCCTCTCCGTTTCCATTATGCGGGCCCCCAGCACGGCGGGTACGTTACAACCAAAACCCAACATCACCGGTATGAAGCCCTTCCCGTGAAGCCCTATGGCGTGCATCGCGGAGTCCATGAGGAAGGCGACCCTGGCGAGGTACCCCGAGTCCTCAAGCACCGAGAGCACCAGGTAGAAGGGGGCTATGTAGGGAAGCGCGACCACCACGCCCCCGATGAGGCCGTCGATGACGGCGTCCCAGATGAAGGTCGCGGCGGGCCCTGATCCCAGGGCTGTCACATACACGGACTTGACGCCCATGAACGTCTCGTCTAGAACCCCTGCCAGCCAGTCCCCTAAGCTGAATATAACGAAGAATATGGTGAGTATGCTGGCCACCATGAACAGGTAGCCCCAGACCGGGTGGGTGGTAGCATCCGCCAGAGCCTCCCGGAGCCCTCTCGTCGGCACGACGTGGCTAGATGACTCATGCGCCAATGAGCTTGCCAAAGCATACCGCTCGGAGGCTATGACGCTGCTCACGTCGTGGCTGTGGATCTCCTCTATGGAGGCCGCCGCTTCGTCGACTTCGGCCCGGAGACCAGGCTGGTGTTGGTACACGGCCGTGGTTATCTCCTCGTCTCCCTCGAGGAGCTTAACCGCCACCCATCTTCTCGGGAAGGGAGTCTCCACCTCTATCATGGAGGCGATCCTGTCAACCCTCCCCTCGACCTCGGGGCCATATGTGAGGGGCTTCGCATTCTCCCCCCTCTCCGCCGCCTCCACCACGCTCTCCATGAGCTCCGTTAGCCCGGCACCCTTCACCGCCACCGTGGGCACCACGGGCACACCCAACCGCCTGCTCAGCTCCTCAGGGTATACTATGACGCCCTTGCTCTCGGCGACATCGATCTGGTTCAAAGCCACCACCATGCGGGGCTCGAGCTCCAGGAGCTGAACGGTGAACGCCAGGTTCCTCTCCAAGGCGCTGGCGTCCACCACGTTGACTATCACGTCGGGGCGCTCCACCGCGATGTACTCGCGGCTGATCAGCTCCTCTATGCTGTAGGTGCTGAGGCTGTATATCCCGGGGAGGTCGACGACCTCGACCTCGGTGTCGCCGAAGAAGAGGGTGCCCTCGGCGCGCTCAACGGTCTTCCCGGGCCAGTTGCCCACGTGCTGGTGCAGCCCCGTGAGCTGGTTGAAAATAACGCTTTTACCCACGTTCGCATTTCCCGCTAATGCGACTCTCAGCTTCCTCTCTGACAAATTATTTCACTTCATTGAGGGTCTCCGCCGTGGTGGGGGCCGTGGGGGTGGGCCCTCAGCCATGGCCTTCCCTCGTCATCGACGTTGACGAATATGTGGTTCGCGAGGCCCCTGCCGAGGGCGAGGCTGGTGCCCCTGACCTCGACCTCCACGGGCCCCTTGAAGGGCGCCGCCTTCACCATCTTCACGTACGTTCCCGGCGTCAGCCCCATGTCCATGATCCTCTGGGTGGCGTGCCTGCCCCCCCTTATGAAGGCGACCCTGCCCTCTTCCCCCGGCTTAAGGTTACTGAGCTGCGTCATGAGGGGGTGCTCCGGGCCGGCCGCCTCCCGCACCTCCTCGCACTCGTTGCAGTTATCCACATCCAGTGGGCAATCAGGTATGGGGGAGTCATCGGGGCAGGTCTCGGGTTTGTTCATGGCCTTGCATAGGGCGACCGCGGCTTCGTCGGATATGCCGTGCTCCATCCGGCACGCCTCGTCATGTATCTTATCTATGGGCAGCTTCAGGAAGTCGTATAGGAACCTCTCTATGAGCCGGTGTTTACGGACAACCTTCTGGGCGAGCGCCATGCCTTTCCCAGTGAGGTACGCCCCCTTGTAGGGCTCGTACTCGACGAGGCCCTCGTCCGCGAGGCGTTTGATCATCTGGGTCACGCTGGGGGGGCTTACTTTGAGCTTCTCGGAGAGCGCATTGTTCTTGGCCAGCTCTCCCCGCTCGTTAAATCCGTAGATGGCTTCGAGGTACTCTTCCACGCTTTCGCTGCCCAAACCTATCCCAAATTTAGGTATACCTAAATTATATAAATGTTGTTGAAGATTATACGAGGACGTAGCTGAACCGCGGCGTCCCGGCCACACCCCCCTCCACGCGGGGGTCGATGGACTCCACTACCCTGAACTCACGCTTGAGCATCTCGACCACGTCGATGTACGGGTTCACAACGCTGACGCCCGCCTTCCTCAACGCGTTCCACTCGTCAACCGAGAGGCCGTAGGCCTCAGCCCAGGCGTCTGGGTTCAGGTCGTACCACATCTCCCTGAAGTCCCTGCGCCCCTTCTCGCGGAGCACGTCTTCGAACCGCTCTCCCAGCAGGTTAATGTCCAGCCTGAGATCGGGCGCCAGCCTATCTTTGTCGAGGACGCTGATCTCGGCGCCGCCCCGGGTCAGCCTGATGAGGCTGTTCTTCGGCGGTCTGAATATGCTGGTCATCTCGTCTTCGACGTCCCTGAGGCCTATCCTGCTGCTGACGAACATTGCCTCGTCGTCTCCCAGAGCCACGTAACATGGCTGGTGCCAGTTGGCGATGTACACAGTGTCGGGCTCATCGACACCGATGGCTCCCAAAAGGAAGCTGCCAGTCAACTGGGCGGACACACTCTTCAAGGCATCACCAACGGGTTTGCCGCCGGCCACCTCGTCCGCGAGCATGTGTACAGCGACCTCGCTGTCTGTGATGCCGTCAACCTCAGGGCTGTAGCTCCTGAACTCGTGGCTATCCCTGAGCCTCTCCCAGTGATCCCTGTAGTTGGAGATGCCGCCGTTATGCATCAACGCGATGCCTCCGTCGTCGCTCAGGAACGGGTGGGCCATCCCGACGGTGTTATACCGGGCGTCTTCCTTGGCCGTGGCGTTGTACCTGCTGTGGGCTATGGCGCAGGTCCCGTCGAGCCTCTCGATGTCCATGGTCTTCTTCACGTGGGCGACGTGGCCCGGGGCCTTGACTACGTCGATCCTGTCTCCTTTGAGGACTCCTATGCCGGTGGCATGGCCGCCGAAGTATGGCTCCTGATACTGGAGGGCGTTCAGGAGCAGGGGCGCTATGGGTCTGTCCCCGACGTAAGCGGCGAGTTGACACATATGGATCAAAAAATGTGGTAGACGCTGGTTAAAATGTCTTGTCTAAAGAAGGCGATCTGACACGTACTTTCCACTGAAAACCCTCGGCCGTCTTCGACTCCAGTATATGTTCATCGAAGTCTTCGTGGATGTTACAGGGAACAAACCCCCTCTCCTCTCTCCCAACTGTTTAATTCCTCAAATCATACCTTTAGATATGGTTAAAGCAGCTATTCTGGAAGGCGTCGAGAAGCTATCCATCACGGACTACCCCGTGCCCGAGGTCGAGGCAAACGGCATACTGCTAAGAATGGAGCTATGCGGCGTCTGCGGGACCGACATGCACATCTACGGCGGAAACATGAAAGTTCCCTACCCAATCATACCCGGCCACGAGTTCGTCGGAGTGGTGGAGGAGATAGGCGACGAGGCCAAAGGCTACGAGGTGAGGGGCAACCCCTTAGACGTTGGTGAAAGGGTGGTCGTGGTGCCTGGTACCAACCGCTTCTGCGGGGACTGCTACGGCTGCCGCTTCATGCCTCACAAGCCGACTCTGTGCACCAACAGGAGGGTCCTGGGCGTGAACATGACCAGCGCCGAGGCCCCCCACCTCAACGGCGGGTGGGCCGAGAAGGTGTACGTGGACGCCGAGCATTTCTGGGTCTACAGGGTGCCGGACGAGGTGCCGCCTGAGGTGGCGGTACTCTCCGAGCCCATGGCGGTGAGCAGCCGCGCCTTCGAGAGAGCCTTGGCGCCAGGGCTGCCCACCTACGGCGAAGGCTTCAGGGTGGGCGGAAGCGTCGTCGTTCAAGGCGCGGGGGCTATAGGGCTTCTCGCCGTGGCCACCGCTGAGCTCGCAGGCGCAGGCAACATAATCAGCGTCGACATGGTCGACGAGAGGCTGAGGATGGCGGAGCGGCTCGGCGCGGACCACGTCGTCGACATGAGGCAGCACGAGACGGCAGAAGAGCGGGTAGCCGAGGTTAACAGGCTCACAGGCGGCTTGGGAGCGGACGTGGTCATCGAGTGCGTCGGCGTCCCAGCGGCGGTGCCCGAGGGTATCGACATGACTCGCCGCGGCGGCAGGTACGTGGAGGTGGGCCACTACACGGACCCAGGGCCCGTGACCATCAATCCCCATATCATCTGCTTCAAGGACATGGACATACTGGGCAGCTGGGCGTACCCGCCCACCCAGTTCGCGACCTGCCTAGACCTCATGAGGCTGAGCGTGGATAGGCTGCCCCTCAGCGAGATAGTGACGCACAGGTTCAAGGTGGGGGAAGCCCAGAATGCCATGGACAACGTCATCGCCCGGCACGGCATCAAGAGCGCCATACAGGGCTAACCCCCTCTTCCTGTTTCGATCCTGATATATTGCCGAGCAGCCAATAGAGATTCATGTTCAACCTGACAAAGGAGCAGGCGGACAGGGCGAGAGCACTCCACGAGGACTCGCTGGTCGTTGACACCCACAACGACACCATCCTTCACCTGATAAAGTCCCCCCCGTTCCTCACATCCGAAAACAACCCTCTTCCACCCAGGAGGACGCTGGGCGAACGGTCGGAGCACGGCCAGATAGACATCCCCCGCATAAGGGAGGGGGGCGTCGACTGCCTCCTCTTCGCCATGTACGTCAGCCCCCTGTACACGGCCAGGCTGCGACGCCTCGTGCAGATGCTGGACGCCTTCACCTTGGAGGTTGGGCGATACCCCGACCAGATAGCCGTGACGACCAACCACCGAGAGATAACGAAGACCGTAAAGGACGGGAAGATCGCGGCCGTGATCTCCGTCGAGGGCGGGGAGCCCCTCGAAGGCAGCATTGAGGCGCTGAGGACCATCCACAGACTCGGCGTTAGGTCCCTCACCCTTACCCACTTCCCCCGGAACGAGCTGGGAGACGGCTCAGGCGCTGACTCAGGCAGCCACCTCACCGAGTTCGGGTTAGATGTGGTCCACGAGATGAACCGGCTGGGGATGCTCGTGGACATAAGCCATCTCAACGAGACGGGTTTCTGGGACGTCATCGAGCAGAGCAGCGACCCCGTCGTCGCCACCCACAGCAACTGCAAGGCCCTCTGCAGCCACCACAGGAACCTCACCGACGACCAGATCAAGGCGCTGGCGGAGCGAGGCGGCGTCATGAACCTCAGCTTCTGCGCGGGCTTCATCAAGGACGGCATAGGCTTCGGCAACCCCGAGGCCATCAAGAAGGTCACCGTCGAGGACTGGCTTGACCACCTTAACCACGCCGTCGAGCTCGTGGGCACGAGCCACGTGGGCATCGGCTCAGACCTCGACGGAGGCTGCGGGTTCCCCGGCCTCGACGACGTCACCAAGTTTCCCTCCCTCACCGAGGGCATGGTTTCACGCGGCTACTCCGATGGGGACATCAGGAAGATTCTGGGCGCCAACGACCTAAGGGTCTTCAAGAAGGTGCTGAAATAAGGCGCTCTGGCCTCTTCAAACCAATTTTTTAGCCCTAAAAGGATTAGGGTGCTGACCAGAAGACACGGGGCACAGTGACGCCGCCCTCTACGCGTGGGCGGACGATCCTTCCTATCAAGCCCTTTTCCGCCATATCGGCAAGGGGCTCCATGACCTGGTTTTGGTCGCCCCACCCCATCCTGTAGAACCTAGTCCACTCCCCCTTATCGAGCCCGAAGACCTTCTCGAACCCATCCTTGGCCAACGACAGGAGGAGGCTTATGGTGTCCATCTCACCCCTCTTCCTGAGGACTCGCAGCGACTCCTCCAGAAGAATGTCCTCGTCTAGCTTGGGGTCCAACGCGGTCCGTTTGGGGTCCAGCTTGCTTATCTCCACGCGGTCGCGGGTCAACTTGATGAGGCTGTTCCTCGGGGCGGTGAAGATGTCGAACTCGTCCCAGACGTGGGCTAGCCCCAGTCTGCTTGAGCTGAAGATGGTTTCGTCGTCGCCTTTGCCGAGGGTGCATGCCTGCACCCAGTTGGCGATGTGAACGGCCTCAGGCTCCTCGGCTGAGATGGCAGTGAGCAACACCATTCCTGTGAGGCTGTTGGCCGTCTCCCTCAAGGCTTGGTGCACTCCTTTCCCCTCCTTGAGCCTGGTCTCGAGGAGGCGTACAGCTACCTCGCTGTCGGTTATGTCATCGACCCTAGGGCTGTAGCTTTCGAACTCGTAGGTCTTCCTGAGCGCCTCCCAGTGATCCTTGTAGTTGTTGATGACGCCGTTGTGCATCAGCGCCACCCCACCGTCCGACGTGAACCATGGATGAGCGTTGCCCTCGAGGTTATACTCGGGGCCCTTGAAGACGCTGAGGCTGTACCTGCTGTGAGCGATCCCCGTGTTGCCTCTCAGCGACGCGATGCCCGAGTTGGACTTGACGTGTTCGACGGGGCCAGGCTTCTTGACTAGGCTGATCCCGCCATCGCTGAGGGTCGCCAAGCCCGTGGCTTGACCCCCGGCATACCCCTCTTGAAGCCTGAGCGATTCCAGGAGCAGGGGCGCGACGGGTCTGTCCCCGACGTAGGCGGCTAGCTGGCACATGTTGTATGAATAAAATCTGGTCTGCTATAAGACGTGGGTCTCCTCGAGGGTGATCCACCCCTTCTCGATGGCGGTTATGCCGGTGCGGGCGGCCTCTATGATGCCTATGTGCTTCACGTTCCCCATGAACTCGCTAACCTCGTTCACCGAGCCCGTCACCTGAGCCACTATGGTGTCCGGCTTGATGTCCAGTATCAACCCCTTGTAGTGGTTGATGGTCTCCAGGGCCTCCTCCTGGGCCAGGGGGTCCGCTGTGTGGAGCTTCACCAGCGCCAGATCCCTCTGGATGGTCCTCAACGGGTCCAGGCGCTTGACTACGATGACGTCCACCATCTTGTCCAGCTGCTCGACGAGCTTGGTGATCTCGTGGGCGTCGCCGCGGGACGTTATGGTGATCCTGGTGGTGTCCTCGTCCTCGCCGGCGATGGCGGTGATGCTGTGGATGTTGAAGTTCTTGCGCCTGAAGTTGTTGCTTATGTTGAAGAGGACGCCGGGCTTGTTCTCCACGAGGAGGCTTATCACGTTTAATGGTTTCACGTATACCCTTGGGGCGGTCTAGGTTTTAAAACACTCCCCAGGCTCGTATATGGGGGAGCCCCATTATTTTAATCTCCGTGCACGAGGTACATATCATGTCAAAGACGTTTCTATGGGAGATGACCTACGAGGAGGCACGCACCGCTTTCGAGGAGGCCGACTTCGTCGTGCTACCGACTGGGAGCATCGAGCAGCACTCCATACACCTACCCGTCTCGGTGGACAGCATCCGCGCCGAGGAGCTCACCAAGTACCTCGTCGAGCACTCCGGGGGGTTGAGGATGGTCATGCTGCCCACCCTCGTCTACGGGCAGTCCCTGCACCACATCAGGTTCCCGGGCACGATCACCCTGACCGAGGAAACCTACATGAACGTAATCAAGGACATCGCCTGGAGCGTCAAGCAGCACGGAGCCAAACGGCTTCTCATAGTCAACTACCACGGCGGCAACGTTGCTCCGATAGAGGTGACGCGCCTCAGGATAGAGCGGGAGATAGGGCTAAGGGTGTACCTCGTGAAGTGGTCAGAGTACGCCTCCGAGACGGTGAAGGCGTGGGCGCCTGAGGTGGATTACGGGCACAGCGGCTTCTACGAGACCAGCATGATACTGAAGTTTAGGCCCGACCTCGTCCAAAGGAGCAAGTTCAAGGTCCAGGAGACGCGCCACGACTCCAAGATGATGGGCGGCAGGACGCCTACGAGGGCACCATCCGCCGCGTACTTCGACGACAACTACATCACGGGAGGCATCGGCGACCCGTCCTTCTCCTCCGTGGAGCTCGCGGACAAGGTGATCCCGGTGGCCACGGGGAAGATAGTTGAGGCGCTGAAGGAGGACATGCAACGCGAGTAGGGGCAGCTAGTCCCTCGTGAGTATGTCCTTAAGCCCCATCCCCGGCGGGATCATGGGGTACACGTTCTCCTCGGGGTCGATGGGCACGTCGATGACCGTCGTGTAGTCGGCGTCCACCGCCCTCCTCAGCTCAGCATTAAGCTCCTTCATGGTCTCTGCCCTGACACCGTGGGCCCCATAGGTCCCGGCTAGCTCGGCGAAGTCCAGCATGTAGTCCCTGTTCACCGCCGAGTACCGTCCATCCATGAAGAGCCTCTGCCACTGGGCCACCATGCCAAGCATCCTGTTGTTGAACACCACCACGACTATGGGGAGATCCTCCTCCACCGCCACCGCCAGGTTGTTCTCGGTCATGGCGAAGCTGCCGTCCCCCGAGATGTTCAGCACCACCCTCTCGGGCTTCGCGGCCTTGGCGCCGATGGCGGCCGGCGTCCCCCAGCCCATGGTGCCCAGGCCTCCGCTCGTCATGAAGGTCCCCGGCTCGTAGACGTCGAAGTGGATGGCCGCCCACATCTGGTGCTGACCCACGTCGGTGGTGACCAGGGCGTCGCCCGGCAGCGCCTTTCTAATGGCTTTTATAACATTGGGGCCCGTGAGGTCGCTAGCGTCGTCGGGCCACTCTAGGCTCTTCCTGTACTCCTCTATCCGCTTGGCCCAGTCGCCGTTTCCGTTCACCATCCTCCGGGCCTTGATCCTTTTAATGAGTCGGTTCAGGCTGGTCTTGGCGTCGCCCCAGACCCTGGTGACGCTGTCCACGTTCTTGTCGATCTCGCTCTTGTCGATGTCTAGGTGCACTATCTTGGCGTCAGGCGCGAACCCGGCCAGGGCGCCCGTGGTCCTGTCGCTGAACCGTGAGCCCGCGACTAGCAGCACGTCGGCGTCGGGGATCATGTAGTTCGCCTCGGTCCTGCCGTGCATCCCCAGGAGCCCAAGGCTGAGGGGGTGGCTGCTGGGTATGGCTCCCTTGCCCATGAGGCTCGTGGCGGTGGGCGCGTTGAGAAGCTCGGCCAGGGCCGTGAGCTCCGGCGCCGCCCCCGAGGCGACCACTCCGCCGCCGGCGATGATGGCTGGCCGCTCCGCCTCGGCCAGCAATTGGGCGGCCCACTCCAGCTCGTTGGGGTCCGGCTCCACCCGTGGCTGGTACCCCGAGAACCCTATGGGCGAGTCGAAGTCCATCTCCGCCTCGTCGGTGGTGACGTTCTTGGGGATGTCGATTAGGACGGCTCCCTTTCGCCCCGTGTTGCTGACGTGGAGCGCGGCCTTCACGGCCCAAGGGATGCGATGGGCCTCCCTCACCTGGTGGTTCCACTTCGTGATGCTGGCGGTGACGCCTATTATGTCAACCTCTTGGAACGCGTCGGTGCCCACCATCCCCATGGGGACTTGGCCCGTGAACGCCACGAGGGGGCTGCTGTCCAGCTGCGCCGTGGCGACGCCTGTGACGATGTTGGTGGCGCCGGGGCCGCTGGTTACCTGAACCACACCGGGTTTGCCCGAGGCCCTTGCGTAGCCGTCGGCCATGTGGGCGCTGCCCTGCTCGTGGACGCCGGGTATGTACCTTATGTCGCTGCCCAGCATCTCATCGCATATTGGTATGAGGGCTGCGCCCGTGATGCCGAAGACGTGGGTGACCCCCTCTTTCTCCAGCGCCTCGACGTAGGCTCTGGCGCCTGTCATCTTAGCCATTTACACGCCTCCAGAAAACGCCTAGCCTTGAGGTCTTGCAGGCTTGTTTCGGTTCTTCGAGGACCCTCCGGGTCCATGTGGTTTGTATCTTACTGGGGCTACCTGAGAAAACGATGCCCCATTTTTTATCGCCCCTCTTCAGGGGGCTTGACAAAGCGATACCCCATTAATGTCTCTCCTTGATGGGTTGTAGGGCGAATAGCCGCCGCATAGAATAAAAAGGTTGTCAGTAAAGTCCATTACACATGGTTACTCTGTTTGGTGGCATCTGAATGACGCGACAACTCTGAGCCAAGTCTCGTAGTAGTCTTCTTTAACGGTGTAGTATTGGACGTAGAAGACTCTCCCCGTGTCCTCGCATGCCCAGCCGCTGGCGACACAGCTGAACCTGTCCCCGCTTGAGGTCATGGTGAAGTTCCTGTAGAGTCCCCAGTGCCCATTCACCGTGAAAACCCTCTCGTCCCCCAGCTCGACTTCCTCTCCCCTTAATTCCTCGTCGTACCCCGTGGCTAAGCCCGGCATCTTTGCGTATGACCCGTACTTCACTATTAGAAGCTCCCTCGGCTGCCCACGGTAGCCGCCGAACCATATCTCACCATAACTCTCCGTGGCCTCCTCGCCCTCGTTCTCGCCGTAGGTCTCGCACCACAGCCTCTCCGGGACTGTGAACGTGAAGCCGAGATGCTCGTAGGTGACCCACTCCTTGCTCCTGCCTTTGACTACCTCACCACCGTAGATATACACACATCCGACGCTGAGAAGGATCACCAAACCCAAGACGAGCCCAGTGTTCGACTTCTTGTCCGCAGCCTCCCTGTCGAGGCTTGAAAACACTATCCTGTCTGCTCCGCTGTACATCTCGTCTCTCCTGCCTTCCCTCACGATCCTCCTCAGGTAGCCCATCTGGAAAACCGCGTAGTAGAGCAGCATTCTGCCGCCGAGTTCCCCCAGGTAACTTAGGCTGTTCCATAAAAGATGCAGAAATATGGCCAACGATAGCCCGGGAACTAAGTCCCCCAGCACGTTGTAGCCCCTGTAGTGCCTGTTGACAGCTATCCACAGGCCCACGATGGCCACCCACAGGCCGTGCCCCCAGCAAACCAGTATACGTATCAGCAGGGTGCCGAGGCTGTAATGGAGGTAGTACACGAAGTTCTCGGAGGCGTAGAACCCCATGCCAACTGCGAACCCGTAGATGATGCCGTCTAGGGGAGAGTTGAACTCGTCACGTGTGCGGGGGTGAGTCAAGAAGACGTAGAGCCCCAGCGCCTTCACGGGCTCCTCGATGAACGGCGCCAAGAGAGCACTGGGCAGCGGTAAGGCTTCATCCATAAAAGAGTTGAGCTGCGCCGCTATCAGCCCAGAGAATATGCCCCAGCAGAAAAGCAGAGCCACATACACGACGGGCTCCCGCTCATCTTTGTCGGAGAGGTACGTCCAGTAGATCAGAGCCGCCGCCGCCCCGTAGGTCAAGGCAAGCTCCAAAAAGTTCTCGGTGAAAGGCCCCAGATCAAGCCCAAAGAACAGCCCCCCATACAACACCAAGAGCCCTATCGAGACGAGGACCGCGATGTAGGTCAAAGATCTGGACGGGTTATCCTCCACGTCTTCCACGTCTTTTACCTTTGCTAACAGCGGCCTAGGTTTCCTCAAGTTGTCGAATGCATCCCGGACTGTGTAAACCGTCTCCCGGTCGAACTCCTTGGTCGAGTCCTTGATGAACTCCATTAGCTCCTTTTTCACTTGCTCGACCCTCGTGTTGGCTACGTTGTTGAGTGCCGGATACGAGCTCTCGTTGGATAGATCGAACCAGAGGCGGAGCTTCACCACTGTGTCGCCTCGTACCTGGTCGAGCTCTATCTCCACAAGCTCTCGGGAGTACTCGATGCCATAATACGTCTGCGATTTCGTCTTTGCGCGCATCCTCCTCGGCTCGTGTTCCTCTTCTACCTTGGCGCCGGTGCCCACCAGCCACGACTTGATGCACCTATAACAGCTTTCGATGGACGTGTCTATGACCATGAAACGAGTCTCCGCCTCGTTGCCTTTGTCCGCGTATTTCCAAGGCGTACATTTCCCGCAGACCTTAGGGTACGACCTGCCCTCAAGGCTTGACCCGAAGCTGAAAGCCTCCTCGTAGGTCTTGAAGGGGTAATGCCAGCCCTCCTTAACCGTGCCGTCTCGGGTCTTCTCAAGGTACTCGACGCATTCAAGGGTGTGGATGACAGAACTTTTCCCCTCCAGCTCCAAGGCGAATCCGGGCGAGTTTCCCTCGTTTTCGTCTTCGGCGCTGGAGGCCATAATGATGATGGCTGAGTTCTTCAGTTTCTTATATTTTGTTAATCGGTGCCTCTTAATCAAAGAAGAAAATAAACCCTTAACGGCGCCTAATCTCTGCTCCTCTTCTCCAACGACTCTTTGAGGCTGGATTGGGCTTCCTTGGCCTTGCTCACGATCTCCGTCCAGCCTCTTCTGGCTCTGTCGCCCATCTTGGAGCCGCCTTCGCCGAGTCTCCGCGCCGCCGCGTCGGTGTACTTCTTCAAGCCTCCGAGGTTTTCTTTCAGGTGGACGGATGCCCCTGCCCCGGCTTTCTTGAGTTCGCCGAGCCTCTTCCTGGCCTCCTCGTCCAGTTTCTCTAAGGTCAGCCTCTGTCTCTCGGTCATTTTTAACCGTCATGGGGGTTGCCTTCGGCTTAATATTAGCGTAGTCGATGGAGGGTCGGGACTGGGGGTAAGTAGGCTTAGATTGGTTTGACTGGTTGATATCTCAAGTATAGATGGCTCAACCCGCCGTATCTGGCATGTACCTCTTGTCTTAACCTCCCGGATTAACCAGGTTTCTTAAAGACGTAGATGGCCCACCCTAGCACGCTGCGCCCCTCATCCAGAAACGCGTCCTTGTTTTCTCGAACCTTGGAAAGGAGCCCCTCGTTGTCGGGGTCGTCAGGGTTCACAGCCACGTATTTTTCCGCTGAAAGCCATTGAAGAGCCAGGCTGAATCAAACTAGGTTTTAACTCTGCAGGAAAAATAGTTCATAAAAAGGGTGTTGAGATAGGGTCTACTTCTCTAGGCCGCTCATCCTGCGGACCTGTCTGCCGACCTTCTCGATCTCCAGGTTGTCGCACTCGGCCATGAGTTCATCGAACTTCTTGGCGCCCGCCTTGGACTCGGCGACCCACGCCTTGGCGAAGCTGCCGTCCTGAACCGCCTTCAACGCCTTCCTCATGTTGTCCTCGACGTGGTCGTCCACGATGAGTGGGCCGACGGTCATGCCACCCCACTTGGCTGTGTCGCTGACGGCCCTGTACATGCCGCCCAGGCCACTCTTGTAAATGAGGTCCACGATGAGCTTGAGCTCGTTGCAGACCTCGAAGTACGCCAGCTCCGGAGGGTACCCGGCCTCGGTGAGCACCTTGAACCCACGCCTGATGAGCTGGTCCACGCCTCCACAGAGCACGGCCTGCTCGCCGAAGAGGTCGCTCTCGGTCTCGTCCTTGTACGTGGTCTCTATTACACCGGCCCTCCCCGAGCCCAGCGCCTTGGCTATGGCTAGAGCCTTGCCCAGCGCCTCACCCGATGCGTCCTGATGCACCGCTACCAGTGACGGCACCCCGAAGCCCGCCTCATACTGGCGCCTCATCTCGGGTCCAGGGCTCTTAGGCGCCACCATGATGACGTCCACGTCCTTCGGCGGCTTTATCTGCCCGAAGTGGATGTTGAAGCCGTGGGCGAACTGCAGAGCCTTCCCCTTCTTCATGGCTAGCCCCACCTCCTCCCTGTAGACCATGGGCTGAGCCATGTCCGGGATGAGCATGAGTACTATGTCGCCCGCCTCGGCCGCATCAAGGACCGTCTTGGGCTTGAAACCGTCCTCCTCCGCCTTTTTCCAGCTCTTGCCGCCGGGTCTTAGACCGACGACCACGTCCACTCCGCTGTCTCTCATGTTCAGGGCCTGCGCTCGACCCTGGCTTCCGTAGCCTATGACGGCCACGGTCTTTCCCTTGAGGACCGAATCGTCTATGTCCTCGTCGTGGTATACTTTCACCAATTTCATTCACCTAGCATTAACCGCCCCTTCTCTATGGCGGTCACTCCTGTTCTCGACATCTCGACGATGCCTATTCCTCTTACGTATCCTAGGAACTGGTCCAGTTCCTCGGGTTCACCCGTTATCTCGGCGATGATGTTCTCGTCGTCGATGTCCAGTATGAGCCCGTGCTGGTTGTTTATGTAGCGTAAAGCGTCCTCCCTGGCCATGGGGTCTATGGTCTCCAGCTTCACCAGCAGCATCTCACGGCGTACAGTGCGCAGGGGGTCTAGGCGCTTCACCTTTATGACCTCGATCATCTTGTCCAGCTGCTCTATGAGGTTGTGCAGCGTCTTGGCGTCGGCGTCAACGGTGATGGTCATCCTGCTGTAGCCGCTGTTCTCCAAGGCGCCGACGGTGATGCTGTCTATGTTGAAGCCTCGGCGCCTGAAGAGGTTGCTAACCTTGAAGAGGACGCCGGGCTGGTTCTCCACCAGGAAGCTCACCGTGCTCGGAGGCACTAGTTCGCCTCCATGAGCGTGTCTTTGAGGCCCATCCCAGGCGGAACCATGGGCATCACGTTCTCCTCGGGGTCGATGGGCACGTCTATCACAGTAGGCACGTCCGCCTTCATCCCCCTCCTCACGGCGGCTCTGAAGTCCTTCATGGTCGTCGTTCTGACGCCTTCGGCGCCGTATGCGTCCGCCAGCTTAACGAAGTCCGGGGTCCCCTTAAGCTTCACCGCCGAGTATCGTTTATCGTAGAAGAGCCGTTGCCACTGTGCCACCATGCCCAGCACGTTGTTGTTCAGTACTACCACGATGACGGGGAGCTCCTCCTCGACCGCCGTGCCGAGGCTGTTCTCGGTCATGCCGAAGCTGCCGTCGCCGGCGATGTCAACCACAGGCACGTCGGGCTTCGCCGCCTTGGCGCCTATGGACGCCGGGAAGCCCCAGCCCATGGTGCCCAGGCCGCCGCTGGTGTGGAAAGTCCTCGGCGTATAGACGTCGAAGTGGAGGGCGGCCCACATCTGGTTCTGGCCAACTTCCGTGGTCGCTATGGCGTCCCTCGGAAGCTCCTCCCTCAAAGCCTTTATGACCGCGGGTGCCCGGAGATAGGGCCCGTTCTTTTCGTTCTCGGCATCGTATACGCACCTGAAATCCGTGATCCTGTCTCTCCACTCTGTGGATGGCTCCTGAGTCCTCAGCCTCTTGACGCGTTCAGTTAATCCCTGGAGGGCTAGCTTGGCGTCTCCGACAACCCTCGTCATGGCCTCCACGTTCTTGTCGATCTCGCTGCGGTCGATGTCGATGTGGATGATCTTGGTGTTGGGCGCGAAGTCGGCTATCTTGCCCGTTGTTCTGTCGCTGAACCTTGAGCCCACCACCAGCAGCACGTCCGACTTGGGGACCATCATGTTGGCCTCCATGGTGCCGTGCATCCCGCAGAGCCCCAGGCTCAGGGGATGGTCGTTAGGGAACGCGCCCTTGCCCATGAGGCTGGTGGCCGTGGGCGCCAGCAGGAACTCGGCCAGCTCCACGAGCTCGGGGCTGGCCCCTGACGCTATGACCCCGCCGCCCGCCATTATGATGGGCCGCTCCGCCTCGGCAAGTATCTTGGCGGCCCAGTCCAGCTCGTTGGGGTCCGGCTCGGGGTTTGGCCGGTAGCCCCTGAACTCTACCTTCTCGGGGAACTCTATTTCTCCGCTGAGGGTGGTGCAGTCCTTGGGTATGTCCACGAGGACGGCTCCCTTCCGGCCGGTGTTGGCTATGTGGAAGGCCGTCTTGACGGCGTAGGGTATCTCCTCGGGCGCCCTCACCTGCACGTTGTACTTGGTGACGCTGGCGCTGACGCCGATGATGTCGCATTCCTGGAAGCCGTCGCTGCCGATAACGTCTCTGTTCACCTGCCCGGTGAACGCCGCGACTGGGCTAGAGTCGATCTGGGCCGTGGCTAGCCCGGTGACCAGGTTGGTGGCACCTGGGCCGCTTGTGGCCATGCACACGCCCACCTTGTTGAGGACCCGTGCGTAGCCGTCGGCCATGTGGGCGGCCCCCTGCTCGTGGCGAGCCAGTATGAACCTCATGTCGCTGTCCAGCAGCGCGTCGCATATCGGGATGAGGGCGCCGCCGCTGATGCCGAAGATGTGTTCGACGCCCTCCCTCTCCAGGCTGCGTACGAACGCACTTGCTCCGAGCATCTCAGTCATGTTTAGCCATCTCCCATAGGCGGCGTACACGGTACCTTGTCAAAGCGACACTGTGTTCCGGTTCGTTGACGCTAGAAACCCTTTTCTCCGCGTTGTTCGCTCTTCGGGGCCTACGATAGAATAAAACGATACCCCATTTACTCCCCCTCCGCCAGGGGATTGACAAAGCTATACCCCATGTCATTTATCTCCAGTAGATAGGTACCATGAAGGGTTTGGGGATAGAATAAAAACCTTACTACTTGAAAACCCTTGCAGACGCTCGATTTTTACAACCATCGACTTTACCAAGTTTTATCAGTGTAAAAATGTAAGATTCGTTGATCTTTTTGGGAAGCGTCATTGTCGTCGGGTCCGGGGCTGGTGGAGCAACCGTCGCGAAGGAGCTGGCGCAGAGAGGGAAAAGCGTGACCATCCTCGAAGCAGGTGCTTACCCTAAGATGGGTACAGAGATAAGAGCCCTGGGTTTCTACACTGGGGGCTTCTGGGGGCCAGGCGAGTTCAGCAAAGAGGGTGTAGAGATACTGCGCACAGAGATGGTGGGGGGCTCATCCTGTGTCACTATAGGTAACGGCGTTAGGGCGCTACAGAAAGAGTTCAGGTCTCATGGAATAGATCTAGAGGAAGAGTTTCAGGAGGCGGAGACGGAACTCAACGTTCGACCCTGTCCTGAAAGCAATCTGGGGCCCAGGACGAGGCTTCTAATGAAGGCCTCCGAGGAGGTTGGCTATGATATGCGGCCTATGCCAAAGTTCATCGATTTCAATCGCTGCGATGGATGCGGCGGATGTGCACTCGGATGCGTAAAAGGCGCGAAATGGACCTCCCGTAACTACATAGGCGACGCCTTCAAGGGAGGGGCCAAGCTTGAGATCAGCCACAGAGTGCTTGAGGTGCTCCATAACGGTGGAGAGGTGAGGGGCGTCAAGGTTCAGACACCAGGAGGCGTCAAGGAACTGGAGTCTGACCTCGTTGTCTTGGCCGCGGGGGGCATAGGCACTCCCGTGATTCTCCAGAACTCGGGGCTTGAGGCCGGCACGCACCTATTCGCCGACACATTAATCACCACATTCGGCTCCGTGAAGGGGGCCAACTTCGAGCCCGAGCTGGGCATGGCGTCAATCATCGACGAGTTCCACAACTCGGAGGGCTACATACTGTCACCCATGATGGAGGGGCCGCTTGACCTACTAACCGATCGAGTTCCATTATCTAAGAAGCTTGCATTCATGAATACTGGCAATCTCATAGGCGTCATGGCTAAAACCAGGGATGAGCCAAACGGGACCGTTCATCCAGACGGCGCCATAAATAAACCGGTCCCACCGGTGGACGCCGACAAAATAGAAAAAGGTTACGAGAGATCAAGGGTGCTCCTCGAGGCCGCAGGCGCGGACCCTAAGACCATCTTCAGGACCCACATCAGGGGCGCCCACCCCGGCGGCACAGCCGGGATGGGCAGGGTGATAAACAACGAGCAGGAGACAGAGGTGTCAGGGCTCTTCGTCAGCGACTGCAGCGCCTTCCCTGAGTCACCGGGCAAGCCGCCTGTGTTGACTGTAGTCGCTTTGTCGAAGCATCTAGCCGGGAGGCTGGCGGAGGAGCGCCTTTAGCCTCTTTTCATTAAAGTTATCTTGTCATAGGCCGACGTTAACACGGTGTCGTTGTGAACGTATACAATGAGTACGGTAAACGTCTAGAGGAACTCATTAGGCCCAACAGTCACCCTCTGGCCGTTAGGATGCTGAGGAGCCCCGAAGAGATACCCGAGGAGGCCCTCAGACCCGTCAGGGACTTCGGGAAGTGCATGTCCACGTGCCAGACCTTCGCCCTATCACGCCGTTTCGGCGAGACCGTGGCCCAGCTCTTCGAGGACATGTGGTGCCCCGAGCCCGTGATTGGTTTCGGCCTAGCCGAGCCGCCTCAGTTCTTCTTCGAGGGGAAGACCCGGTACCCGGATGGAGTCAAGTCGCTGGAGGCGGGAGCCAACTGGGCCCGGGAGTTTCCCCGATTCGAGGTAGGCGAGTACGTGGGTGTGGTCTCGGCGCCCCTGACCAAGGCCAGCTTCGAGCCTGACGTCGCCATCGTCTACTGCGACTCCGCCCAGCTCCTAAGGCTCCTCCTGGGGCTCGCCTACGAGGACGGTAGGGACATAACCACGGTGCTGGGCGGACACTCGGCATGCGTCTACGCCGTGGTCCCCCCCATACTGAAAGGCGAGTGCCAGGCCTCCGTGCCCTGCAGGGGCGACAGGGGCTACGCGGGCACCCAGGACTACGAGATGATCTTCACCATCCCCCGGGACCAGATAGCCCGGGTGGTCGAGGGCCTGGAGCAGCCAGGGACCTCGTCGGTGCCCACGCGGTTCAGCATGAACCCCGAGTACAGGCTCAGCACCGGGTACGCCGAGATAGCCAGGCAGATGGGGCAGAAGGCGGCGGACAGCTCGGAGATCCAGGGCTACGAGGCTAGAGAGCGGAGGCACAGCCTACAGTACCGTTAGGGCTCTAGGGGTTCAACGGAGCTTCAGCTCTCGATCACCACCTTAAAGGTTATCTCCGCGCCCCCTCCCTCATACATGAGGAAACCCTGTATGAGTTATTTCACGCACCTGGAGTGCACGGCGTGCGGGGAGAGCCACGACGCCGACAAGGTTCAGACAGTATGCAAGAAATGCGGCAAACCGCTGTTCGCCCGGTACGACCTGGAGGCGGTCAAGGAGGCGGTCACGAGACGGAAGCTCGTGTGCCGTGAGGCCACCATGTGGAGGTACTGGGAGCTGCTGCCCGTTAAGAGCCGTGGGAACGTCGTTTCGCTGGGGGAGGGGTGGACGCCTCTCGTCAACGCGCCGAGGCTCGGTGAAGAGATCGGCCTCAAGGATCTCTGGGTAAAGGACGAGGGCATAATACCGACGGGGACCTTCAAGGCCCGAGGCCTCTCCATGGCCATAAGCAAGGCCAAGGAGCTGGGCATAACGCGCGTCGCCATGCCGTCGGCCGGTAACGCCGCCGGCGCCATGGCGGCGTACGGTGCACGGGCTGGGATGGAGGTCTACGTGTTCATGCCCAAGGACGCGCCCAAGGTTAACGTGGTAGAGAGCCAGATAGTGGGCGCCAAGGTGGTGCTCGTGGACGGCCTCATCACGGACGCCGGTAAGCTGGTGAAGGAGGGCAACCAGGAGATGGGGTGGTTCAACGTGGCCACCCTCGGTGAGCCCTACCGTGTCGAGGGTAAGAAGACCATGGGGCTGGAGGTCGCGGAGCAGATGGACTGGAAGCTCCCCGACGTAATAGTCTACCCCACGGGCGGCGGCACGGGCATCATCGGGATGTGGAAGGTCTTCGACGAGCTTGAGGAGCTGGGCTGGATCTGCGGCGAGCGTCCCCGGATGATAAGCGTCCAGTCCGAGGGCTGCGCACCCATCGTCAAGGCGTACGAGGAGGGGAAGAAGGAGAGCGAGTACTTCAAGGACGCCCAAACCCTGGCGGCCGGCCTCAGGGTCCCCAAAGCCCTCGGCGACTTCCTGGTTCTCAAGGCAGCGCGAGAGAGCGGCGGCGCCTGCGTAAGCGTCACAGACAAGGAGATCATGGACAGCGTGAGCCAGGTGAGCGAGGCAGAGGGCATATTCGCGTGCCCAGAGGGGGCCGCCACGCTTGCGGCGCTTAAGAAACTGCTGGCAAGCGGCGACATAGACGGGGACGAGCGGGTGGTGTTATTCAACACCGGCTCCGGCCTCAAATACACGGACCTCTTCGAGGTCGATGCGCCGGTGGCCGACCCAAGTAAGCCCTTCGACTATAAGTCCCTTCTCTAACTTTTTTCTCCGACTCTTCTCGTTAACTCACAACATTTTTCTGCTTGCACTCGCTTTTTCCCGGATACGCCATGAGGACAGCCAAAGCCTTTGCCCCAGGACACCTTACGGGGCTCTTCCAGATATGCGTCGAACCTGAAAACCCCATTCTTAAAGGCGCTAGGGGAGCGGGCGTCAGCTTAACCCGAGGAACCACCACGACAGTCATGACCGAGCCCTCGGATACGCCCAGCCACATTGTGGTCATAAACGGCGAGGAGACGGGGGATGCGGTGATATCCGAAAACGTCCTAGGAAAGTATCTGCTTCGGCTGACTGAGCCCCACCACATAGTCGTGGAGCACGTCATCGAGACGCCCATCACCGCCGGGTTCGGCAGCAGCGGCGGGGGCGCCCTGAGCCTAAGCCTCGCCCTCAACGAGGCCCTCGACACTAGGCTCACCAGGGTGGAGGCAGCACAGCTCGCTCACGTCGCGGAGATCGAGTGCGGAACCGGCCTCGGCAGCGTCTTCGCCGCAGAAGGCGGCGGCTTCGGCGTCCTCTACAAGCCGGGTGCTCCAGGCGTCGGCGAGGCCCTACACTACGAGGGGGTCGAGGATCTCTCGGTGATCTACATCTACTACGGACCCATACCCACGAGGGACGCCCTCGGGGACCCTGATCTAAGGCGTCGCGTCAACGAGTTGGGAGGAAGATACGTAGACGAGCTCCACAGGGAGCTGACCCCTGAAAGGTTCATGGACTACAGCCGGCGCTTCACGGAGCACCTGGGCTTGGTGACGCCGAGGCTGAGAAGGGTCTTCGACGTAACAGACCCTGATGGCTACATCTTCACGATGGCGATGTTCGGTGAGGTGGCTTTCACTCTACAGCACAAGGAGGAAGTAGAGTCCATACGCTGTTTGCTACAGGAAGAAGTCGCTGAAGCCACACCAGTCGTATGTAGCGTGGAAACCGGTGGAGCCTATCTATTTCGATAAACAGAGAAAGCCAGACCATGAAAATGATGGCCAATCGCAACCCATATTACATAATGGTAACTCCCTTGTACCCTGTTAGTGGTATCAATGCCTAACAAAAGTGTGTGGGATGAGCCTACCGTCAAGAGCAGGCTCGCCGCCCGCGGAGTCAAGTGGCACCGGGACCCCCCGGATGTCATCCCGCTGTGGCTGGCTGATCAGGATTACCCCATCTGCCCCGAGCTGAAGGACGAGATGAGGAAGGTGATAGAGGAGGAGTACGTTGTCTACAGCTCCGACGCCGATGCCAGGAAGGCTATAGCGGAGAAGCTTAAGCGTGTCAACAAGATCGAGGTCCCTCCCGACCAGGTGATGATGACCCAGGGGGTCATCCCCGTCATGTGGCTCGCCGCGAGGCACGCGTGCCGCGTAGGCGACGAGGTAATCGTGACGGACCCCATGTACTTCCCATTCTTCACCAGCGTCGAGGTCACCCAGACCCAGCCGGTCTACTGGAGGCTCGACTTAGACGACAAGTACCGGTTCGACGTCGAGAAGCTAAAGGAGCTGATAACGCCGAAGACCCGGCTCATCTACGTCTGCAACCCCCATAACCCGGCGGGCCGCGCCATGACAAGGGAGGAGCTCAAGGGCGTCGCCGATGTCGCCGTGGACAACGAGATATACGTGATGGTGGACGAGCTCTGGGAGGACATCAGGTACGACGGCGTCGAGCACATCAGCCTCGCCTCGCTGAGCCCCGAGATAGCCGACCTCACCGTCACAAGCTGGGGGTTCAGCAAGACTTGGAGCGTCCCCGGGCTCCAGGCGGGCTACCTGGCCTGCACCGACAAGGTGATGTTCCAGAACATCCAGCGCCTCGGCAGAGGCATACTCAGGGGCACTAACAACCTGGGGAAGGCCATCGCGCCCCTGATCTGCAGCGGAAAGATCGACCACTGGTATGAGGACATGAACAAGTATCTCGCCGAGGTCAGGGACCTGGTGGCGAAGAGGCTCAACGAGATGGGCGACTTCACCATACCGCACATGGAGGCGACCTACCTCATGTTCCCCAAGTTCAACTACGGGCTCACGTGCGACGAGCTGGACAAGGTCCTGCTGAAGGACGCCAGGGTGAGCCTCAACAAGGGGGCGGTCTTCGGCCCGTCGGGTCAGGGACACATGAGGATACTTACAGCCACCAGCAAGGCAATAATGAACGAGGCCCTCGACCGGATCGAGTCCATAATCCCCAAGCTGGAGAAGATGAGGGGCTAGGCCCGGCCTACTCTTCAACTACTTTCTAAACACCTCAACACCGTTTTTCAAGTCCATCGACAATCTACGGCCCTGAATGGAATGAGGGGCGAGACGGTGAAACCATCAAATACGTTGGCTGCCGCTCTTTTCTCAGCACAGCACTCCTTCTGGAGGCCGAGGGAACTGGACGAACAAGCAGATGAAGCTACACGTTCCGAGGGATATGATTGAGCAGGTACACTCTTCCTCTAGACAGCCCCGAGTCAAGCTTACACAACGCTGGCGGAAAGGGCGCCAACCTCTCCATCCTGATGAGAGCGGGGCTAAACGTGCCGGGTGGCTTCGTCATCACCACCAGCGCCTACGAGGACTACGTGGACCACAACAGGCTGCGACAGGCGATCCAGAGTGAGCTCGAGTCGCACGACCTTCAAGACGTCGGGGGCCTCACCGAGGCAAGCGAGGCTATTGAGGAGATGTTCAGCGAGGGCGCCCTCCCCCCCGGCATCAGGGATGAGGTGCTAGAATGCTACGATTCCATGGGTAGGCCCCCCGTCGCCGTCCGTAGCTCGGCCACCGCCGAGGCCCTACCGGGGCTATCCTTCGCCGGGCAGCAGGACACGTTCCTCGACGTCGAGGGGGACGACCGACTTCTTGAGGCTGTGGTCGCGTGCTGGAGCAGCCTCTGGACGCCCAGAGCCATAGGGTACAGGGCCAGGAACAGTGTTCCCCAGTCAGGGGTCAGCATCGCCGTGGTGGTCCAGAGGATGGTGCACGGCGCGGCGTCTGGTGTCATGTTCACGTCCAACCCATTGACGGGCAAGAGAAGCGAACTCGTCATCGAGGCCATCAGGGGGCTCGGCGACGCCCTCGTCTCGGGTCAGGTCGAGCCGGACCGCTACACCGTCGACAGAGGGACGGCCACCGTAGTAGAAAAAACCATTAGGGGCGAGGGCGGCGAACCCGAATCTACCCAGGCGCTCCCTGACGATGCCATCCAAGAGCTCTCCAAGCAGGGGAGCCGTATAGCGACCCTCTACGGAGGGCCCCAAGACGTGGAGTGGGCCTGGGAGGACGACCGGCTGTACATTCTTCAGGCCCGCCCCGTGACAAGCCTCTACCCCCTGCCCGAGACCGCCCAAGGAAGACGCCTGA
>CAZGZR010000010.1:0-53229 GCA_964529745.1 uncultured Candidatus Bathyarchaeia archaeon
TTTCAACGCTCACCCACATAGTGACCATCAGGGAGAACATCATGAGGATAAGTACCCTGACGGCAGACATCTCTGAGCTGACGATAGACAGAGCATACCAGATAAGCCAAGAAGAATCCTGACGACGACCACCCATGCGTCTATGAGCTGCCCCTGGTAAGGGATCATCCTCAAGCATTCAAGACAAAGACACCGTTTTTAAAATGCGTCTATGATAGCTTTAACCTAAAATGTGCTTTAAATGTAAAAAAAGATGGTTGTTTTTATTTGGTGGTTATGGTGTACCTGACCCCTACCTTAGACAGGGCCCCGTCTATTGCGTCCCTCAACGTGTGAAGCTGGTCCATATTGGGCTTCTTGAACCACTCGAAGAAGAAATCGTATTCTCCTAGGCTTTCACGGGACTTGCTGATTATCTTCCCGCATCTCTCCCCCGAGATGGCTTCGTTCCCACCAAAGTAGTTTATAAGAAGCTGCGCTTCCATTGGTGGCTCTATCGATAGATCAGTGTTCATTATGCAGACTTCGGGCATGTCGATGGAGATCTTCTCTAGGGCTTTTATCGCCGCTCCAATAGGAGGTCCATATATCTTGATGTAACTTCTCATCGTTAACCAAGTAAAGCCGTCGAAAACATGATTAATAAATGTTCACTAAATCTAGTTTGTTTAAAGTCTGTGACACCATTTTTTTCGAGGTTCCGGCTTAACATTCCCTAAACTATCAGGATCTTGATCCGCATCGTGAACCGTTGGTCCCGTATGGATGAGAGACGACTCGAGGCTGAGCCGGTTTCAACATACTGTCCTGCTCGACTCCTCAGCCATCATTATTACGGTCTCCACCCTATCGTCCACAACAATCAGGACCAGTTAGGATAAAGGTCAACCAGGATCATGTTCCTGGGTAAGCTGGGATTCCCCCCAGGGTTTTCTGATCTTCAGAAATAAAACAAACTCGTATCCTGCTCCAGTATATAAAAGAAAGGGTGTTGGGCTTCAATTACTTAGTGGTGATGGTGTACCTGACCCCTACCTTGGATAAGGCCTCGTCTATCTTCTTCATCAACATGCGGAGGTCTTTCCTTGCCGGCTCCTTGAACCACTCGAAGAAGAAATCGTATTCTCCTAGGCTTTCACGGGACTCGCTGATTATATTACTGCATCTCTCCTCGGAGATGGCGCCCGGTCCACCGAAGTAGTCTACCAGGGGTTTTGACCCCATGGGTGGATCCAGTGCGAAACCTATGTTCATTATGCAGACTTCAGGCATGTCTACGGCTATCTTCTCCAGAGCGTCTAACGCCTCGACGATAGGCGGTCCATGGATCTTGATGTAGCTCTTCATTGCTATCAGTTTCTCCGTCGAAAACACTGTTAATAAACTTTCACTAAACATTGGGGTTTAGAGGCTGGGAGCTAGGTATTTTGTGTTCCATTTAGCTGTTTTTCATGTTTCTACGTTAAGCGCAGATCGTATCTCTGCTCGGTGAGTTCTCTGCCCCATATGATGTGAGTCTTCTCCTCGGTGAGCTTGAAGCCGTGCGACTTGTATAGATGGGCGGCGGCCTCCAGCTCGCTGAAAGTCCATAGGAACACCGATCGGTAGCCTTGTTCTCTGCAGAACCCGAGGGCCCACTCCACGAGCCGGCGGCCGAGCCCTGTTCCTCGGGCGTCCTTTGAAAGGAGGAGCCACCTGAACTGGGCCTCCTCTCGACTGTGCTCCACTATGGCCGCGCTTCCGCACACCACGCCGTCGCGCTCAGCGACCCATATCCTCTGGTGGGGGTTTCCCTGGCTCAACGCGAACTCGGCGAGGGGCTTCGCCACGTAGGCCTCGAATGTGGTGTCCAAGCCGTACTCCTCGTCGTAGACGACGCCGTGGAGGTACGTAATGTAGCCGACGTCCCCCGGCTTGAGCCCGGTCCTCACCTTCAAACGGTTCTCAGGATCCACGTATATGGTTTCAATGCTCACGGTATACATGTTGGCATGAAACATGTAAAGCTATTATCCCACCCATGCCGTATATCCCTGATGCAGATGGGAAGGCTGGTTGACAAGGCGCTGGAGTTCGCCAGCGAGAAGCACAAGGGCCAGCTGGACGACCAGGGGAGGCCCTACTTCTTCGCCCACATAGTCCAGGTCCATAGCATACTCAATGACGTGACGGACGACGAGGAGGTTCTCTGCGCGGGGATACTCCACGACGTCATCGAGGACACGGACACGAGCTACGATGACCTCATAAGGGAGTTCAACAAGCCCATAGCCGACTTGGTGTGGGAGCTCACCCAGCAGGGGGACTGGGAGACGGGCTACTATTTTCCCCAACTCAAGACCAGGAAGGCCGTGATGGTGAAGTTCGCCGACCGCCTGAGCAACCTGAGCAGGATGGACGACTGGCCGGGGGACAGGCAGCAGGAGTACCTTTCGATGAGCAGGTTCTGGCCGGTGAAGCCTCCGGGGGACAGGGTTCCTTCGCCCAACGAGCCCGAGGAGTCCTAAAGGCTCCTTCGGGTAAGGTTTAATATCTGTCATTCAGCCGGAGGTTTAGAGGCGGTATTGATGAGCGAAAACGCTGATAAGGTGCTTCAAGCCATGAAGGACGCCGGGAAGCCTGTGCGCCCCGGCGACGTGGCCAAGGCTCTGGGGATGGAGAGCAAAGAGGTCTCCAAGGCCATCAAGGTTCTTAAGAAGAATGGTAAGATACACTCCCCCAAGAGATGCTACTACGCGCCCACCGAGTAGACCCATTTTAAATTATTTTTATAGAAGATAGCCCAACTGCTGTCTCGATGAATCCACGACACCTCGTAGCCCAAAGGTTTTCGTCAGCGTATCTCCTGTAATCGTCGGGAAAGTATTTTGTCTTCCCCCTACGATAAATGGGTGATGGAGTTGAAAGGCGTAATTCTTCTCACGGGATTCGAGCCCTTCGGCGGCAGCGACGTCAACCCCTCCATCGAGGCGTGCAGGAGGCTGGAGGGGCGGACCTTCAACGGGTACAGGGTCGTCGTGGAGGAGATTCCTCTTAGGTTCGCGGAGGTGCGGCCGAGGCTTGTGGAGGCCGTTGAGCGCCAGGGCCCCTCCGCGGTGGTGTGCACGGGCCAGTCCGGCGGCGCCACCATCAACATGGAGAGGGTGGCCATAAACGTGGCGGACGCCAGGATTCCCTACAACTGCGGCGATAGGCCCCGGGACAGGGTCATCGTGGAGGATGGCCCAGCGGCCTACTTCACGGGCCTCCCCTACAGGCGGCTGCTCAAGGCCATGGAGGAGGCGGGGGTTCCCTGCAGCTTGTCGAACAGCGCCGGGACCTTCGGGTGCAACCACGTTTTCTACGAGCTCATGCACTACCTGTCTGTTAACGGCGTCGAGGTGCCCGCGGGCTTCATACACGTGCCCTCCCTGCCCGAGCAGGTGCTGGAGAAGAAGACGGCGTCCATGAGCCTTGATACCACTGTTCGGGGCCTGGAGGCCGTGCTGGATGAGCTCAGCAGGGGCCTCTAGATCCGCTCCAGCTTGAAGACGACCGGCCTGAGGCCGTCGGTGCAGCACGTGATCATGGTGCCCCTCTGCCGCATCCACGGGAAGTCGCCGCCCATGGCTAGGTGGGCCACGTCCCTTTGTATGTCGGCCCACGCCCAGCTGCAGAAGCTTGGGGGCATGGCCATGCCCTGGGAGAGGAACTCCATGCCCACCTCCACGGTCTCGCAGCTGGGCTGGGCACCCCGGTTGGCGTACCGCCTGAAGACCTCCGGGTTTGAGACCTTCTTGACGACGGTGATCTTGACGTCGTGGATGGCCATGCTCGCTCGGGTGCCGTTCAGCCGCTGGGCTAATCAACGGTTCTGTGTATCCCGGCTCTACCTACTTCGACCGTTTAAAGAGATTGTAGCCCGTTTTTTCGATGAAAAACGTAGCTGTTTTCATGTGTTTACGTTTCAAACACGTTTTTACACCTTATTGATGGAAAAATACTTAGTATTCAACCTATTTAGTTTCGCTCAATAATTGCTTTATATATAAGATTTGTCCACTCACCCGAGCACTGTGTCCCGTAGCGTCGTAGTTGATCCTTCAGATGAAATTAGGATACTTCATGTAGACGACGACGTTAATCAGAGCGAGTTCCTGCAATACTTCCTGCCCGCGATGGACGAGGCGTTCCGCATAGACAGCGTCAGCGACCCATGCCAAGTCGTTGACAGGATGGAGTCCGAGAGATACGACTGCATCGTGACGGACTACAAGATGCCCAAGATGAACGGCATCGATCTGGCCGAGAAGGTAAAGGAGAGCTTCGACGTACCAATCATCATCTACACGGGCCAGGGAAGCGAGGAGGTGGCAGAAGCGGCTTTCTCCGCTGGAATCGACGACTACCTGCGTAAGGAGATGGATCCCAGCCACTACCAGGTCCTGGCCAAGAGGATTAGGAACGTAGTCGAGAAGAAGCGGGTGGACACCCTGTATAGGACGGTTATTGAGCAGACGAGGGACGCTTTGCTGATATTCGTCGATAACAGGGCGGTGTACGCGAACCAGGCTCTACTTGATCTCCTTGGGATAGAAGACATGTCCGGCTTTGGGGCGGATCCTTTCCACTTCTTCATGGAGGGGGACCGTGATAGGGCTAAAGAGAGGCTTAAACACGTTTTGACGCAGGGATACACCCCAGGATTTTTCAGGTACAGGTTAAAGAGAAAAGACCGGCAGACAATCCACGTGGACGTTTCCACGAGCCCGGTTACATACAACGGTAAAAAAGGCATAATCTGTTTCGCCAGGGACGTCACGGAAAATGTTAGGCTTGAGGAAGAGAAGAAGGAGACACAGCTTCGTCTACAGAGCCTGGTTAGTCTCGCACCTGACGGCATATGCACCGTAGATCTTACTGGAAGTGTTACGTCAGTCAACGCGGCCTTCAGTAAACTTACAGGATTCGATGAAAGCGAGATTGTGGGCAAGAATCTTCTAATGTTGCCCACCCTCCGTAAAACCGATTTCAGGGAACATCTCAGGTTGTTTAGACACATCTTAAGGGGGCAGATGCCTCCACCCTTTCAGCTGGTGTACCAGAGAAAGGATGGTACGACGGGGTGGGCTGAGGTCCACGGGTGTTTCATCGATATACAGGGAAAGAAGGAGATCCTGGCTGTCATCAGAGAGATCTCGGACAGGAAGATGAGGGAACAGGAGAAAGAGGAGTATAATAAACATCTGGAGACGTTGGTTACCCAGCGTAAAAACGAGTTGTTAGACGCTGAGAGGCTTATAGCGGAAGGGATAATGTCTCAGTTATGCGATGAACTCAACACTCCTCTGACTGATTTGAACGAGTTAATTGGTAGCCTGAAAGATAATCCCGGTACCTTCGACGAGATCCTGCCGGCGATAGAGGAGCAGGTGGACACCTCCTTGGAGCTTATTCAAGAGATAACCAACAGGGTCGGGGACACGCCGCTTGCGCTCGAGAAGATAAACATCGATCTGTTACTCAAGAAGGCTCTTGAGGATTGCGACGTCCCTGAGTCCATAAAAGTTGAGGTCGATCATAAGGACGTTTCTGACGTAGTGTTAGATCCTGAAAAGATGAAGAGGGTCATCACCAAACTGGTCAGCAACTCTGTGGACGCCATGCCCAGAGGCGGTGAAATCCGCATCTCAGCCGAGATGATGGACGATGAGTTAGTGCTGGAAGTAAAGGACACAGGGGGTGGCATAAACCCCAGTGCGCTGGAGAACATCTTCAAGCCTTTCTACACCACCAAGAAAGATGGGATAGGGTTGGGCCTAGTATACTGTAAGAAGGCGGTCGAGGAACATGGCGGAAGCATCTCGGTGGAGTCTGAGACTGGGAAGGGGACTTCGGTGTCGATCAAGTTACCAATGCTGACACCCACAACGTCGATTGAATATCCCTACTTAGAATCTCACAACTATCTTGAAGTATAGATTAACATCAATATATTCAATATTTTTGTTATCGGTTTTAAGTGATTTTTTAGCTTAACTACATAATTATTAACGGTATTCTGCCGTTTGAATCGGTAGTTTTAATAATATAGATCAATGATACATATTTGGTATACAGAACAGGTGAGTGTGATGTCTGTGCTAAGTAACACGAGGATGCTCGTGAAATCTCGGATCGAACCAATTTTCGCGTGGCCCTGGGGCACCTTGATTGCGTGCCTGATAGCGGGGAAGGGCTTCCCGCCAATAGTGAACACCTTCCTGGCGGTGTTCTCGACGCTGTTCATAACGGCCTCGGTGTACATATACAACGATTACATCGACAGGGATATGGATCGGCTTAACTTCTTGAAGAAGAATAGGCCGCTGGTGACGGGCGAGGTCCCTGTTGGGTTCGCCGTCCATTTCGTCGCTGTCACCGCCGTGCTCGGTTTAGGGTTGGCTTATCTCATTAACTTGAACGCCTTCATCTGGTCGTTGGTTTACTTCGTTTTGTTCTTCGTATACTCGTACCCGGCTATTAGGCTCAAGAAGATGTACGTCGTCAAGGAGCTGGTGATCACCTCGGTGATGCCCCTGTCAAGCGTGATCGGGAGCTACGCTGTCCTCGGCAGGTTCAGCTTCCCCATATTCTACGCGGGGATGACGATGGCGGTGTTCTTCTTCTTTATGCTGCCCGCCCTCAACGAGTCCTTCGACGTAGACGAGGACAAGTTGTATGGGGTGAGGACGCTTGCTCAGACCCTTAGCTGGAGGTTCAGGACGAACATGATCGTCTTGGGCGTGGCCCTCATAATCGTCATGACGTCGGCCGCGACGATCTGGCTCGATTTCAGCGTAGCTCTGCCTCTCGTGACCGTCGCCGCCAGCGTGCTGCTGTTCAGGGTCCTCGCCACCATCTGGGACAGCTTCGACAGGGACGTCGCCTACAAGACACGCATAAAGTTCCAGCTCTACTTCTTCGCCATACAGATAATGTTCGTGCTGGGAAGCATGAACCTGCCTTTCCTCGACTTCTTCTAGAAAGAAACTACCTCTAATTTTTCCCGTTTTATTCCTTGGCTCGGAAGGCGGTCCACAGCTTCCTCAAGAAGTAGCCGAACCCCAGGGACGCGTATGCGTACATGAATGCGTAGGAGATTGACTCTGCCCAGGTCATCGGGGTGATGACCGGGGCCTTCAAGGTAGGGTTTGTGGAGCGTTGATCTATCGTAGCGTGGGCTTCTCGCGTATCCATGGGCTTGAGGGCCGGATGACGAAAATTCCTCCGAGAATTTTTATATACTTTAAGGGTGAGTTTAAACCGTTCTGGAGGACCATCGTTGGATGACCTCAGGAGGAGATTGAAGGTTTCTCCTCACAGCATCGAGGAGATAAACGAGTTTCTGGCTGAGCCTGGCAACCCGGTCGTAGACGGCCTCGTGGAGATCGTCGAGAGGCACGGCGGAGTCAAGGAGATAAACCGTAGGGCTGAGGAGGCGGGGCGCCTCGAATGCCTGAAGGAGAGGCTGGGGGGAAGCAACCCGGCGTATCTGGAGGAACTGAACTGGCTCCAGGACCGTAGGGACGACGGCGCCTTCATAGGGCTCGACGAGTACCGGGGCAGGGTGCTCGGCGACGCCGCGGGCTCCGTGGAGTTCGACGAGTCCCTAGCCGTGACCCTGGAGATAAGCGCGTGCAACTTCTTCCCGTTCATGGTGGAGGAGGCCCGGAGGGCGATGGCCGACGAGAACCTGATGCCCGCCCGCTACATACGGGTGCGGTCCATGAGGGAGCAAGTGATGGATGGGGACATCGACGCCTTCACGGCGGCCACCAAGGTCATCGGGGCCACCTACGTGCAGACGCTGGATAACAAGGGCACTCTGCCGGGGCCCGACGGGGCGCCCATAAACGTGCATCTCGGCGGCCCCGAGACCATCACGGGTTACTTCGGCGGCGTCGGGGTGCCCAACAGGTACGCGCTGGAGTGGGCGGACGAGCTTCTCCACTACTACACGACCCACGGCGTAAGCGAGGTGCTGAACATCAACCCGGGGACGGTGACCATCGGCTACCTCTTATACAAGATGGGGATCGACGTGAGGTTCAAGATAAGCGTCTACATGGGCAACGACAACCCCTACGCTGCGCTCTGGACGCTGATTGGAGCCAAGATGTTCAGCCGCGAGGACGGCTCCACGCCGCTGATAGGGTTCAACCTCTCCAACTCGGTGGACAACTGGACGCTGGAGCAGTCGGGGTACATCCGGGACAGACTGGGGCTGGGCGAGACGAGGCTGGAGCACCACATCACGGAGACGTGGCGGAGCATAGTGAGGCAGCCCTACGATAGGCTGGACGAGCTGGTGGAAGTCGCGGCAGAGGTGGCGAACATAAGCGCCAAGCACGAGGGCGGCGTGCCGGGCGTCGAGATGAAGCGGGAGCATCCGTCGGATATACTGGAGTACTTCCTGCCCAAGGAGGAGATAGAGGCGAGGGGGCTGATGCCGGCGTTGACGCTGAACTACCTGGACAAGCACGACTCGGTGAACAGGACGGCGAGGGTACTCACGGAGAACGGGCTGGCGGTGCTGCCGGCGTGGAACCTTCACAAGTAGGCTCGATGTGCAACAACGGCTACTCATAACATTCAATTAGAGATAAAATAACCTAGTCTGAGATGATTGATGCGGTGAGTCTCGTTGACGGTCGCAGGGTCGGCGTAAAGGCCCTCGATCCGGGGGATGCGGGGCGGCTCCACCTGATGCTCCAGAATCTGTCAGAGGAGACGGTGAAGTGGAGCATGGCTCCCTACCGGCTTGAGTGGGTTGAGCGGTGGCTTAATACCCCTGCCCTCATCCAGGTTGCCGCCGAGTGTGATGGAGAGGTCGTCTGCTTCGCTTGTATCGAGGAGTGGACCCACCCCCGGAGAACGGGCACAGGCTACTTGGGAGTATACGTCCACCGTGATTTCCATGACACCGATCTTCAGTCAAGACTGGTTGGGCTCGTCCTCGATGAGGCATGTGAGAAGGGGCTCCACAAGGTCAACTCGGAGACGGTGTCAGCCAACGCCGCGTCGATTCGTCTTCTGAAGGGACACGGGTTCGAGGTCGAAGGCAGGAAGAGGGACTGTTTCTACGGGTCTGATGGTTATTACTATGACACCGTCGTCATGGGAAAAATATTAGGTGAGCACCCGTGAGCAATTCTTTGAATGAAAAATGCCTGATTGGAGTAAAAAGGGGTTTGTTATTCTAGGGGCCAGTATTTCTGGTCGCTTGCCAACTTTTACGCATGGCCTAGTAGGGTCGTTGCTGAAACCTGTCATGGACGTTTTCTCCGCTAAGCGGGGCATGTAAACACGTTTAGAACCACTTTCTCCTCCTGAAGAACAGGATCATCACACCGGTTATGGCGATCATTATGAGCCACAGCGCGGGGTACGCGTTTCTCCACCCCAGCTCGGGCATGTACCTGAAGTTCATGCCGTAGACGCCTGTGAGGAAGGTGAGCGGTATGAATACGGTGCCTATGATGGTGAGGACCTGCATTATCTGGTTCATCTTGTTGCTTATGCTGCTCAGGTAGATGTCCAGCATCCCGGACAGGAGATCCCTGTAGGTCTCGACGGCGTCTATGACCTGTATGGTGTGGTCGTAGACGTCCCTGATGTATATGCCCGTGTTCTCGCTGAACATCCTGCTCCCCAGCTTGTCCAGTCGGTTTATGACCTCGCGGAGGGGCCAGACGCTCTTGCGGATGGCTATCATCTTGCGCTTCATGCCGTAGATGTCGTGAAGGGTCTCTATGCGGGGGTCCACGACGAGCTCGTCCTCTATGTCCTCGACCCTGTCGCCTAGTTTCTCCAGGGCGGTGAAGTAACCGGCCACGACGGTATCCATGAGGGTGTAGGCGAGGTAGTCGGCGCCCATCCGTCTGACGAGGCCCTTGTCCTCCCTTATCCTCTGCCTGACGGCCTCGAAGCAGTCCCCGGCCCTCTCCTGGAACGAGACCATGTAGCGGTCCCCGAGGATGATGCTCACCTGCTCTATCTCCACGTCCTCGGACTCCTCGTTGTAGGTGATCATCTTGAGGACGAAGAAGACGTGGTCCTGGTACTCCTCGACCTTGGGCCGCTGCAGCGTGTTGACTATGTCCTCCTGTATGAGGGGGTGGAACCCCATGCTCGTGCCTATCTCGACGATGTCCTCCGTGTCCAAGCCGTCAACGTTTACCCAGGTGGTTTCGGGGCTGCGGAGGTCTTCTATTATCTCCGACGGCTTCTCCACGGTTCTCTCCTTGTAGCCAGTCTCGTCGTAGGATATGACGGTGATACGCGCCGGCTGGGGTTCCTCCTCCCCGACGTATACGGGGGTCCCCGGTGGGAGCCCGGATTTCTTGGAGCGTCTAAGGAGAATTCCTGCCATGGTTTAACAGTGGGTGAGGGAGGTATTATGTTTTCAGAATGTGGGTGACTGAGACTTTGGGGTTCATTTGTCTATGTATGGTGTTAACTCGGTTAGCCGTTGAATGACGACGTCGGCTTCCGATTCGAGCCCGTTTCTCTTTAAGTAGACGGCTCTCATCCCTGCGTTCCTCGCGCCCCAGACATCCACGACTGGATCGTCCCCCACGTGCAGACACCTCCCGGGCTCCGCCCCAAGCCTCATCGCGGTCGCGTTGAATATCGACGGATGCGGCTTCGTGTACCCGTGTTCATAGGACAGGGTGATCACGTCGAAGAACCGCGTTAGCTCGCGTCGCCTCTCCGGGAGGAGCCGCCAGTGTGTGTTGCTGATCAGCCCGAGCCTGTATCCCAAGCCCCTCAGGCGTAGGAGGACCTCCTCGGCGTCGGGGTACCACGCCAACCGCCGCGTACGCAGCCCATAGTCCACCGAGGCCCTCACCTTCGCCGATAGCCCGGGGCAGCCCTGCCCGGAGTCTATGAGGGCGTTGAGAATCAGCTCGTCCAGCGTCGTCTCGATGAATGTTTCTCGCTTGTTTCTCCGGTATCTCTTATCCTGTTCAACGTATTCTTCGAAGAACCTTTCCTCGTTGAGGTCCATTCGTGTCTCCAGCGACATGATGATGGGGTGGATGATGTCTTCCTGGTTCTCCGTCGCCGAGTGCTGGAGGGTGTTGTAGTGGTCGAAGGTGACGGCCTCTAGTTCTCTGAATCCCTCTACTATGTGCTCTGTCATATTGTTCACGTGAGAATTTTGGTGCCGCCGGAGTGATTTGAACACTCGGCACCCCGGTCTTCAGCCGGGCGCTCTCCCAGGCTGAGCTACGGCGGCACGCACAAATACACAAAGCGGAGCAGATAAAAGCCTTACTCAGAGGCCAGCAGACTCTTGACGCCGTAGTACACGCCCTCGGCCACCAGTATGGGTATGTACGCGAGGATGTAGAGCGCGGTGTACAAGTCGTCCCGCAGCGTGGAGGGGCTCAGCTCCCTCAGTATCTCAGCGGGCACCCTCGTCGCCCCCGAGATGCGCGTCTCGTAGTCCAATCGTATGTTTAGAGCGAGTCTCTCAAGCCAGCCGCTGTGCTCCCTGAAGATGCGGGCGTGCATCCGCTCGTGGTGGAGGATGGCGTCGTGGATCTCCCTGTACCGTTTTAGGCCCTCGTGGAGTATGATGGTGTCGGTGTGGTGGTCGTACTCGCCTAGCGCCCTGGGGCAGGGATGGTAGTGTATCCTCTGCATCCTCAACACTGTGAACACTATCACTTGTCGCCCCACCTTTTCACGGTTGCGATCCTACGTGAAAACGATAAATCCTCGTCCACGGAATATCTTCACATGTTCAAGGAAGCCTACGAGAAGCTGGAGGCGGAGGTCTCGGGCGACATCGCCCTCCAAATACGTCGCCGAGATCGTAGGGCACCACAGGATCCAGGCGAGCCCGGGCATCAGGGACGCCTGCAACTACGCCGTGGAGACCCTCAGGGGATGTGGCCTGGAGGCCGAGCTGCACAGCTACCCCGCGAACGGCAGAGACTACGACTGGACCAACCTGAGGTTCAGGGAGTGGAGCTGCCGCGACGCCTGGCTCAGGCTCGTTGAGCCGGCGAGGAGCGAGAGATACCTCGCGAGGTACCTGGAGGAGAAGATTCACGTCATCCAGAGGAGCATAGCCACGCCCGGGGAGGGCGTGGTGGCCGAGGTCGCGGTGCCCGCCAACAAGGGTGAGGAGCCCGGCGACTACGAGGGGCTGGACGTCGAGGGGAAGATGGTCTTGACCAACGGGGACGTCATGAGGGTCCATAGGCTCGCCGTCGTGGAGAAGGGGGCCGCGGGCCTGATCTACGACGGCATGTTCGTGCGCCCCCCGAACCTCCTCGAGGGGGAGCTCGACGACGCCGTGAAGTACACCAGCTATTGGTGGACGCCGATCGATGAGCCGGGCTACGGGTTCGTGGTCACGCCCAGGACGGGGCGGTGGCTTAGGAGGCTCGTGGAAGGCTCCGGGGAGCCCGTGAAGGTGCACGGCTACGTGGACGCGGAGCTGTACGACGGGTACCTAGACAACGCGGTGGCCACCATCCGTGGCGAAACCGACGAGGAGGTCGTCGTCATCGCCCACATCTGCCACCCGCAGCCCAGCGCCAACGACAACGCCAGCGGATGCGGCGCCGCCATGGAGGCGGCGAGGGCGCTGAGCAGGCTCATAGCCGACGGGGAGCTGGCGAGGCCCAGGCGCAGCATCAGGTTCACCCTGGTGCCCGAGATGAGCGGCACCTACGCCTACCTAGCAGAGCGGGAGCCCGACATCCCCAAGATGGTGGCCGCATTTAACCTCGACATGGTGGGCGAGGACCAAGACAAGACGGGCAGCGTGCTGGTGCTGCACAAGACCCCGGACAGCTTCCCCAGCTATGTGAACGCCGTGGCCGAGGCCGTCTTCGAGGAGGCCCAGAGGGAGGTGGCCAGCATAGGCGTGGGGCCCCTGATGGCGACGTACAGGCACCAGGTGGCCGAGTTCAACGGCGGCAGCGACCACTACATCTACACTGACCCCACGGTGGGGGTGGGCTGCCCCATGCTGATCCAGTGGCCCGACAAGTTCTACCACACGAGCGCCGACACCATCGACAAGGTGAGCCCCCACAGCCTGGCCAAGGCCGCGTTGATCGCGGGCACATACGCCTACTTCCTGGCGTGCGCCGGTGACCGGGAGGCGCCGTGGATAGCTGGCCAGGTCGCCTCGCGGGAGAAGCAGGCCATCATCAAGACCGTCAGGGAGACGCTGGACAGGGCCGCGTCCCCCGGGATGGACGCGCGGGGGATGGGCGAGCTGAGGGACAGGCTCAGGAAGAAGCTTGGGTTCGACGCCGACGTGGCCGTCGAGGCGCTCAGGTCCATTGAGCGGATTGCGCCCGGTTGCGGCGACCTGGTTCGGCGCCACGCCTCTGAGATCAGGGGCTTCGCCGAGGCGGAGTGCGTCAACGCATTGAAGTCGATCGAGGGGCTCGCCGAGAGCCGGGGCATCGCGGAGCTTCCGGCCGAGAAGAAGGAGGAGCCCGCGCCCGGGGGGGCCGACAGGGTGCCCGTCAGGCTCTACAGGGGCCCGCTGTCCACCCGCTACTGGATCGTGAGGCTCAGCCCGGGGGACAGGGAAGCCTACCGCGCGCTGAACAAGAGGCTCGGCTTCGAGTACGGCGGGCCCATCACCTACGCGCTCTACTGGACCGACGGCAAGCGGAGCATCCGCGAGATCAGCGGGATGATCGACATAGAGATCGGCATGACCGATCTGGGTTACCTGGTGGAGATGTACGGGTATCTTGAGAGGATGGGTGTGGTGGGGTTCAACCGGTAAACTTTATACAGTTCTTTTCTTCCCTATAGTGCGCGTGGGCCGGTGGTCTAGTGGTATGACATCGCCTTGACGTGGCGAGGGTCGCAGGTTCGATCCCTGCCCGGCCCACCATTTTCACTGTTTTTTAGACGATAACTAAATATCTATTTTATGTAAAACATGTAGTTTTCATTAATTTTCTATATATTTTGATCATATAGGTTGTTCTAAATTCCTTCCATATTTTATAATTTAAATTAGAGAATTTATCATTCAGCAAGAGATAATTTTGAAACAATTCTCTGTCCTAGATATTCACCACTTCGAAGATCTTCAATTATATTTTCAATTGTAATATTTCCTTGTTGATATTCAATTATCCAATCCGCAACAATGTAATGAGGTAATAAGGTTATTCCTGTATAGTGTACATTTTCAATTGAACCTGTTGTGAAATCAGGATATCCTAACGTGACATATGCTATAGGATCATGTTTTTGGCCTTTCCCCCATACTTCTTCAGATTTAACAGGACCAACACGATCACTTTCTTGTCGTTTACCTTCAACCACTATATTGCCATCTTCTGTTATTATTAATCCATCTACATCATGCGGTTGTGAATCACCAACGTAGATAGCATTAATTCCAAAATATGAATTACAAATTTCTAAGAATGCTTTTACAAAATCGTCTCCTTCATGTTCATATAAACCACGAATTATATTGGGATCAAGCCCAAGTTCTATAAGTTTCCTTGTTTGAATGCGATACCTTTTATCATTTTCATTTGGCAGGTATTTTTCAATTTCGTCTTTGATCATCAGAGCGACTCTTTGGTTTATACCTTTAACATTTACTAAATCATCTATTGTTGAATTCAGTAGACTCTCAAGTGTATTATATCCAGCGTCTGATAATAGTAAGGCTCTAGTTCTTTGAATCCCTGGGATGTTTAATCTTAAAATATCTAACATATCAATAGATGCCCCGTAATATATTCTTTCGTAAAGTAATTGAAGGTAATTTTGGAAGTCTAATTCGAAGTTAAAAAAGGTACACTTTGATAAATTATATAAGCCTCTTAATAACCATGCAATGGTTTCTGCAATTCGTTTTATTTGTCCTGATGGAGCGCCATATTTTCGTAAATTATTATAATTTGTACCATTCATCCAATCGATTAATAATTGAGTGGTAAAAAGTGTGCGAAGATATTCATCACGTTCTATGTCTTTATAAAGAAATTTCTTTTCGTTTAATCTTGCATAATCAATTATTAAACTCCTGTTTCTTGGCAAATATAATAATGAATTTGATTTTCTAGCGTCAAAAGAATAGCAAGCCATTTGAAGGATCGTTTCTGTTAATTCTTCGTAATCTACCATGCTTTTTTCAATTCTAGCTAAAAAATTAGTGAAAACATCTAAAGTTAGAGGGGATATTAAATCCCTTACACAGCATAGACCAAGTTCTGTTATAATGATTGCATCTTCAATACTTTGAATATATCTCTTTTCGTTTAAATTGGAAATTTCTTTAAGTATCATTTTTTCAAATGAATCTCGTACATAAGGATCAGAATCGATAATTCTATGTCCAAACAGAGTGTTTCGAATAGCATCTAAAATTTCATTCGTATTAGTACAGTCAAATATCTGAATAATTAGCAATAAAGGTAAGCTAAATACACCATAGTTAGGTATTCGCGATTCCACTAATTCAGGTTCAGATTGAATATATCTGTTCCATAAGGATTCAAACTCCTTAGCTGAATCAGCAAAAAGAATCGATCGACCAAAATCATCATGATAAAAGAGCCTTCCAGCTCTTCCAGACATATTTTTATAATAATTAACAGGTAACTCTCTTTTTCCTATTGAGTGAGATCTAAATATTACATTTTTAGCTGGGGTATTTACTCCAGCGGCTAAGGTAGTAGTTGAACACAATATCTGTATCACGCCATTTGAAAAAGCTCTTTCAATTACTTCTCTTTCAGCAGATAGTAGTCCAGCATGATGAAAAGCAACTCCATTTCTTAAGGATCTTATCAACCTTAGTGATGAAGGCGTTGGATCGGAGATTAATTCAAGCTGTACAAGATATTCGTTTACATCTCTACTATTCATGTGTTTAGATAAATCTCCAGATATTTTTTCTGAATCCGGTCTTGATTTACAAAATACTAGTGTTTGTTCAGTTTTTGATAATGATATTATTGACTCAAATGAATTTGAATTTAACCCTTTTTCTAAAAATATTTTCTCTGTATTATAATCTTTATAGAGAAAGTCTCCCTTTTCTAGTTCAAAGTTTTTAAAGATGATTTTTGTATCGCCTACATATTCAATACCTTCCCGTAAATCGATTTCACGTAAATGTGACTCAACTAACTGAGCATCTAACCATGATGAAATTATCTCGGAATTAGGTACTGTAGCAGATAGCGATATAATTTGTAAATTATCTGAGCCTTTTGTCAATAGTAATGAAATTAGTATTTCTAAATTAACACCTCTATTTGAGTGACCAATATTTTGTATCTCATCGATTATGACAACTCCTACATTATTTATTAACTCCGGATTTTTAATTAATAAAATCAATAATTTTTCATAAGTAACAATTATTACGTCGTAACTTAGTAGATCAGCGTCAAATTCAGATCTATCTCCAGTTGAGATTGCGACATCTAAACCCCAATCAGAATACTTGAGAGTTATGTCAGAGTACTTTTCTTCTGCAAGAGATTTAAGGGGTAAGAGATAGAAAGTAATGTAAGTACTTTCAGTTAGAATTGTATTTATTACGGCTAATTCAGCAATGAAAGTTTTTCCAGTATTTGTTGGTGCATTAATCAATAAATTTTTTCCATCAAACAAACCAGAATTAAGTGCTTGTTCTTGTATTCGTGTGAGTTTAGAAAAACCTCTAGTAATTAAATCATCCACAATTTTCTTAGGAATACCAAATTCAACTAATTGTGAAATCTCCATAGTTAACATTATTTTGTATATAATATAAAAAATTAGTTTTTTATCTTCAAAACAAGTTTATATTTTTTCAAATAATCATTTCATTTAAAGATATAATTTTAACAAGGCTTACAGTCGCGGGATCTATTACCATTAAACTCACCTTCACTTTCATGCGAAACCTTGTTAAGTGTACGCTGCGTCACGGTTGAGATGCCCATGAGTCAGATACGGACCACCCTCGTCTCCATAGTGGCCCTCATCATCCTCTACTTCATATACACCCAGGCCAGAGCAATCGCGGCCCCCCGAAACATCACCCTCGTCATGGCCCTGATGGCCGTCCTCATAATCTTCAACGTAGCCAGAACATGGCTGATAGGATACTAGGCTACACGAAGAAATCCGCGATCATCGACACCACGTACACCAATACGGCAGCGTGGAAAAGCGGCAGAGCCCGCAGCCACTCACCCTGAGACGTGCCCCTGTGGATGAGCAGGTTCGCGGCGAACAAAAGCAGCAGCCCCACGCCCAGCCCGGCCACCGCGACGCCGCCGTGGACCCGCGTGAACAGCACCGCCGCGGCGGCGTGCAGCGCCGTGAACACGTGTATCCACAGCTTCGCCCCACGCACCCCGTAGAGGAGGGGCACCGTCGCCAGCCCCCGGGCCTCGTCGTTCACCACGTCCACGATGTCGTTGGCCCCCAGATGCGCCTGCGCGAAAGGATAGAAGAACAGGAAGTACAGCAGCGCCACGTCGTCGAGCCCGCCGTTGCACAGGTACCCCGCCACCGGGAACAGGGAGAAGTCGGTTCGCCCCAGCAGCTGGGCCAGCGGCCACCCCTGACCCCGCTTCCTCAACTGGTAGAACACCTCCATGCCGTAGCTATAAACCATGATCGCGAACACGTACAGCGAGTTCGGGTACGGCAGCGTGTAGATCAGCGCCGACGCCGCGGCCACCAAGGCGAGGAACAGCGCCTTGGCCCCGCCCCGCGACACCGAGCCCGAGGGGATGGGCCTCGTCCCGAAGGGCCGCCAGTACCTCGTCAGGCTGTCCTCCACGTCCAGGGCGTCCACCTCCCCATCCACCAAGTCGTTCAACACGAACCCCGCCTCGAACCCCAGCAACGCGATGGCCGCTGCCCGGCCCACCAGCCCCCAGCCGAAGCCCCCGTACCGGGGGAAGCTGAGGAACAGCCCCGAGCAGAAAAGCAGCGGCCACACGAAGAAGAAGTGAATCCTCGTCAGGTCGAGGTACGGCTTCAGAGACTCCAGAGCCATTAACCGCCTTCTCACCCCATCGCTTAAAACCATTCCCCACACACTTGGATAAGAACGTAGAGTTGACGCGCGCCACGGGCAACCTGGGGACCCTCATCAGGGTCATACGGCCGCACATAGTCGCCGGCGGCCTCCTGGGCTACCTGCTGGGCGCGCTCCTCGCACTGAACAGCGGGGCAGCATTCAACCCCGCCCACCTCGCCCTGGGCTACGCGGTGGTGCTCGCCGGCGACCTCTCCACCCACTACAGCAACGACTACCACGACGTCGAGATCGACAGCCGCTCGCCGCCCAAGATGTTCGGTAGGAACAAAACCCTCGTGGCCCACCCCGAGGCCCGGCCCGCCGCCCTAGGCGTAGCCATAGCCTTCACAGCCGCGTCCCTGGCCGCGGCCGCCGCCATGGTCGCTATACGCGTCTCCACGCCCACCCTGCTGCTTGTGGCGGCCGCCGCCCTGGCCCTGGGCTGGATGTACTCGTCGCCGCCGACCCGGCTCAACGCCCGCGGCCTCGGCGAGGCCACCATAGCCGTGGGCACAGGGTTCGCCGTCCCCGCAGTGGGCTACATGGCCGCCGCCGGCGCCCTCGACGACGCGTTCCTGCTGGCGTCGGCGCCGCTGGTGCTCTACGGCTTCGTCCTCAGCATCTGCCTAGAGCTGCCCGACATGGAGGCGGACCGGGGCCACGGCAAGACGACCCTCGTCGTGGCGCTGGGGAGGCGCCGGGCGGTCGCTTTGACGGTGCTCGCAACGGCGGCAGCCTCCGTGATCTTCACCTTCTCCCCTGCCGGGAGGGTGGGCGGCTCCACGCTGCCGCCGCTGCTTTCGTTGGCTCCTCTGGCGGCGGCGATAAGCGGCGCGGCTGCGAGGCTCGACGGCCCGGGTGACGCGGACCGTGCGGGCGCGAGGATCATAGCCGCCCTCTTCATCTTCCTCCTCGCCTTCGACGGTTACCTGCTACACAGCCTGCTCACCTGAGCCCCATGTGACGCGCCGCCCACCATTCGTCTTAAATCGCCCCGTTACGATTCACCTAACATCAACTCAAGAGAGAAGCGATCCACGTTGGAAATCGACAAGGTGCTGGACTGCACGGGGCTCTACTGCCCCGAGCCTATATTCAGGACCAGGATGGCCATGGACGAGCTGGAGAAAGGCCAGGTCCTGGAGGTCTCCGCCGACGACCCCGCCGCCGAGGCCGACCTCCGCAGACTCGCAGAACGCATGGGCTACGAGGTGCTCGAAGTCACCAAGGAGGGCGAAACCGTCACCCTCCGGATAAGGAAATGAGGGCAACCCACTCTTTATAATCCATGGCTCCACTTGGAGAATCAATGTCCCCCAACGTGTACATGGACAACGGCGCGGGGCGCCCCGTGGACCCCCGTGTCCTCGAAGCCATGACGCCATACTTCACCGAGCACTACGGCAACCCCGCCTCCTTCCACTCCATGGGCTTCGAGGCCCTGGAGGCCCTCAACGACGCCCGGGCCGGCGTCGCGGATCTGGTGAACGCCGACCCCGCCGAGATCGTGTTCACAAGCGGCGCCACCGAGGCCAACAACCTGGCCCTCCTCGGCGCCGCCCAGCGCAGCAGGAGGAAGGGCGGCAAGGTGATCAGGTCCGCCGTGGAGCACATCAGCGTCATAAACCTCTGCAAGGAGCTCACCAGGGACGGCTTCACCGTCGCCGAGTGCCCGGTGGACGAGACGGGTATCCTCGACCTGGGCGAGCTTGAGAGGCTGGTGGACGACGAAACCGCGCTGGTATCCATCGTCACCGCCAACGGCGAGATAGGAACCATCCAGCCCATAGAGGAGGCCGCAGAGATCGCCCACACCCATGGCGCCCTCTTCCACACCGACGCCACCGCCGCCAACGGCCAGATACCCCTCGATGTCAACACGCTGGGCGCCGACCTCATGACCCTCAGCGGCAACGACCTTGGCGGCCCCAAGGGTGTGGGCGCCCTATACGTCAGGCGGGGAGTCAGGGTCAAGCCCCAGATGATAGGCGGCGGCCAGGAAGGCGGACTCCGATCGGGCTCCGAGAACACCCCGGGCATCGTCGGCATGGGTACGGCCGCCAGGCTCGCCAAACAGGAGATGAAGGACGAGTCACGGAGACTCACCGGGCTACGGGACACGCTCATAGAGGAGGTGCTCGACGCCATACCAGAGTCCTACCTCAACGGCCACCCCACCCGCCGGCTGCCCAACAACGCCAACATCAGGTTCAGCTACATAGAGGGCGAGGGCATGGTCCTGAGCCTCGACGACCACGGCATACAGGTGGGCACAGGCTCGGCGTGCGCCGCCAAGACCCTGGAGCCGAGCCACACCCTCCTAGCCTGCGGCCTCAAACACGAGGAGGCCCACGGCAGCCTCGTCTTCACCCTAGGAAAGAATAATAACCGCGATCAAGTGGAGTACGTTGTGAAGACGCTGCCGGGCGTCGTCGGGAGGCTCAGAGCCATGTCCCCCCTGACGCCCGAGGAGCTGAGATAGAATGTACAGCGAGAAGGTACTGGAACACTTCAAACACCCCAGGAACGTGGGGGAGCTGAAAGACGCCGACGCCGAGGGATCCGTGGGCAACCCCGTGTGCGGCGACATGATGACCATGTACATCAAGGTCAAGGACGACCGCATAGAGGACATAAAGTTCAAGACCTTCGGCTGCGGCGCAGCCATCGCCACCAGCAGCATGACCACCGAGCTCGCCAAAGGCAAGACCCTAGACGAGGCCATGAAGATCAGCCGCCAGGACGTCGCCGACGCCTTGGAGGGGCTGCCGCCGGTTAAGATGCACTGCAGCAACCTCGCCGCCGACGCGCTACACGAGGCCATAAAGAGCTACAAGGAGAAGAACGCTAAAGATGAGTAAGAACGTGAAATGCAAGATATGCGGACAGCCCGTGGACGAGCGTTGCCCCCTCATGACGGTGATCGTCGAGGAGGACGGCGAGGAAGTGGCCTACTGCTGCGAGCAGATATATAGGCGAGATAAGAAAGAAATATAAACAAGTATATACGAGTCCATGCACCTAGGAGCCAACGCCTTGGATAAACAGAAACTCGCTTCTCTCGTATCGGCCGTTCTCAATGCTCCCCTAATCACGCTGCTCACCTTCATACCGCTGATACTGAGGTACGGCGATGGGGAGACCCTGAGGCTCTTCGCCGTCACGAGCCTCTTCGGCTGCTTCCTGCCCCTGGGCATGGTGGTGGCCATGCTGAAGAAGGGCGTCATAACGGACTTCTACGCCACCAACAGGCTTGAGAGGTTCATACCGTTCCTCGCCACCATAACGTCGTACGTGATGGGCACGGTGGCCCTCGTCATAGTCGAGGCGCCGACGCCGATAACCGCCCTCATGGCGTGCTACATAGTGAACGGCCTGGTGCTGCTGGTCATCACCTTCAAGTGGAAGATAAGCATCCACGCCTCGGGGATAGCGAGCCCGGTTACGGCGCTGGTCTACCTGCTGGGCACACGGATGCTGCCGCTCTTCATGCTGTTCCTGCCGGTGGCGTGGGCGAGGCTGGAACTCAAGGCCCACGACAAGAAGCAGATCACGGCGGGGGCGCTGCTGAGCACGGCCCTCACCTGGCTGCAGATGGCCCTCTACGTCAACTACCTCTTCATATAGAAAAACCGGGCTGGATGGGTCCGGAGAAAAAGCTAGGACTTTATCTTTTCGCCTATCATGGCACCGAATTCTCGGCACCTCAGCCACTCTTCCTCGCTGGGCTTGTAGCTGAACTCCAGGTCGTTCTCCACCAGCTCTACGCCGGCCAGCTTCATCTGCTCCTCGACGAAGCGTTTGGCGCCGCCCGCCCAGCCGTAGCTGCCGAACGCGGCGCCTATCTTGTTCGCTGGCTTTAGGCCGCGCATGTAGGCCAGGAACCCTGCTACCGTCGGGAAGACGTGGTTGTTCAGCGTTGGGCTGCCCACCAGGACGGCGCGGGCCTCCAGTATCTCTGTGATGACGTCGCTTCGGTGGGCACCGGTGAGGTTGAAGACCCGGGCATCGGCGCCGACGCTGCCGATTCCCTCGGCTATGGCGTACGCCATCTCCTGGGTGCTCTTCCACATGCTGTCGTAGGCTATGACGGCCCGGGGCTTGGACTCGCCGGCCACCCACCGCCTGTACGCCGCCAGTATGCCCGCCACGTCGCTCCTCCATACTATGCCGTGGCTGGGCGCGATCATCTCTATCTCGACGCCGGCCAACGCCTTGATGGCGTTGTTGACGGTGCGGCTCAGGGGCATCAGTATGTTGGCGTAGTACGCGGTGGCCTCGTGCCATAGCGCCGCCTGGTCCACCTCGTCGTCGAACCTTGCCTCGGAGGCCATGTGCTGGCCGAAGGCGTCGTTGCTCAGGAGCAGCCTGTCCTCGGGGACGTAGCTCACCATGCTGTCGGGCCAGTGGGCCATGGGCACCGGCGTGAAGCTCAGGGTCTTGCCGCCCAGGTCCACCTCCGGCATCTCCTTTATCCCGACGAGATCCATGTCGCCGTAGTACTTCCTGAGCACCGGGATGCCGCGCTCACTGGATACGATGGTAGCGTCGGGGGCCTTCTCGGCGATCCTCTTCAATGACCCGGAGTGGTCTGGCTCCGCGTGGTTAGCCACAATATAGTCGATGTCCCCGGGGTCCATGACCTCCTCGATGTGGCGTAGCATGGTCTCGTAGAAAGGCGCCTTGACCGTGTCCACCAGCGCCGTCTTCTCCCCCTGCACCAGGTACGCGTTGTAGCTGGTCCCCCTGTGAGTCACGTAACCGTGGAAGTTCCTCAAGTCCCAGTCCACGGCGCCCACCCAAGTCACCCCATCCTTTACCTTAATCAAAACACCACCTAGTCGAGTCTGCATCCGAGGCACGGGATAAAAGGCTTATGTGGGGCCCAGCCCCCTTGTGTCTGAATACAGATGAACCTGGCGGCGTCCACCCTCCACCTCCTTGACAGGCCCCTAGAGGAGACGTTCCCCGACCTCCTCCGGCTCGGCACGCGGAACATAGAGTTGGCGGACAGCGGCCACCACGCGCTGAACCCCAGGCTGGTGGAGCGGCTCCAGGAGCTCATGGCCAGCTACGAGCTGCGTTTCAGCATACACGCCCCCTACGCGGACACGAACTTGGCGGCGGACGACGACCTCATCAGGGAGTGGATACTCAAACGCGTCAGGGCGTCCATCAGGTTCTCCAGCGAGCTGGAAGCCCGCTGCCTGGTGGTGCACCCGGGCTGGACCACGGCGACGGACAGGTTCATGAAGGGCCGGGCGTGGGAGCTCAACCTCAGGTCCCTGCGGTGGCTGCTGAGGTACGCCGAGGAGTACGGCGTGGACATGCTCATAGAGAACGTCCCCGACTCCATGCCATACCTGCTGGTCTCCGCCGAGGACTTCGAGCTCTTATACGAGGAGTTGGAGCAGCCCATGGGCATGGTGCTGGACGTGGCCCACGCCAACCTCAACGGCGAGATAGCAGAGTTCGTACGGCGTTTCAGGGACAGGATAAGGCACGTCCACGTAAGCGACAACGACGGCGAAGCGGACCAGCACCTCCCCATAGGCGACGGCGTCATAGACTGGGAGAGGGTGATGGCCCTGCTGCGGGGAAGCAGATTCAGCGGCTGGGTCGTCGTCGAGTCCTACAGCGACGTGCGGCGGAGCCTCGACGCCCTGGCCCCGCTCATCTAGGCAGCGGTATCTCGATCTCCATGAGGTCCTCGGCCACGAACACGTTCTCGTACACCTGTCGGGCCTCCTCAAGCAGCACGTCCGGGTCGTAGTACCTGGAGCTTATGTGTACCAGGGCCAGCCTCTTGGCGCCAGCCTCCAGGGCCATCTCCGCGGCCTCCCGCGCCGTGGTGTGGCCGTCTTCCGCCGCCCTCTCCTGCAGCTCGTGGCTGAACGTGGCCTCGTGTATGAGCAGGTCGGCGCCCCGGGCAAGCTCGACCATCCCCGGGTACGGCCTAGTGTCGCCGCTGTACACGATCCTCCTGCCGGGTCTCGGTGGTTCCGCGACCTCTAGGGGCTCGATTGTTCTGCCTTCCACGGTGACGGCCTCGCCGTGCTGAAGCCTGTGCCAGAGCCTGCCCTCGGGGACGCCTAGGGCCCGTGCCTTTTCCGGGTGAAACCGCCCCGGCCTGGGCTCCTCGAAGAGGCCGTAGCTCCAGCTCTCCACCCTGTGGCTGGACCTGACGGCCACCACCTCCAGCCCGTCGCCGCTGTAGACGACGCCCGGCTCAATGATCTCGTGGATTATCACTGGGAACATGGGGCCGCCTAGGGTCTCGCTGAACGCCTTGATGTACTCAACGGTCCCCACAGGCCCGTATACGTCCAGCCGCCTCTCCCTGCCGAGGAGGCTCATGGACTGGAGGAGCCCGGGGAGCCCCAGCACGTGGTCGCCGTGGAGATGCGAAAAAAATATCATCGTTTTCCGTCTGAACCCGACGCCGGCGCGGACCATCTGGCGCTGGGTCCCCTCACCGCAGTCGAACATGTACACGCTGCGGCCCACCCTCACGGCTACGCTGCTGCTTCCCCTGCGGGGGGTGGGCATGCTGCCGCTGGTTCCCAGGAAGACTACCTTCATCGGGCTCCCTTGAACATGACGCCGGGCACGATAAAAGCTCTGGTGGTCAATCCCCGCTGAGGAACCACTCGGCCTCCAGCGCCGCCATGCAACCGCTCGCTGACGCCGTCACAAGCTGCCTGTAACGCCTGTCGTTGAGGTCGCCGGCGACGAACACCCCCGGCTTGGGCGTCTTCACGCCGTCGGCCACGATGTAGCCGTCGGGGTCCAGCTCCAGCTGGCCCCTGAACAGCTCGGAGTTGGGCTCCCACCCCACCGCTATGAGCACCCCGTCCGTCTTCAGCACCTTCTCCTCCCCCGTCGCGTTGTCTCTGAGTCGCACGGCCTCCACGACCGTGTCGCCTAGGATGTCCTCCACCACCGTGTCCATCATGAACTTTATCCGGGGGTTCTCCATGGCCCGGTCCCTGAGGCAGCTGCACGCGGAGAGCTGGCTCTTCCAGTGCACTATGGTGACCTCCGACGCGAACCGGGTCAGGTCCAGCGCCTCCTGGAGCGCGGAGTCTCCGCCTCCCACCACCACTACCTTGAGCCCCTCGTAGAGGGCGGCGTCGCAGGTTGCGCACACGAAGACGCCTTTGCCCAGAAGCCTGCTCTCTGACTCTAGGCCCAGCTTCCGGTTCCTTGAGCCCGTGGCGACTATCACGGTCTTGGCTTCGATCACGTTATCCTTGACGTAGACCTTGTAGGGGCGCTTAGTGAAGTCCACGGCGGTGGCCTCCCGACGGTCCAGCTTGGCGCCGAACCCCGTTGCGTGGGTCACCAGCCGCTCCACCAGCTCCGGGCCGGTGGTGGGCTCGTGGAGCCCCGGGTAGTTCTCCACCCTGTACGTGTAGGATATCTGGCCTCCAGGCGTCGGGCCGGTCAGCACCACGGTGGAGAGCCTTGCCCTGCTCGTGTACAGCCCCGCGGTTAGCCCCGCCGGGCCGCCGCCTATGATGACGACGTCGATGGGCTCTGTCAACCTACTCAGGCTCCAGCGGTGTGCCCATGAGGCACGCGTCCTTCATCCTCAGGAGGTTCTCCAGCTCCGCCTTGAAGTCCTCAAGCCCCCTGACGCCCACGATGACGCCGGTGGGTCTGCCGCCGCAGTAGAGTATGAACGTGGGGGTGCTCCTGACGCCCTCCCCTATCGCAAAGGTGCGGTTCTCCCTGCATGCCAGAAGGTTCATCCTCGTGAACTTTACCCTGCCTCCCATCTCATCCGGCATCCGCTCGTATACGGGCTTCATCTCCTCGCATGAGGGACACTTATGGTGCCAGTACTCCACCACCACGGGCCTATCCGACCCCAGCACCTGCTTCTCGAAGCCCTGGGCGTCTATGTCGATTACCCTGTCCATGGAACCACGGGTTGAGAAAAGGAGGCGTCGGATTTAAGGTTGAGCGGCTACAGCTCCTTGAAGCTGAGCTGGCCCCCCGTGATGCTGAGCTCGTAGAGCTGGTTGGGGTAGGGCTTCATGTTGAAGCTCTCAAGCTCCTCGCCTGTGAGTATGAGGGTGAGCTTCCTCTGCTCGTAGGTGTTGCTCTGGCTCCCCGGCATGATGCCCTGGAAGCTCTTGGTGACCTGAACCACCATCTGATTGATCTCCTCGGGGACCTCGGGGTTGCTCATCATCACCATGGGCGGCTTGCTCCGCACCTCCACGAAGTCTATCTGGAAGGCCTCCCGGTTCTCGGGGTCCCTGACCGCCTTCACGGCCTGGACCTTGAGCCTTATCCTGCTGCTTATCATCTCGCCGCTATACGTTCCAGTGACCTACGTGAAATAGGTATCGGTTTAGAGGCTTCTCAGTTGATCCGCTATGAGGCCGGCGACGCTAACCACGCTGTAAGGCGTATCCACCGTGTCGGTGGCGATCACCAGATCCGCGCCAGCTTCCCTGAGCCTTTCCTCGGCGCCAGGCATGAACAGGGCGTGGGTGCAAGCCGCCGCGACCATGGCGGCCCCCTGGTCTTTTAACGCCTTGATTGCGCGGGCCATGGTGCCGCCGCTGCTTATGATGTCATCGAAAACCACCGCCTTCTCCCCCCTCACGTCCACTTCCTTCACCTTCATCGTGGTCTCTCCGGTGTGAAGGTCACGTATCTTCTCGAAGAAGGCGAAACCCCCTCCTAGAATGCTGCTAGCCGACTCCACTATGTCTTTACGGCCCTCGTCCGGTGAGAGGCTGTAGGCACCGTCGAAGCCATGGTCCTTGAGGTACTCAGCTATAGCCGGGATGGCAGAGACCGTGTACACCTTGAGGCGGTGACTGGGCTGTAACCTGGCCAGGCTCGCCTCGCTGTGTATGTCCACGACAACGAGGTCGTTCACGCCGGCGCACTCCAGCAGGCTCATCACGACGTCGAAGGACAGGGCCTCCCCTTCGAGGAACCGTTTATCCTGCCTCATGTAGGCCAGGTAGGGGACGCACGCCGTTATTCTCGCTGCCCCGAGGTCCTTGGCCGTCCTCGCCATTATGAGCAGCTGCATCATCTTCCTGTCCGGGTCGGGGGCCGTGGTCTGGACGAGCACCGCGTCCTCGCCCTTGACGGCCGGGGGCAGCCTCAGGTAGCTCTCGCCGTCGGGGAAGAGCCTGTGCTCGACGGGCTCGGCGGTGAGCCCCAGCTCGACCGCCACCGCCTCCCCGAGCATCTTGGACGCCGGTCCAGGAACGACTATCATAGCGTACTTGAATACACCTGGGATAGATAAGAGTCTCGCGACAGGTCAGGCAGCCGAGCAGGGGAAGGGGTCGCTAATAAGAGATGAAGAATAGGATGCCCGCGGCCACCACGGCCGCGGCCCAGGCCGCCTTGCTCCACCTCATGACCTTGGCTCCGTCGAAGACGCCGAAGGGGATGAGGTTGAAGAGGGCGAGGCTGGCGTTGATGTTCATGCCTATCCGGGCCAGCGCGGCCACCAGGGGGCTGCCCGTGGCCAGGAAGACGGCGAAGTAGAACAGCCCCATCCCGATGTTGGTGGCGGGGCCGGCGACGCTCACCTTCCCGTAGTCGTCCCAGTTCATCAAGCCGCCTATCATTACGGCGCCGGGGGCGATGATCTTCAGCGGCGATATCAGGCTGAACAGCGTCAGCATGAGGCCCTGCTGGTTGAGCCTAAACTCCGCCCAGTACCCGAGCCTCTGGGCGGTGAACTTGTGCGCCACCTCGTGGAGTATGAACGCCAGCCCGAATATGAGGAAGTAGGCGCCGAACAGCACCGGGCTCTCCATGACCCTCCTCCAGTAGCTCACCAGGGGTATCGCCAGAATAACCAAGAGCCCTATGGCGAGCTCCCTCAGCTCCTTCTGGCTGAACCACATAACGTTGCCTCCACGCGCCGGGGTGTAGCTGTACCCCGTGGCCTTGAACCCCGTCTGGCCCGTGGTGCTCCGGCTGTAGTTGTAGGCGCCGGGGCAGTCATGCATCTCGGGGAGCCTGTGCTCGCTGCAGAAGTAGCCGCCGCAGTACTTGCACCTGAAGGGCATGTACACATCCTTGCCGCACCTGTCGCACTGTACCATGTCGCAGTCTCGCCGATGTTTACGCTTGGCGCCGTATATATGATGTGGATGGCCGGCCCTGCACACCATATAAGGGTGACTGGTCTAACAGTATGTTGATGATCGAGTTACTCTCCGAGCTCATCAGGAACCGTTGTGTCAACCCGCCCGGAGACGAGATGAGGTCCATCGACACGGTCAGGCGGTACCTGCGGCGGCGTGGAATCGACTGCGTGGTGTACGAGTCGGCGCCGGGCAGGGGCAACCTGGTGGCCAGGATCCAGGGTGCGGGGGGCGGCCCGCGTCTCATGTTCGGCCCGGGCCACGTTGACGTCGCACCCGTTGAGAGGCCAGGTGAGTGGCTGGTGGACCCCTTCTATGCGGTGGTGAGGGACGGCTACGTGTGGGGCCGCGGCTCCCACGACATGCTGTTCATGGTGGCGGCCCACGTGCAGGCGTTCACCGACCTCCACGCCTCGGGATTCACCCCACGGGGAGGCCTGACGCTTCTCCTGGTCTGCGACGAGGAGGACGAGGGAGAGCGCGGCACGGGGTGGATGCTGGAGAACCACCCCGAGACGTTCCAGGTGGACTACGCTATCTCGGAGGCGGGGGGCTGGCCCGGGGAGCCGGGGGAGGTGGTGTTCACACACGGCGAGGCCGCCGGCGGCTCCAGCCCAGCCGAGTCGAGCTTCGTGGCTGCGATGACCCGCGCAGTGCGGAGGGAGATGCCCGGCGCGTCGCTTGTCCCCGAGACCATGCCCGGGAAGACGGACTTCAGGTTCCTGCGCCCCCTGGGGGTGGAGTGCTACGGCTTCGGGCTCTACGACCCCGAGACGCCGCGGGAGTCCATGAGGGTTCACGGCCCCAACGAGCGGGTGAGCCTCAAGACGCTGGAGCTCACGCGAAGAGTCTGCGTCCACCTCGCGATGGACACGCTGAGGTAGGACCTCGCGTCAAGACTGGCTGAACATCTCCTTCAACCGGCCAAGGTCCTTCTCCTTGTCCGCGGGCAACCTTTTGTATACCTCGTCCTCGTGGAAGCGGATAGAGTAGGCGGCGAGGCTGAAGAGAACGTCGCCGAGGGCCTTCCCCTTCTCGGTGAGCCTGTACTCGATGAGGAGGGGGGATGTGGACGCGACCCTCTTCTCAGCTATGCCGTGCCTCTGCAGCTCCTTCAACCTGGTGGACAGCACCTTGGCGCTCAGGTCAGGGTTAGTGGACAGGAACTCCTTGAACCGGGTCTTCCCCATGTGGAGGTCCCTTATTATGGGCATGGTCCACTTGCCGCCGAGCTGGTCCATCGTCACCTCTATCGGGCAACGCTTGAAGTCGAGTGTCATGCCGCTCACCTTGTTACCTCTGGGTCAGCAACCAGTTATATATTACTTTTTGTGACTCTGTGATTGAAAGTAACACAGTTACATATAGTAACTGTATTTGACGGAGAGGTGAAACGAAGTGGACGACATAAAGCTTGAGCTAGTGGTCGACGCCGTGGCTGACGACGCCTGGCAGGCATGGACCCAGGCAGAGAATGTGGTAAAATGGTTCGCTCCGGAGGCCCACATCGAGCCAGAGCGAGGAGGCGCGTACGAGCTGTTCTGGGACCCAGACAACCACGACAGCATGTCAACAAAGGGCTGCGAGATAACTGCCTTCGAGCCGCCCCGGCTCCTCGCGTTCACGTGGAAGGGCCCAGACCAGTTCAGGAGCCTCATGAATCAGCCGGAACCCCTCACCAGCGTAGAGGTGAGTCTACACGAGAGGTGTACGAAGACACGGATATCCGTGGTTCACGGCGGGTGGGGAGACGGCGAGGAGTGGGCGGAGGCCAGGGACTGGCATGTGAAGGCGTGGGGCATGGTGATCCAGAGCCTGAAAGAATACTATGAATGAAAAGTCACCCGACGCCCATTCAGACTCGCTAATCGCGAAGCTAAGCGTACGATCAAATGAGGCGGTTCTCCTTGCCATTAGGATGATAATGACTAGGGCCACGCCGATCAGGATCGATGTTGGAGGGAACCCGGGAATCCCTACAACCTTGAACTCGTCCGTGAAGTCGTCGACCTCAAGACTGCGGGTGCCCTGGACCGTGGGCGTGTACTCGAACCCCACTACCTTTGGAGGTATCTCCCGATACATTCTCCTCTTTTTAAAGTCGATTATTTTTTCCTAACATCAGTTTTGATCCAGAGAAGCATAAGGGTGACAATAACAGCGTACAGCCTGGACAGTGGATAATGTATGGTCTTGATGGCTCTGATGGATGTGTTTTCCAGGAGAGCTAAATAAATGGAGGATGTGATCGTACAGTTACCTGTTCTTTGTCGCGGCGTACCTTAAGCCAAGCGCCGCCAGTAATGCGGCTACCCCCCCGGCGGCTAGTTGATTCATCTTTCCTATTGGGGACCAGATCTCTCCTCCGACTATGATCTCCTCCTCAGCTATAGTGCAGAACGCGGAGTCATGATCCACAACCTTAAGCCCCAGTATGTCAAAGCCCGTTGCGTTAGCGACGTTATTGTAATCACCCGCAGACATGTTAAACAGGGTGTGCGTGTCCTCCGCGAAGACGCCTGGGCCCAGCGACGCCGCTGATAATATGAGGATGTCCAGGGTCTCGTCGTATGCCGTTACGTTGAACAATATCGTGTTCCCGGCGTTGGTAACACGGTAAGTGTATGTGATGTTAGCTGGCTCCAGCGGGTTGCTGACGCCGCAAGTCTTCTCTACCAGTATAGCTGGGTTTAATACCTCCACGCAGCACCTCGAAAAGTTTCTGATCATCTCGGCCGTCTCAGGCACAGACGTGTAGTTGACGACGTTTATCAACTGGTTTTTCGGATTAAACGGGTCGTCGGAGACCGGGATCGTGATCGTGACCGTGTGAGGGGCCGTCACGTTGTTAATGGTCCCGCTCCACACGACGTGTGTGGAGTTGTCGGCTATCACGCCAGAGGTGGCCGAGGCGTCTCCCGGGGTGTAAATGACGCCTACTGGCAGGGTGTCGACGACCTGCACGGTGGAGTTCATGTGCCCCGTGTTGTTCAGGGTGATTGTGAAATCGAAGGAGTCACCCTCATGAATGATCTCGGGGCACTCCTTCTCTATGTCCAATATGGGTCTAGCCACCCAGATGGTGTCGCTCGTCGTTGGGTTCGAGTGTGCCTCGCTTTTGGTCTCGATGTACTCGCTGGTCACCTGGTTTACGAGGAAAGTGTCATCGGGCACGTCATCGCCTACCCTTGCGAAGAAGGCGACTCCGACCTGCCAACCGTCGCTCTGCAGTTCGTCGATCTCTTCGTCCTCGAAGCTCCAAATGAGCGTCTGACCTATCTGGGTGAAATTGTAGTCTAACGGTAATGTGCTGTTCTCAGTGCCATTCACATAGGTCAAGCCGTTTGGGAGATTATCCGTTATGTTTAACGCGTGAATTGATACGAGGTCTTTGGCGTTCGGACCATCGCCGCCCAGTGTGACGTTTAAGTGTAGGTGGAAAAGAATCGTGTCTCCCAGAGAGTACCCGTCGTATGTGCCTGTCGGGTCCTTGAAGCCGCTTGGCGGGTGATGCTCCTTTTCCTGAAGGCTGTTCGTCGCATGGACTGTCACTGAGGCCTGTAGTATCAGGGTCAATGTCACTATAATTGTTGCACATATTTTCCGGTTTATACTATGTTTTCTCATTCTTTTTACTTCCATTAGTTATTATATTGGCTGTCTCTACTTGTAATATGGAAAAGTGACTCAATTATGCGGAGTGTAACTGAAATAGGGAGAAAATAAGCACAACTCAACAAAGATTAAGCACCGTATATAGCACAGACGCAGAGACTAGAAAACACGGCGGCTAAGGATAACCCCAAACCCTCATGAAATAAACTACGTGTATAAAAACCAAAGACTTCGAATGAAACCAAGAACGGCAGCAATCTGAGGGATGATCCCCTTACCCGGTTTCAAGGCGTCGTCTGCACATCTTTTATTCTCCTTGTACGGCAATAGAGATGGTTAACATGTCTGGAGTGAACAGGAAGATCAAGGGATGCGGGTTCCACCACGTCTCCCTCAAGGTGAAGGACCTGGAGAGATCCCTGGAGTTCTACGAGGGACTGGGCTTCACCCCCCGGTATTCGTGGGGCCAGCACCCTAGGAGGACCGTCCTCATGGACACCGGGGACGGCAACTACTTCGAGGTATCCCAGGGAGGACCCGAGGAGTCACACGCGGAGGGGGTCTACCGTCACCTGGCGCTCAGGGTGGACGACTGTGAGGCCGCCGTCGAGGTCGCTCGGGGAGCGGGGGCGGAGGTCACCGTCGAGCCCAGGGACGTGACTCTGTCCAGCGAGCCGCAGTTAAGCATACGCATCGCGTTCTTCAAGGGGCCCGACGGTGAGCTTATAGAGCTCTTCGAGGACGAGCAGACGTAGCACGTGAACCAATCGGGAAGTGGTTAATAGAGCCCAGTGATCCGCGGGGCTCATCTATGATCTCGATCCATAATTTTATCACGGCGCCAGCGTAGACATAGTGTGTGGGTCTGATGCTCGACAAGAACGATAGGAAGCCCCACGAGGAGATACTCCTCGAGGACCTGAAGGACATGGACAACCTGCTCAAGGCCTGCCTCATGGACATAGAGACCTTCAAGAACAAGTCCAAGATAATCCGCGAGCTTCTGGTGATGGCGAGGGACAACCTGGACGAGGCCATCAGGCGCATCGACAAGATGGTCGAGGAGTCGGGGTAGCCCCCACAGTTCTATCCACGCGCCTCACCCAATCTCATATGCTACGCAGGATGGGCACGCACACTCATCGTTTTTCAGGATGGGTCCATGACCCGCCCCATGAACAGCATGAGCCCCGTGCCCCTGTCTCGTATGGTAAACACGAAGGGATGATCGGCGTTGAACACGTCCAGCATCGGCGCCGACTCGACCACAACCACCCCCGTGGCCGCCGCGGCCTCCGTCCCCTCCTCGTTTACTTCGACGAACGCCTGGTGGACCACGTGCCCGATGAACAGGCCCCCGTCAGACATGCCGCTGAAGTCGGCCGAGGCCGTGAATGCCGTCGGCATCCCCATCTCCGCCAGGTCGCCGCCCATGTCATACTTGGTCTCGAACTTGAACCTGGGTAGGTGGACTTCGAGCCGCGTCGGCTCAAGCTGGCTGAGCCATCCTTCGTAGTCCCCGAGGGTGAAGCCCTCCTCGAAGCCGTGTATGTCGTTGGTCCGGGGGAGGATGATGACCATCGACAGGTCCTCGCCCTCGTAGGGTAGCTCCAGTATCTGGGCGTCCCCGGTGTCGAGGTATCTGAAGCTCTCGTCCCTCATGTTCATCGTCTCCACCGTCACGGTCTCTCCTGGGGTCACGTGGAACTCGGATGGCCGTGTGAGCTTCGGGTCGAACATCGCGGCCCAGTCTCCCTTGAAGTAGATGGCGTTGGTAAGCACCAGCCGCGCGTCCACGAGCATCCCAGGGGAAAGCAGGTCCTTGATCTTTTCGTTGGTCCGCTCCTCCACCCAGCCGTTTATGGTGTCCGCCGCCTTCACGGCGTCCCCGAAGTCGATCATGTTGGACTCGCCGCCGTAGCAGTCCTCCACAACGGTGACGAAATCCTCCTTTAACGGGTAGCCCTCCTGCATCCAGAGGGCGTTGGCGGTGTGGAGCGCGTAGGGCCGGTCTTTCCCGTTGAGGATGTTGAATACCCTGGCGGCGCCGGGCCTCCTCACGGCGGCGTCTTCGCTCCAGTGGAACACAGTCTGCATCTCCTCCGCGGTCCTGCCCCGTGCACCCTCGTACGTCATGGACAGCGCGGTGGAGATGCTGTACGGCGAGTAGAACACGTTGTCCTCGCCTGAGCTGTACCTCGCGTAGAGGTCGAAGGCGAACAGGTTGCTCGCTTGGACGGCGGCGTCGAGGGACTCGGGGGTGGCCATGCTGTCGTCGAGGACGGGGACGTTCAGCTTCGCCGTCACCTCGGAGCCGCCCGGGTTCTCAAGGATGTAGACGAGGCCTGCGGCGCCTATCGCCAGCGTCAGGAAAGCCGCGGCGATGAAGTACGAGCGTCTATGCATGTTGCGTCGTATCCACTATCGCCATATCGGTATTAATACTAGGGTTTAGAACACCCCGCGAGCATCGTCGGGTTCTCAAGTCTTATTACATGAGTCGCCAATGATCATCTCTGGTTCTATGAGAGAGGTTGACATGTTCAAGGAGAACACGGGGCTGAGCCTCCACGAGCAGTACATGAGGCACCACCCCCAGGTGCTCTCGGGGTTCGAGGAGGAGATGCCCAAGTACTGGGGCAAGAAGTGGAAGGCCAACACCACCGTAGGCAAGCTACGCACCGTGCTCCTCCACCGCCCCGGCGACGAGTTCCTGAGCGTCGGCGGCCCCACGCCTTGGCCGCCCCACAGCAGCGACCTGGCCGCGTGGCGGATGAGCTGGAGGCCCGGGGACCTGAACAGGCTCACCGAGGACTACGAGCGGCTCAAGGAGGCGTACAGGGACGAGGGCATCGAGGTCGTGGAACGCAAGCCGGACCCCTACGACCCGCCGTACACGGTTAAATCCATCTACACGGACGACGTGTGCCACCCAGCCGTCTACGGCCAGGTCATCCTCAGGATGTACGACAACATCCGGAGGGGCGAGGAGCTTCCCACCTACCAGACCCTAGCCGAGCAGGGGTGCCCCGTCGTGGGCATGATCACAGGCGACGGCATGGCTGAGGGAGGCAACATAGGATGGCACGACGAAAAGCACGTGCTCGTCGCCGTCCACTACCCGCGGGCCAACACCAGCGACCCGGCTGTGTGGAGGGCCAACGACCGGGGCCACACGCAGTTCAGGAACATCATCCACAGCCAAGACCCGGAGGTGGACGTCAGGATACTGGCCGGGTGGGGCCCTAGGCCGCAGCTAACCCACTACTGCATGGTGGACAGGCACACCAGCGTCGCCGACCCCAAGTGGCTCGACCCGTATCTGCTAGACTGGCTGGAGGCCGAGATGCAGTGGAGGTTCATCGTACCCCCAAAAGAGCTCTGCCGAATAGATCAGGGCACGCCGGTGGGCCCAGAGACCGGGGTCGTGTTGGAGCCCATGAAGATACTGGTGCCCACGGGTGCCCCGAAGGCGACGAAGTGGCTGGAGAGCGTCGGCGTCGACGTGGTGGAGGTGGAGATACCCACCCTGGTGTGGCCCATGAACAGCGGCAGCATCCACTGCGCGGCGGGCTCCCTGAGGCGCGACCCCGAGCCCAAGGACTAGCCGGGAATCCGCGACATCCCGGCCCCTCGAAACCGTGAAAAGGCGAAGCCGCGTCACTAGTACTGGTTGCAGATGAAGGTCATTGTTCTGGGCTGCGGCAAGATAGGGTCGGTGATGGGCGGGGAGTTCGCACGGTGCGTCCCCGGCGCCGAGGTCACCATGGCCGACATAGACGAGGCGAGGGCGAGGGACGCGGCGAGCCTCATCAAGGGAGCCGGCTGGACCACCATAGACACCTCGGACCAGGGCTCCCTCCGCGACGAGATCGGGGGCCACGACATGGCGCTGGGCGCGCTTCCGGGGGACTATGGCTACGCGGCGCTGAAGGCGGCGGTGGAGGCCGGCGTGGACATGCTGGACGTTTCGTTTACGCCGGAGGACCCGACGAGGCTGGACGGGGCCGCCAGGAAGAACGGGGTCACCGTGGTGCCCGACTGCGGCGTGGCGCCGGGCCTTTCCAACATACTTGTTGGCTACGGGGCGTCTCGGCTGGACACGGTGGAGAAGGCCCACGTAATGGTGGGTGGCATACCCGAGGAGCCGGTGCCGCCCCTGGGCTACACGATAACCTGGTCGGCTGAGGGCCTCGTGGACGAGTACGTCAGGGATGTCCGCATCGTCGAGGGCGGCGAGACGGTGGTGGTGCCGGCGCTCAGCGGCCTGGAGGAGATAGAGTTCCCGGGGGTGGGCACGCTTGAGGCCTTCTACACGGACGGGCTGCGCACGTTGGCCGAGTCCCTGCCGGGTGTGGACGAGATGTGGGAGAAGACCCTCAGGTACCCGGGCCACGTGGAGAAGGTTAGGCTCCTCAGGGATCTGGGGTTCTTCTCGGACGAGCCTGTGAAGGTCAGGGGGCGACCCGTGTCGCCGAGGCTGACCACGGCTCGGCTATTGGAGAGGAGCCTGTGGATGCCGGAGGTGGGGGACCTCCTGGCCATGCAGATCACCGTCCAGGGAACGGCGGAGGGGAAGAAACAGGGGTACGTCTTCAGGGTCCTCGACCGCTACGACCACGAGGGCGGGGTCTCGGCCATGGCGCGGACCACGGGGTACACGGCGGCCATAGTCGCAGGGATGCTCGCCGGGGGAGAGATAGCCGAGAAGGGCGTCGTGCCGCCGGAGAGGCTGGGCATGGACCAGGGGTTCACACAGAAGCTGCTGAGCGAGCTCAAGAAGCGGGACATAGTCATAGAGGAGTCCCGGGTCTAGGATAGGGTAAACTTGTAATACCCTCCACCTATGGTTTATGGATGACGTTCAAGGCGGTTATCCTCGACTTCGGCGGCACCCTCGCCGAGGGCGGCCTGGAGTGGGAGCCCTACCACGAGGCGATACGGGTCATCCTCACGGGCCGCGGCTACGGCGTGGATAAGGGAGAGCTGAGGCGCGCCCTCCATGGCGCCCTCCAGAGCCTCAACAGGGTGCGCGCCCGGGGCAAGGAGAGGACGTTCGAGGAGGTCTACGGAGACTTCCTGAGCAGGCTTGGGATACCAGTGGACGCCGAGCTCCTAGATGTTCTCCACGCCAACTTCAAGGCGTACTACAGGAACGACATGTTTCACTGCGTCGAGGACGTCCTCAGGGAGCTGTCAGAGAAGTACAAGTTGGCTCTTCTCAGCAACACCATGAGCGACCAGCCCAGGGAGCTCCTGGAGGAAGGCGGCCTCGAATGTTACTTCGACCTCATCGTCTGCAGCAGGGACACCGGCGTCCGTAAGCCCAACCCCGAGATATTCAGGCTCGTCCTGTCGGAGCTGGGCGTGGAGCCCGAGGAGGCTGTGCACATCGGGGACAGCGTAGAGGCCGACATGTACGGCGCCCAGGACGTCGGCATGACGGGCGTCTGGATACGGTCGCCGGGTCAGCCGCCGTGGAACGGGTACACCATCGACACCATCTGCGATCTCCCCAGGCTCCTCAGGGACATCGAGGCTGGGGAAAATTCTTAGCCCATGGACGCGGTGCATATAGGCGTGTCACCAATCGGGTGGTTCCTAGGTCTTCCCTTGAAGTACCAGCTGGGCGTAGCGGTTTTCACGTTCACCGTCGGCGCCTACGCGGTGCTGTTCGCCCTGGGGCGACGATGGCGGCGAGGCTTCGAGGCTCGGGGAGTCACCTACTGGAGTGCCCCCAAGGAGGAGAGGATGGAGGAGCTCATCTCCGAGGTCTGGGAGCCCAGGAAGATCACCGCGCTCTACGGGATCAGCTACTTCACCAACGGCTTCGTCCGCACCGCGTTCAACCTCTGGGTGCCCGTTTTCCTGCTGGACGAGGTGGGGATCGGCACCATCGAGGCCAGCGCCTTCATGGGGCTCCTCTTCGTGTCGTGGAGCTGGAAGATGTTCGTGGGGCTCGTCGCCGACATGTTCCCGGTCCGGTGGAGGGGGAAGCCTTACAAGCGTAAGCCCTGGTTCGTGGTGACCGGCGTCCTCTACCTCGTGGGCATTGCCATCATGACGGTGAGCGACATCGAGTCTGCCTCCGTTTGGACCGTCCTCTTCCCGGCGTGCGTCTCCATCATAACGGCGGGGGCGTTCTACGACATGGCGGCCGACAGCTACGTCATCGACGTCACGCCCCCCGAGTACCACGCCCGGGTGATAGGCGGCGTGAGCACCGCGGGCCAGAGCATCGGAGCGGCCCTCGCCACCGTGCTGCCGCTGTGGCTGCTGCAGGTGGGCGGCTACAAGCTGGTGTTCGTGGTCGCAGGGGCCACGGGGCTGTCCTCGTTCCTCTTCCTCACGGCGAAGGAGCCCGAGGCAGCGGAGGAGCGGGCGTTCAGCAGGGAGGCGGTGGCGTTCACGTTCACCGAGCTCACCGTCGTCATCGCCGTGCTCATCATGTTCTTCAGGTCGTTCACCATGACCCGGATAACGTCCCCCCTCAACAACATGTTCGCCATAGCGCTGCGGGAGGCGGTGAGCGCCGACGTTGCGCTGGTGAGCACCCTGGGCCTCGCCGCCACGGTGGCCGGACTCGCAGGCTCCCTCATAGGCGGTGGCTTCGCCGACAGGTACGGCCACAAACGGGCGTTCATGATGGCCACAGCCGTGTTCGCGGGCTCGGGGCTCCTATGGATCACCCTGAGCCCCGGCGCGGCCCTCGTCTGGACCGTGGCCGTGGTCATGGCGTCGAGCTTCATGGAGAGGTTCTGGACGGGCACCGTGTTCGCGATAATGGCGGACGCGACACCCCTGGCCATGAGCAGCACCGTCTACCAGATGTACATGAGCTGGAGCTGGATAGGCAACATACCGGCCAGCATACTCATAGGCTACCTCCTGGGGATCAGCCTCACCTCCACGGTGCTGGTGCTCAGCAGCGCCAGCGTGGTGGTGCTCCTGCTGGGCCTCTACGTCAAGCCCTACGAGGCGGGCAAGGCGTCTAGGGTCTAGCCTGCTTCTCCCTTGACTCTCTGCTGGAGCGGCGTATGTTCTCGTAGTCTTGGTCTGTGAGCATCTCACGGATCTCCTGGAAGGCGCGTCGCCTCCTCGCTTCCTCCGCCGCCTCATAAATCTCGATGAGGTACTCTCCCCAATCCTTGTCGCCTTTCCTCTTCTCCAGGAAGGCCTTGACTCTTTCCGGGACCGAGATGGTCGAATATTTAACCATCACATAACCGAATTCTCACGTAGTTATTGTGCATGCCGTTCTGGAGTCAGGCAATGAACGCACGTGTCTCTGGATGTGATTAATGACAGCCCTGGGAAAAATTGATTAGTACCCCCACCCCTACATAGTAGGGGTACCCCTACATGTACTTCGATCCTTTGCCAAAACAGGAAAAAAAGGACCTATTCAACAGGGAGAGCGAGCTAGCCAAGTTCTCCGACGCGTTAAACTACTCATCCCTCATCGTCATCCTGGGGCTCCGCAGGACAGGGAAGACATCCTTCATGAACGTGGCCCTGCAGGAGTCGGGCAACCCCTACATAGTGCTGGACATGCGTGGACTATCCTATAACCCGTCCAACGCGGAGCTGGTCAGGAAGATGGAGTCCGCTTTCAACCTGATAAACAAGAGATGGCTAACCACCATCACGGACACGATTAAGCATGTGAAGGGGGTCAGCGTCCTAGGAGCCTCGGTATCGCTGGACTGGAGCAGGGAAGGCGTAGACCTCGCGGAGCTGTTCGACAGAGTCAACGCTTGGGCAGAAGGCGACGGCGAGAGGTTCCTCGTAGCCTTCGACGAGATCCAGCTGGTCCGTGGCGACAAAGGCATCACACGCCTATTCGCCCACATAATGGACTACAACCAGAACATATGCCTGGTCGTCACCGGCTCGGAGATGGGAATCCTTTTCGATTTCCTCGGCTTCGACGACCCGGACTCTCCGCTGTACGGCAGACACTACACCGAGATCATGATGCGTAACTTTGAGCGCGACGAGTCCGTGAAGTTCCTTGAAGCAGGCTTCCAGCAGATAGATGTAGCCCCTCAACGAGGCGTCGTTGACTACGCCGTGGAGAGCCTCGACGGCGTCGTGGGCTGGCTGACGCTGTTCGGGACCAGGTGCCGCGAAAACAAGGCCGCGAGCCTGGAGATGGTGGACGCCGTCGTGGCGGAGGGGGGCAGGCTGGCCCGAGCCGAGGCCCTCAAGATGGTGAAGCACTCTCCCAGATACGCCGTGGCGTTGAACCACATCGCCAGGGCGAAGAACGCGACCTGGACTCAGATAAAATCCGTGCTGGAGGTCCATGAAAACCGTTCCTTGCCTAACCCGACCGTCTCCGATGTCCTCAACAGACTCGTAAAGACTGGGCTCGTCGAGAAGGACGGGGAGTACACCATTCAGGATCGCCTGCTCGAGAAGGGTATACTTGAGAGTCCGCTTCCAGAGAACTAGGCGCCCTACTCAGCGATGGGTTAGATAAGGTGAATTCTGTCAGGCGACGCAGATGCTGCATTACATTAATGGTATGGCCACATCGTATACACCCGTGCTCGGGTCTCGTGCCACAGCCTCGGCTTAAACCCGTCCGTGAAGTATTGTTGAAAACTGATACATACACAGTGATAAGTACCCATCCGCGGAGGATGAGCCATGGAAGCCCAGCTGGAGACGGTGCCCCAGCGCCAGCCCTCGGAGGAGACGTACTGCGGCGCCACCCTTGCCAACATAGACGAGCTCAAGAGGCTGGTGTCCATGGACGTCAAGCTCACCGGCATGCTACTGAACGGAGCCGTCACCGTGGAGCAGTACGACTCGGTGTACTCCGGCTACGAGAGCAGGTTCCTGGGCGCCTTGGAGCTCAAGGACATGCACCTGAAGAGGTTCAACGAGGACCTGGAGGGCATCCGGAGAAGGCTCCAAGAGGTTCAGGAGGAGAAGGAGCTTCTGGAGGCACGGAGGGAGATAGGCGACATACCGGAGGATTCGTACGCGCTCAAGAGGAGGGCCGTGGACTGGGACCTGGCCCGGCTCCAGGCGGGTGTGGAAAGGAACCGTAGGTGCATCAGGGCCATCGAGGCGCTGCCCGGGCAGGTGGACCCTGGGGACGTCTCCGCCATAGAGGGCTTCATGGGTGATAAGATGGCGGCGGTGAAGGACGCCGACCTCGACGGGGAGACCAAGAAGAGGCTGAGGGCCAGGATAAAGAGGCTGGCCCAGCTGGTCCAGGTATCCTAGGGCTTCGTTACGGCCTTTATGGCCCGGGTTATCTTTTCTTTGTCGGGGAGCACGTGGCGCTCCAGGCGTTTGTTGAAGGGTATGGGTACGTTGGGGTTGGCCACCCTCGCCACCGGCGCAACGAGGCTGTGGAACCCCTTCTCGGCGGCTATGGCGGCTACCTCGGCTGTGAAGCCGCAGCGCTCGTAGTCCTCGTCCACCGCGACCAGGCGCCCGGTCTTTGCTAGGCTGCGGAGGATGGCCTCCTCGTCCAGGGGCACCAGGGTGCGGGGGTCCAGCACCTCGACGCTCACGTCGCCCCTGAGGGCGTCAGCGGCCTCTGCTGCCTCCCTGACCATCCTGCCTGTGGCTACCACTGTGACGTCGTCGCCCTCCCGTACCAGGTTGGCGACGCCGAAGGGCACGGTGTACTGTTCCTCGGGGATCTCGGCCTCCGTTGGATAGAGGAGGGTGTGCTCGAAATAGGCCACGGGGTTGGGGTCCCGTATCGCCGTGACGAGGAGCCCCTTGGCGTCGTAGGGGTTGCTGGGCACCGCCACCTTTACGCCGGGCATGTGGGCGTATAGGGCGGTTAGGGTCTCGCTGTGGGTTGCTGCGCCGCCGCCTGTGGCGCCGTAGACGCAGCGGAGCACCATGGGGACGTTGACCTCTCCGCCCGTCATGTAGGTGGTCTTGGCCATCTGGTTGAGTATCTGGTCCATGGCGACGAGCCCAAAGTCCACGAGCATGAGCTCCACCACGGGCCTCATGCCTGCTATGGCGGCGCCGACGCCTGCGCCTATGAACGCGGTCTCGGTGATGGGGGCGTCCCTGACGCGCTCCCTGCCGAACGTCTCTTTCAGCCCCTTGGTGGCGGGCCTCCAGCTGCTGCTGACGTTCTCGCCGAAGAGGATGACCCGGGGGTCGCGGCTCATCTCGGCTCTGAGGGCCTCGTTGACGGCCTCGGCGTAGGTGATGACCCGCGTCATCTGTCTTCCTCCGCGTAGACGCCTGCGTATGCGTCGATGAGCTGGGGCTCGGGGCTGCCCACCGCGTAATCGATGGCCTCCCGGACCCGGGCGGCCTCCGTTTCCCATATCTCGGCGTCCAGCTCCTCGGTCAACACGCCTCCGCCCATGAGCCGGTCCCTGAACAGCCTGATGGGGCAGTACCCGCTGTCCATGTCGCCGTCCAGCCTGTATATCTTGAACTCCAGCAGAGAAGGGCCACCGCCTTCCCGCGCTCGTCTTATGGCTTCGCCGGCGGCGCTGTATACGGTCTCGGCGTCCCAGCCGACGTGGGTGGAGCCGGGCATCCCGTAGGCTGCTCCGCGGCTGCCCACGTCGTCGATGCTTAGCTGGGGGTAGTCGATCTCGTGGCCCAGCATGCGCTGGACCTCGGGGCTGCTGTTCTCGCAGACGAAGACCACGGGGAGCCCCCAGCAGGCGGCCAGGTTGAGGGTCTCCTGGACGCCCCCCTGGTTGCTGGCTCCCTCGCCGTAGTAGCTGACGGCGACGCCGTCGTTGCCGCGTAGCTGGTCTGCGAGGGCGTAGCCGGCGCACATGGGTACGCTGCCGCCGACGACGCCGTTGGCGCCCAGCGCCCCGACGCCCTTGTCGAAGATGTGGTAGGGGCCGCCCTTGCCCCGGTTGGTGCCGGTTGACTTGGCGGTTATCTCGGCCATCATCTTGTTGAGGTCGGCGCCCTTGGCGACGAGGTGGCCCAGGGGCCTGTGCGTGGACCCTATCTGATCCTGAGGGGTGAGGTGGGCGCTGACTCCGGCTGCCACCGCCTCGCCGCCGGCGCTGAGGCTTACGCGGCCGCACCTGCCCTCCTTCATGAGCTGCTTGACGCCGTTCTCGAAGGTCCTGATCCTGACCATGGTCCCGTAGAGGTCTAGTAGACGTTCGTCGGGTATGTCTGGACTCATAGGCATAGCGTGGGAGACCGGGGATTTAGGGTTATCTGATGGAACGGTTCTGGTCAAAACCATAAATATGCACGGCCTCGCTGTTTTATTGTATGTCTTACTCGTTCCTGGACTACCCCCGTGGAGGACGTGTTCACGCTGGCGGCCGCGTAGGTCGGGCTGCTAATGATAGGGTTCTTAGTGGACTGGCTTAGGAAGAAGACAGGCAGGTATCCATCTTAGTGAGCAGGGATCGAGGAACGTTGATTCGTTAATTGTGTGAAACGTTTTTCACTCCTATTTTCTGATTCCTAGGTAGTAATGAGGCACACGCATCGCCGCTTTAAACTTGCGCGCCGGTTTGATATTCGCTTGTTTTTTAAGCATCTTGATGAAATAATGTTTTGACTTCTATGTCGTTGGGAAAAAGAGGTTTCCTAACGGGTACATTCATAGGGCTGATTTTGGGGGCATCGTTCACCCTGTTACTGCAGCCCTTCCAGAATGAAGAAATGAGCGTAGTCGAGGAGAATCTTGAAGACTATAGAGAGAAGGTAACGCTCCTAGAGGGTACTATCGATGAGTTAGAGGCAGAAGTTGTGGTCATTGAGGAGGAGAAACGCGTATTGAATGAAGCCCTTTCAGAGGCCCAAACACGGTATCAAGAGGTTATCGCCTCTTCTGAGGCTGAACAGGGCTCGCTTCTCGCTCAGCTACAGGAGAGTGAGGACGAGATCTCTGAATTAATGTCCCAGTTAGAGGACGTGGTTCCGACCATATCGGATCTAGAGGCCCAGATAGGGCTAGCTAGGGAGCTACTCAGCGAATCCACTCTTGTGGGTGGAGCCTCGCCTGTCGACTTTTTATACGTGAACATCCCTCTACCTCGGGAAATAGATCAGGTGAATTATCAACAATCTGTCGAGAGCTGGACACTCAGGTTCACCAACTACATTCCCCTCGCGAACTCAACCGTTGTGGATGAATGGGGCAACAGTTACGTCCACGTCTACGGTGTCTGCCCCCTGAACGCTGAGATACAAGTTAACCTCGATGCGATCATAACACGTAACATGGATATGGAGCCGGTGGTCACCTCGGATGAATACCCGATACCTACCGAGCTGCTTGAAGCGGTCGACGAGCGATACCTTGAGGCTTTCACCTTATACACAAGTTATCCCTCGTACGTCTCATCTGATGACCCCATCATCGTGACGCTGGCCGAGGAACTGAGCGATGGATGTACAACAATATCGGAGGTAGTTAACGAGACCCTCGATTGGATCTCGACCAACGTGGCCTGGGGCTGCCCCTCATGTATAGCAAACTACTCTAACGACCCTCTTTGGACGCTTGAGAATGGCATGGGTAACTGCGTCAACTTCGGGTACCTCTACTTGTCGCTTTTCAGGGCACAGGGAATCCCGGCGAGAAGAGTCACCTGCGTCAAGGGATATGAGCACAGCAACCCAGGGTATCAGACGCTGGTCTCCACAGATTCATGTCACGTGCAGACGGAGATATACTACCCAGAGGTCGGTTGGGTCCGATACGACGCGACGTACTTTGAGCATCCCCCTCACATCCCCTATGGGATACAACTATACTCTGAGCCCCGGACATACCCGGATCGATGCGAGGAGAGCGAAGTCGCATATGAATGGCTGACAGAGGAATGGACCCTGGTGAGTGTAGGTGAGGGCAAGGTGAAGATGACCTACTTGGAAATTCTGGCCCCAAGGTCATGATTTTTTCTTATGCACGCGCACGCGACATCACCGATTAAAATTTACCATCTATTGAAAAATATGCATGGCAGACATGGGTTAAGCCGATATCACTACATTATGTGGAAAAGTATTGAAACCAGCAGCGCCAGCACGAGGGCCGGATGGATGGTGGCGCTGTGGAACCTGAATGATCCGGCGTCGGGGACGTACCGGAGCAGCATGCCGGAGCCAACTATCACCAGCACTAGGCCTAGGTTCGTCAAGCCGCTCCAGTCCCCGGCGAGAGAGTCGAGGTCGTATGCGGCGTGTAGCAGGGTGAAGGCCAGTGACGCGAACCCGGTTAGGCAGTGGAGCCTCATGAACCTGCGGGAGAGGGGGGGTGCCAGCCTGTTCACGGCGTAGAGGGAGGAAGACGCGAGGACGGCGGCTAGCGCGAGGAGCCCTGATTCCGCGGCGGCGTCCATCCGCTACGCCACTTCCCCGGCCCGCTCGTTGGGGGCGAAGCACTCGTAGCCCCACCGCCTCTCGTCGTCGAGGGCGGTCCTGATCTGTCGCCGGAGGGATTCCACGGTGAAGGGCAGTATGAACCCGAACGAGATGAGCGTGGGAGCCGTGTTCCACGCCATGTGGATGAGGGCGGCCACCAGCACCCCGGGGCCCAGGTCGCCGAGGCTCACCTTGCCCTTCAACGCCTTGGCGAGGCCCAGGCTCCGGCCCGCCATGGCCGTCCACGCTATGTGCATGAACGCCGTGATGGACCGCACCAGCACCGCCTGGAGCGCCGGGTAGCTGTTGCCCACTATCATCTCGTGGAGGTACCAGAAGTTCTCCAGGCCCGCGAACCCGGCGCCGGCGGCGGCGCCGTAGACCATGCCGTCCAGGTGGTCGTTGAACTCCGCCCCGAGCCTGCTCCGCGCCACGAGGTAGACGCCCAGCGCCTTCAGCGGCTCCTCGATGAAGCCGGCGCCGCCCATCCCCAGGTAGGGGGCCGTCACCACGGCGTTGAGGACGCCGGCGGTCACGCCTATGAAGGCGCCCCACCCGAAGCAGTACGCCACCAGCGCCGTGGGCTCCCTCTCGTACCTGTCGCTGCGGACCATCCACACGACGAGGAGGATGGGCGCCGCGTACCCCGCCAGGGTGAAGCCCAGGTAGCTCATCCACTCGCCGCCGTAGGATGCGCCCAGCCCCATGAGCAGGAGCAGCACCGCCCAGACCGTGTACGGGGTGAGGGGCGACTGCTGGCGGTCGGCGAACACGGATGCGTTGGGGGGCGCCCTGACGGGGGACGGGCTGAAGAGGCTGCGGAAGGCCTCCACGTAGAGGTTCTCCACCTGCTTCGGCGCGGCCTCGGTGATTCCCTGGCTCGCCTCCCACTCGCTCAGCCTCTTGCCGCAGCATCTGCAGTACGTGTCTTCGGGGTCCACCTCGGACCCGCAGCTCCGGCAGCTAGGCATGGTTGATCACCGCACCTATATGCGGAGGCATGGATTTAGAGGTATCCCATCTCAGGGGCCGTCGTGGGACGGGGTGGATAAGATATAAGCGTCGGGCCCACTATTCCGACGGAACCGGTGAGCGACTCGATGGAACTGCGGAGACGGCTGCCCTTCATGCGCGGCAACTTCCTGGTGCTCACCGTGAGGATGGTTGTGGGCCAGATATGCAGGAACATGGTGTTTCCCTACGCCAGCCTACTCATTCTGGCGGTGGGCGGCAGCAACGCCCAGGTGGGCGTGGTGAACAGCCTGCTGCCCCTGGCCGGGCTGCTGGTGTTCCCCGTCGCAGGCTACCTCACCGACAGGCGGGGGAGGGTGAGGCTCATGGCGGCGGCCGGCTACCTGTCGGCGTTCACCATGCTGATATTCGTCTTCGCGCCCAGCTGGGAGTGGATAGCCCTGGCCACGCTGCTGCAGGGCTTCGCGGTGCTTGAGTTCCCGGCGAGCAGCGCCATCCTCGCCGAGAGCCTGGAGCCACGGTACCGGGGCGTCGGCATCGCCACCATGACGACCCTCGCCAACCTCTTCGCGGTCTTCAGCCCATACATCGCGGGGGTCATAACCGAGTCCCTGGGGAACAACGTTGGCGTCAGGGCCCTCTACGCCGTATACATGCTGTCGTTCATCATCAACACCCTGATTCTCAGGTTCCTGAAGGGCGCCGAGCCCGAAGGCGACCCGGGGGAGATGCCCAGCGTCGCCGCCATACTGCGGGAGGTCTACGGCGGCTTGCCCGAGCTCATCGGGGAGATGCCGCGGGAGGTGAAGGCCCTGAGCGTCGTCACCGGGCTGGCGTTCATATCCAACGCGTTGACGGCGCCGTTCTGGGTGGTCTACGCCACCGAGGTGGTGGGGGTCTCCAACGTGGAGTGGGGCCTCATCCTCTTCATAGAGTCCCTCATCAAGATAGGGCTCACCATACCCGCGGGCATGGTGGCCGACAGGTACGGCCGGGCTAGGACCCTCCTCGCGGCGGTGCTGGTCTCGCTGGTCTCCCTGCCCGCCATAATGCTTGCGACGGGCTTCACCCAGGTGCTGCTGGTGAGGGTGGGCGCGGCCCTGGCGGTCTCCCTCTACATACCCTCGGCCGCGGCCTTGATGGCCGACCTGGTGCCCCGGGGGATGAGGGGCCGCGTCATGTCCGCGGTGGGCAGGGGAAGCGTCATGGTGGGCTCCACAGGCGGCGGCACGGGGGGCCCAGGGATGGGCTACCTGTACACGGTCTTCGTGGTGGCTGGCTCCGTGCTGGGCGGCGTCCTCTACTCCGCTGACCCACGCTACCCGTGGCTGGGGGTGCTGGCGGCCTGCGTGGTCCAGCTGGTCTTCGTCGCCTTGTTCATCAGGGACCCCGAGAAGAGGGAGCGCTAGAGGCCCAGCAGCCTCGCCGCGGCGACGGCGGGGGACAGCGCCAGGGTCGCCGCCGAGTCGCTCAGCGTGGTTATGGCTGGGATCACCACGTTGTCCGGGTTGAGGCCCCTCTCGAAGGCCTGATGAGCCGAGTAGAGGGCGAAGACGCTTATGACGCCGAAGCTCAACAGGTTGGCCGTGAGGGCCACCGCCAGCAGCGTGGCGAGGCTGACGCCGGGGGCGCCGGGCCCCGTGATGAGCCAGGCGGTGAAGGCGAAGACCACGTGCATTAACGCGGCGGGGGCCTCAACCTTGGCTATCTCCCGTCCGGCGTCCTCAAGCTCCTCCCTGAACCCCCGGGAGGTGCCCAGGGCCATGCCCGTGGTGGCCTGGCTCCCGATTATGCTCCCTATGTTGCCCAGTGCGTTGGTGAGGGCCGGGTACATGGCCATGAGGCCCGGGGTGCGCGTCAGCGTCCCGCTCATGCGGCTGAGCACGACGCCGTTGACGCTCCCGAAGAGGCTGCTGAGGACGACGACGGTGGTGCCTTCCCGGATGGTCTGCCTGAAGAACGAGTCGCCGCGGCTCCGGTGGGCCAGGAGGGCCACGGCGGCGAGGATCAACGCGAAGACGGTGCCGAGGCCCAGGTAGGCCGTGCCCCCCATGAGCACCAGGCTGACGACCGCCACGTAGAAAACGGTGACTATTATGTCGTTCATGGACGCGAGGATGGGGTAGACCACTATGTCGGGGTCCAGGCCCCTCCTGTACGTCAATATGGCTATGTAGCTGGTGACGGGGACGCTGAACCCCACGGCCAGCGTGCAGGCCACCGTGGGCACGGACACGAATATGGGCCACATGCCTGGCGTCGCGGTCCCCGACGCGAGGTTGAACAGGAAGCTCACGGAGCCCAGCACGAGGGCGTCCACCACCGTGATGGCCATGACGCTCTTCACCAGCCCGTAGTAGCTGGGGGTGTTGTCCCTGAGCCGCGGCTCCACGAGGCCCAGGTGGAGCATGGTGGCCAGGTTGCCGCTGAATATGCCGCCTATGCCGCCCCGGACCGTGAGCACGGGCGGGAAAAGCGCCAGTATCCACGGGCTCACCGAGAAACGGGGCGTATACACGGCCATGAGGCCGCCCGCGAAGAGGCTGATGAGGTTGAAGCTCAGAGCTAGCAGGGTCTGACCTGGGACTGTCTCAAGTAGACGGCTCAATCGCCCCTGGATGGCCGAGGTTGCCCCATGGACCATTACACTCCATGCCTGTTCACGGGACGCGTTGTCCCGCACCTAGTTACTCCACCCACTTAAAAAAGTATCAAAGGTAGACCCGGGTACTTTAAACATAGCATAGATTGTGGGTATTACTTTGGGTTACAGAACCTACAGGGGCTCCACAGTAAGTCGAGGTCGAGTTCTTGGCAGAAACGCTCCGCCTCCCCGGGCGACTCGAAGCTGTACCAGCCACCGCTGTTTTTCATCTCGTTAACGCCTTTAACGCGCTGATCATGGGGCCTGCACCATATGCACAACTCCCTGTGTAGCTTCGCTATCTTGGTTGACCTGTCGATGTTCAGCCAGTAAACCATATACTCCGCCGCCACCTGAAACCTGAAAAGGGATATCGAGAAGGAATCCATAGAGTACACCCAGGGCGGCCTCTAACCCTTAATTGATATACTCTCAGACTTTATCACCTCGTCCCACAACTCTGTCTCCGTCTCACAGCCAATAACGTCAGCCTGCTGGTGTCCATCCTGACTCTCCCCGGACCAGCTCCTTGGATCAGGAACCCCGCGAACAGAGGGGCCGGGGAAGAGATCGTGAAAGAACTTTGCCAGCTCCATATCATCTATATGCACACACTCTTCAGACACATGGGCCATTTATGTACCAGTGATAATAATAATATGTAGAATGAATACATTGAATTAATACTAATAAAGTGACAGATTATTATTATGATGCTAAAAAATGAATATTATTTAATATATACTTGCATGACGTGGGTTCTTTAATCATCGAGAATAATCATCACATCCGAATCAGATATATGATGATTTACTAACATTAAATTTTAATAGCTAAACAACTTCAAACTACCTCATGTCCCATGAGATATCACGCGGGAAAGGTGATATCGGGGCCAAGTTGAGCTTCATGCAGTACACGCTGGCCCAGTACCACCTCCTAGAAGACGTGGCCATGTTCGCCACCACTATGCTGCAATCCATCATACCCGCAGACAAGATCGCGCTGGCGGTCATCGAGGGCGACATCCTCAAGTCCGTCAACACCATAGGTGAGAGGGTGATAATGGATCTCAAACTGGACTGGCCCAGCATCAACGCCAGGACCGTCAGGACCGGGGAGACCCAACTCGTCAACGACACCAGCAAGGACCCCGATTACTTCCCAGGCGACGGCCGCGACGCCGCAACCATGCTCTCCGAGCTATGCATTCCCCTCATCCATCAGGACGAAGCCCTCGGCACCATAAATCTAGAGTGCCGTGAGGCTGGTCGCTTCACCGAGGAAGATAAAAGAGTCGCTGAGGCCTTCACAAAGGAGATCGCCAAAGTCGTGCACAAGGTGCAGGTAAAAAGGCCAAAAGGAAAGCTGCGGAAACGGCAGAGCTTCAAGAACCGGTCAGCCATGGAAAACTATTACAACGTCCTCGTGGCGGTGTACGACGGCGAAATGGTACTCAACAGAATAGTCCATAGGGTAGTCCTGCCTTGGAAACGGGGCAAAGAGATGGTGAACAACCTGGTCACCAAAGGCTACCTCAGAAAAGAAAAAATCTCGGCCTCCCGGTACGTCTACAAGATCACCGACGAAGGCATAAAGGCCATGAAGACGTATGACGGCATCATAGAGAAGACGAACTCGTGACCGAAACGATCACGTGCTCCACTATATCTCTTGATTACCTATTACACTCCGATAACTAGAAATGCTACAACTCTTCTTATGCTGATAAAGTATTAAAAATCCATCAAGTTCATCCACATCGCCTTTATAACCCGAAGCCAAGCCTCGTATAATGCGGGGAAACATACTCCTTATCGACGAAGACCCCGACGTCACAGATATCATCAAGGGGGTTCTAAGAACCGAGGGATACAATGTATACACCGCAAATGACCTAGAACAGGCGAAAGTCGTTATCACCGAGAACAACGTCTACCTAATAATCATGGATCTGCTTTTTCCCGATCAAGACGGAGCCTCAATGATAGAAGAACTGAAGAAGATCGACGAGAAACTGAAGATAATCCTCCTGACAGGCTATTATAACGTCTTTAAAGAGGTGGAGTACATGGGTTTAGACGTTTACAAGGTCTTTCTCAAACCAGTAGACCCTGAGGAATTATTATCGACGATTATAAACATGCGCTTAGAGGAAATGAATTTATGCATTTTTATTTAAAAATGGTCAGAATCGCAGGGGATTTCTCCCAGAAAGGTCTAGATCATATCTAAACTTCTAAGAAACCTCGAAGCACCTGAGAGCCGGCTGCATCCCCGTTTCGTCAAGAAGGCCCTCCCATAACCATGAAATATCACAGATTTACAATACTTCCACGAAATGAACCCTATAATAATAGTCGCTGGATTCGTGGTTCTGCTCGCGCTTCTGCTATACTACATGTACAAGGAGAAGGCGGAGGCGGCACCAGAGAAACCGGCTGAGCCCGACGTGCTAAAGGTACGGGACTACGAGGCCCAGCGGGCAGCCGAGAAAACCGCCGAGGCACCCGTGGAGCCCACCGAGAAACCCGAGACGCCCCCAGCGGAGCCGGAGCCGGCTGAGGAGGCCCCAAAAGAGCCCGAGGCGGAGCCTGAGGCTGAGCCATCCGAGGCGGAGGCCGAAGAACCCCAGCCGGAGACGGCTACAGAGGACCTGGAGGCCCTGGAAGGCGTTGGGGAGAAATACAGGGCGCTGCTGAGGGCCGCGGGGATCAGGAGCATAGCCATGCTCGCGGGCGAGGAGCCCGACACCCTCCTGGGGAGACTCACAGAGACTAACGACAGAGAAGGCATAGTCGAGAGGCTGCCCAGCGCGGACGAAGTCGAGGATTGGGTGCAGACTGCGAAACGGCGGGGCGCCTAGCGCCCGGAGAGGTAGTCGAGGCCCCGCCGGGTCAGCGACAGGCAGCCACGGCTCTCAGCCACGTAGCCGTCCTCGATGAGCCCCTCCAGCATGTGCTCCGCCTGCCGCCTCCACCGTGGGACGCCGCCGGGCAGCGTCTCCAAGTCGGCAGGGTGCAGCCGACGACTCATAAGATTGAACATTCCCTCCATCAACTCGTCAACCGACGCGCATCCAGCGGCCTTCAGCGCCGCCAGCAGGTAGGGTCCGTACTCGGGCTTGCTGGTCCTGGCGCTCATCCAGTGGGGGATGGGCCCCACGGCTTTAAAACGATCCTCCCAGGCCGCTTACTTGCACGCGTAGGAAGCCTTCTCTATTATGCCCCGGTGCCTGTCAAGCCACCTTGCGTAGAGGCCTATGTACCCGCAGCCGGGGCACGCGTAAGCCTTCAGGGCCACCCGCTCCCCCAGCAGCCCGGCCTCCCCAGGCGTCCAGTAGATGCCCTCGCCCAGGGTCAGCAGCGCCAGGGGCGCGTTGGTCTCCACCAGGTAGCCGCACCGCATGGCCGTCCCGCACCCAGGGCACAGCCGTTCGGGCTCGTCGGGCGTCTCGGGCCGCTCGTGGTCCGGTGGGGCCTGGTAGCCCACGGGCACCGTGTTGCCGCTGCCGCACACGGGGCACGCGTAGTCGGGGGGCTGGGGCGTGTACTCGGAGCCGCAGCTCCTGCATCTCCACGTCTTCATGGCTGTGGAGGCGCTGGCACCGCATAAATGCTTAACTGCGCTAGGGGGCGAGCTGCTTAACGGCCTCGGGGCTGAACTGCACCCACACCGCGGAGCCCACCGTGAGGCCGGTCTCCTGGAACCGGCGCTTGCTCTGGGTGATGCGCAGGGGGACGCCCATGTCCAGGGTGACGGTGACGCTGGGCCCGGTGTCGGCTACGTCGGAGACCGTGGCCCTGAACACGTTGTCCCGGACGTTCACGGGGGTCACGGTGTGGAGGGTGACGTCGTCGCCGTGTATGCCCACCAGGGATTGGCCGGGCCGCGGCGGCCTGGCTGCCTTGACGGTGACGCCTCCGAGGCTCATCTTGGTGAACCGCCTCGACTCTACGGCCGTGGCGGGGTAGATGTTGGTGTAGCCCAGGAACCTTGCGGCGTACTCGTCCACGGGGTCGTCGAAGACCTCCTGGAGGGTGCCCGTGTTGACTATGGTGCCGCGGCGCATGACGCCGACGCGGGTGGCCAGCTCCAGGGCCTCGACCTGGTTGTGGGTGACGTGTATGACGGTGCAGCCCAGGTACCTGTGGATCTGCCTGAGCTCGTCGCGGAGGGCCTGCTTGCTGGAGACGTCGAGGCTGCTGAGGGGCTCGTCCAGGAGCAGCAGGTCGGGTTTGAGGACTATGGCTCGGGCGAGGGCGACCTTGCGTCGTTCGCCGCCGCTGAGGCTGAGGGCCTTGGCGTCGGCGAGGGGTGTGAGGTTCATCATCTGTATGACGCCGTTGATCTCGTTTGTCCAGTCGCCTGGGAGGCCGCGGAGCCTGACGGTGAACTCTATGTTCTGGCGGACGGTCTGTCTGTCGTTGAGGTTGGGGGTCTGGGGGACGTAGCCTATG